>CANMLD010000262.1 GCA_947498315.1 Pseudomonadota bacterium | reverse complement strand
AAGCCGCTGCTCTCCCGACCCTCTTTCCCCATAGCCACCCTTGAGACCGTGGTGCGCTTCGTTCAATCGAGGATTGGACCGGGTCGCACGAACGCCGGTCGTGCGCGAAAGTTGTGAACAGCGACCCGGCCCAATCCTTCAGATTTGGGATTGCGATACCCCATTGACGTTGGGCCGGTCGTGGAGGAAGACCCAGTCGCGCGTCGTGGCGTGTGGCGTGCCCATCCGGACGAGCCATCAGGAGCTTTCGTGAAAATCCCTCGCTACTCCGATCTCGGCCGCGGCGGCCGTCCACTCCGCATCGGCTACGGACGCATCTTCCACGAAGCCTGCGCCTACTCTCCCGTCGCGACCGTCGAAGCGGACTTTCGACGAATGCATCACCTCTCGGGGGACGCCCTCCACGCGGCGACCGGTGCTCGCGGCAGCGAGCTCGCCGGCTACATGCCCCATGCCGAGCTGACCGGCTTTCGCGCCGCCGCCTACCTGGCAGGAGACGTCGAAGCGGTCCCGCTCACCTCGTCGCTGGCAATCCCAAGCGGGCCGCTCACGGCCAAGTGCTTCGAATGGCTTTTGACGGGTCTCGAACAGCGCATCGCCGACGCTGGCCCCCTCGATGGTATCTACTTGGCACTCCACGGTTCGATGCAGGTCGAAGGACTCGCGATGGGCGCGTCCGGACAGTCTCCGGAGAGCATCATCTTGAGCCGAGCTCGCGCCGCGTGCCCCGGCGCGCGTATCGCCGTCAGCTACGACCTGCACGCTCATCTGACTGAATCCATGGTCGCGCCCGTCGATATCCTGATCGCGTACCTGTCGAACCCACATTGGGATCTGTACCCGACCGGCTTCAGAGCCGGCACGCGCTTCATCCGCGCGCTCCGAGGCCAGCTTCGGCCAACGAGCGCCTTTCGGAAGCTCCCGATGGTCCTCGGCGGCGGGACGACCATCAGCTTCTTGTCACCAATGAAGCAGGTCTTCGCCGCGATGGCGGAGATGGAGGGTCGCCCGAAGGTCGTGAGCACGAGCCTCTTCATGGTTCACCCTTACACGGACTCCGATCAGCTCGGGTGGGCCGTGCACGTGACGGTCGATGGCGACGCGGCGCTCGCGAGTCGCGTCGCCGACGAGCTGGCCGACCTCGCTTGGGCTCAACGCCTCAGCCCGCTCCCTCCAATGCTGTCGGTCCCTGAGGCTCTGGCATCTCTCACCGCCAAAAAGCGCCGCTTCGGACCGGTCTCGATCGTCGACGTCGATGACATCGTTGGCGCCGGCGCCCCTGGCGGAAACACGCATATCCTCGCGGCGCTCGCTGCCACCGAGACGGGGCTACGAACCTACGTCCCACTTCACGACCCCGCTGCCATCGATGCACTCTGGTATCTGCCAGACGGAGCGACCGCCACCGTCACGCTGGTCGGGAGCCCTGGCTACGGTCAGCCACCCGTCACCTTCACCGGACGCGTCGCAGCTCATCAAACGGGCGACTTTGGCCGTGTCTTGCGCTTCGACTCAGGCACGACTCACATCGCCATCACCGAACGCCCTCCCCTCCCGATCCATCCGAAGTTCTGGCGCGAACTCGGCCTCGACCCTCGAAGAGCCGACGTGCTGGTTCAAAAGAACTTCTTTCATTACCGCATCTTCTACGCACCAATCTCGTTCGAGCACATGCCGGTCGTCAGCGCAGGCGCCACCAGCCTCGACCGCGTTCGCACCCGCAACTATGCGCGCCCGACCCACCCTCAAGTCCACCTCGAGGACTGGCGGCCGTGACGACCGAACCGCGGGGGGCGTGAGACCCTGGCCGCCCTGGGTAACGCGCCGAACTCCCAAGCGTAATTCACATCAGGTTTGCGAATCGGCCCACCTTGTTGGAGACTCCCGCCGCCGCACGTGGACCACGCATCCGCGACGATAGCGCTACTGGCCCGTGCCAGACCCCTGCTGCCAGAAGGAGCACCTCGAGATGCCCGTCGAAGTTCGTATCCCCTCTCCCGGCGAATCGATCACCGAAGTGACCGTGGGCAATTGGCGTCTGGCTGAGGGGCAAGCGGTGGCCATGGATGCATCCCTGGTCGAGATCGAGACAGACAAGGCGAACCTCGACGTGCCTGCGCCGGCTGCCGGTGTCCTGGTGAAACGCGTCCTCGAGACCGGGGCCATCGCCAAGGTCGGCGACGTCGTCGCCCTCATCGAAGTCGGTGCAACCGCGTCACCGTCGCCCGCCGCCAAAGCCGAAGACACGGTCGCCGCCGCTCCGAAGGCGCCTAACCCGGCCCCTGGCGGCCACGTGATGCCTGCCGCCGCCCGCGCCGCGGCGCATGCGGGGATCGATCCGGCGACCGTCGCCGGCACCGGCCCTTCAGGACGCGTCTTGAAAGAGGACATCACGCGCGCCGTCGCGCGACCCTCCCCGCCGGCGCCAGCGCAAGCCGCCCCCGCACTCGTTCCGGCGGGTCCCCGTGCGGAGGAGGTCGTCCCAATGACGCGCATGCGTCGCGTGATCGCCGAGCGCCTCGTCGCGGCCCAGCAGAACGCGGCGCTTCTCACGACCTTCAACGAGGTCGACATGAGCGCCGTCATGGCGGCTCGCAAGCGGTACCAGGACGCCTTCGTCGCGCGGCACGGCATCAAACTCGGCTTCATGAGCTTCTTCGTGAAGGCCGTGGTCGAGGGCCTCCGCAGTGTGCCGGTGGTGAACGCCGAAGTGCGCGGTGACGACGTCGTCTACAAGCACTACTACGATATCGGTGTCGCCGTCGGTGGTGGCCGCGGCCTCGTCGTCCCGGTGATTCGAAACGCCGAGGCGCTCGGCCTCGCCGAGATCGAGAAGACCATCTCAGACTTTGGAAAGCGCGCGCAAGACAACAAGATCAAGCTCGACGAGCTTCAGGGAGGCACCTTCACCATCTCCAATGGCGGCATCTACGGCTCGCTCCTGTCGACACCCATCGTAAACCCGCCTCAGTCGGGCATCCTCGGCATGCACGCCATTCAGGACCGCCCGGTCGCCGAGAACGGCCAGGTCGTCATCCGGCCCATGATGTATGTCGCGCTCACCTATGACCACCGCATCGTGGACGGCCGTGAAGCCGTCACCTTCCTGAAGCGCGTCAAGGAATGCGTCGAAGACCCGGCTCGCATCCTGATCGAGGCCTGACATGAGCACGGAACATCACTTCGACCTCGTCGTCATCGGATCCGGGCCCGGCGGCTACATCGCCGCGATACGGGCCGCTCAGCTCGGGTTACACACCGCCTGTGTCGAGAAGGAGCCCGAGCTTGGTGGTACCTGCCTGAGGGTCGGTTGCATCCCCTCGAAGGCGCTGCTCGAGTCGAGCTTCCTCTTCGCTGAGGCATCTCACAGCTTCAGTGCACACGGGATCGAGACGTCCGGACTTCGGTTCGACCTCGACAAGATGCTGGCGCGAAAGTCGAAGATCGTGAAGGACCTGACGGGCGGCGTCCGCGGGCTATTGAAAAAGCACAAGATCACCGAGTACTCGGGCCACGGCCGCATCGACGGTCCCGGTCGAGTCATCGTCAAGGCCAAGGACGGCACCGAACAAGTCGTCACCGGCACGAACATCCTCATCGCCACCGGGAGCGAGGTCTCCACGCTCCCCGGCATCGAGATGGACTGGGACTACGTCGGCGGCAGCACCGAGGCCCTCTCCTACCCGACTGTCCCAGAGCACCTCGTCGTCATCGGCGCCGGCGTCATCGGCCTCGAGCTCGGGAGCGTCTGGAAGCGCCTCGGCGCCAAGGTCACTGTCCTGGAGTACCTCCCGCGGATCCTGCCGGGCGTAGACGCTGACATCGCCAAACGCGCGCTCGCGCTCTTCCGCCGGCAAGGTCTCGAGTTCGAGCTTGGAGTGAGAGTCACGGGCGCCCGCCGTGACGGTGACCGCTGCGTCGTCGAAGCGGAGGGCCGCGAGCCGATCTTCGCTGACCGCGTCCTGGTCAGCGTCGGCCGTCGCCCCTACACCCAGGGTCTGGGCCTCGACACGGTCGGCATCACGCTAGATACACGCGGACGCATCACAGTCGACGCTCACCTGAGGACCTCGGCGCCGAACGTCTATGCGATCGGCGATGTCATTGCCGGCCCCATGCTCGCGCATAAAGCCGAGGACGAAGGCGTCGCGTGCGCCGAGATCATCGCCACTGGCTACGGGCACGTGAACCCCGACACCATCCCCGGAGTCGTCTACACAGAGCCCGAGATCGCCTGGGTGGGAAAGACGGAAGAAGAGCTCAAGGAAGCCGGGATCCCTTATCGCGCCGGCTCCTTTCCTTTCGCCGCGAACGCGCGAGCAAAGGCCCTCGGTCAGACAGACGGGCTCGTGAAAGTGCTCGCACACGCCGAGACCGACCGCGTCCTCGGCGTCCACATGATTGGCCCCAAAGTGGGCGAACTCATTGGCGAGGCAGTCGCTGCGATGGAGTTTGGCGCTAGCGCCGAGGACATCGCCCGGACCTGTCATGCGCACCCGACTCTCTCTGAAACTCTCAAAGAGGCCGCCCTCGCCGTCGATGGCCGCGAGCTCAACCGCTGACGCCGCAGCCCTCTCGGGACAGCGGCAGCGTCACTCCGTCTCGTTGTCTTTGAAGTACGCCGAAGAGAGGCTCACGTCACACTCGGTGGTCGTAGCGCCTGTGACTCCGTAGCCATAGCGCTCGAAGGTAGAGATGATCCCGTCGCAGTCCAAGTCTGCCTGAGCCGTGGCTGTGAACTTCGCTGCGGCGAGCACCCCGGAACTCTGGAACGAATACCCAAAGTAGTGTTGGTCACGCATTTCGAAGCTCAATGTGGCCCACGTCGTATCGTTCCAAAGGGACGCGTTCACGTCGCATCGGTCGTCTCCATCCCCGTCTGCGGTGCCGCCACAACACTTCTTTCCCGTGATGTCCGGAGTGAGGCCTTGAGTCGCCGGAAACTGGCACTTGAGGGCAGCGCCCGTTGCCGGCGCTATCCTGCCTCGTGTGTAATACGTGATGGCCCCTTTACTCACCTTGTCGAGCTGATCGATGGCCTCGGCCGTCTTGGCTCGACGCATGAACTTGACGAACGCGGGAACCGCGACCACGGCGAGAATGGCCAAGATCGCGACCACGATCATGAGCTCGATGAGCGTGAAGCCGAAAGGAACCTTCGGTGAGTTTCGACCTTCGCGCATGTGAACCTGACCACGAAAAAAGACTACGGCGGGTATCCTCCTAGGCACGGTGCCGACTCGGGCGACGTAAGTCAAGAACCGCGCCTGATGGGTAGTGGGTCAGTTTGATCAGCCCGTGCCGATCGTCGGTTGTTGCGCCTGCCCGAGCGGTCCCGCATGATCCGAGCATGAGCACCAAAGCAAAGCGACCTTCCGACATCAACCAACTCGCCAACCTCATCGGGCGCATTGCCACTTGCGAAGCCCCCAGGGAGGTGTTGCGTTGCGCGCCCACAGCGCACACTCGTTGCACGCCGCCTGTCATGGCGCGTCCGGGTAGAGGGCCGTTCGGGACTGTGCCCCAGCGGTCTTCCCTCATGCACTCCAATAGTCTTGGGTTCGGCCGGGCGGCTTAAAGGGGAGGAAGATATGGCCGGCCGGTCGGCCGAGCGGGCTCGGGCGGGCGGGCTCGGGCGGGCGGTCGCGATCGGCCCTCGGATTGGCCGCGTTCCGGTACTGTGCCTGTAAGGAGTGCGGCCGCTGGAACGACGTCGCTGCGG
>CANMLD010000261.1 GCA_947498315.1 Pseudomonadota bacterium | reverse complement strand
CCCGTCTTCCCTGCATTCGTAGACTGGCAAGCTATTGTTATGATAATTGAGCGACGACGAATCGGGTGGCGTGACTGGGCGGCGGTGCCGCTCCTAGCCGTGGTGTTTTCGTGCGCCGATGATAGCGAGGAATTGGACTTACCGCCGTGCACTCTCGAGACCGGGCTTGCCTCCCATCTCGAAGGAGCGACGCCGACCGAGTGCACTACGAAGGAGTGTGTCGTCGCTGAAGCGACGTCGGGGCGTCCCTTCGTCTATCGCGAGGAGCTCGAGGGTGTCGACAGCCTCGTGTCGGTCGCGTTCGTTCGGTCGGACGCCGGAGGATCCATCTACCGGATTGGGTTCGACTCGGACCCCTCGGGTGGTGGCGAAGTCGGCAGCCGAGTGAGCCAATTCGTGTGCTCGTCTCTAACCATGAACGACGTTTGCGACTCGCGTAGAAGCAACGGCGACTGCTTGTTGTGCACTCAAGAGCAGGACAACCGGTACGCCCTAATCTGCCGCGGCCCACCGGGGCCCGACTGACGGTCCCAGCTCGGCGTGCCGACAGACGGCGTCAGTTCGGCGTGAGGACGAGCTGAAGCCCGTTGTACATGTCGTTCACGTTGAGGGCGCGGATCTCGAAGAGGTGCCGGTAGATCATCTTCGGCCGCAGATAGAACTTCCGGAACGCTTTCTTCTGGAGCTGCATGAGCTTCGCTTGGGTGAGCGCGGGCGTCACATAGATGGCGGGGTTCTCGTCGGTCGGGTAAGACGTGTAGCGTTCGAACTCGAGTGATTCCGGTTCCTTGAGCGTGCCGTCCTTCATGAAGTCGTTGTAGATCGCGGTGCCTGGGTAGGGCACGAAGACCGTGAACTTGGCGAACTCGATGTCGAGGTCAGCGGCGAAGTTGATGGTCATGTCGATGGAGCGCTCGGTCTCGCCGGGGGAGCCGACGATGAAGAACCCGATGACGCCCATGCCGACCTTCTTGCAGAGGCGCACGGCCTCGTACGCCTGCTGGAGCTTGAAGTCCTTTTTGATGGCGTTCAGGGTCTCCTGATCGCCCGTCTCGAAGCCGAACATCACGCGCCGGCATCCGGACTCGTACATGGCCTCGCAGGTCTCTTGGTCCATGAGGTCGACACGGGTCTCGGTGGTCCAGACCTGCTTCTTCTGCAGGCCACGCTTGACGACCTCGTCCCGGAACGAGACGGCTTCCCGACGTGAGATCGGGAAGATCGGGTCTACGTAGGCCATCTGCTTCATGCCGTAGCGCTCGTACATGTACTCGCACTCGTCCACGAGGTTCGTAATCGAACGCTTGCGGCGGTTGTGGCCCATGACGATGAGACTGCAGAAGTTGCACTTGTAGGGGCAGCCGCGGCTACCGAGGATCAGCGTCGCGGGGTTGGCCACGCGCGCGAAGTTGAAGAGGTTATAACGCTGCCACGGCAGGAGGTGCCACGCTGGGAAGGGGATGGTGTCGAGGTCCTCGACCATCGGCTGCGGCGCGTTCGTGATGACGTCGCCACCCGAGCGCCACGAGATCCCCTTGACCGTCGACAAGTCGCGCGAGTTCGCCAGCGCGTCGATGAGGTTGACCGTCGTCACCTCACCCTCGTTGTGCACGATGTAGTCGGCTTCGCCGCTCTGAAGCAGGCGCCGCGCGAAGACCGTCGCGTGGACGCCGCCCTGCATCAGCTTGATGTGCGGGAAGCGCGACCGAACGAACTGCGACAGACGCGTGACGCCGGGCGCGGTCGGGGTTACCGACGAAAGCCCAATGATGTCGGGCTTCTCACGACGGATGGTGGCTTCGAAGTCGGCGAGGCTGCCCCCGTTCAAGAAGTCGTCGTAGAGCGCGACCGGGATGCCCGCCTGCTCGAGCGCTGCCCCGACGTAGGCGATGCTGATGGGCGGCATCGCCTCGAGGAAGTTCTTGAACTTGCCTGCGGTGCGGTCGGTCTCGGTGTAGGGACTTACGATTAGTGCTTTCACGGCGGGCTCTCCCTAGGGTGCGGCTCTCGGAGTGTCCGGGGCAGAGCGCCCCATTGCAAGCCCCGTTTACCGGTGTGTTGTCGCGGCCCGATTGGAGCAGCGCCGTCTCGGCTGACGGACGCGTCTCACAACAACGCCGGAAAGTTCGTCGACCGGAGCTCTGGGCGCCCCACTCGGGCGAAGTACCGGATCCCCTCGAGAGTAGGGATGCGGAAGTTGAGCTTTTCGTTCCACGCTCCCTGCAACGTCAGGAGCTGTCTTGCCACTTTTGGGCTCGGGAGGGACAGCAGGCGCTTCACCGCTGGCACGAAGCGCTGGTCTTTGGCTGCTACGCGAAAGAGCACGAAGAGATTTTCGAACTCGCGACGATACGGCGTCGCGAACTGAGGGCCGGGCGCGTATCGAAAGCCTGGCGACGCGAAGCGCTGCATCCAGTCAGCGGGAAGGAGCCCCTTCTCGAGCGCATAGTCGTTCATGGTCGTCCCCGGCATGGGGAACGCGTAGTTCATGCGAACGAAGTCCGTGCCGATCTCGGCGTTGAGCGCGGCGGTCTCGAGCGCCCCATCCGGCGTCTCGCCCGGGAGCGCGATCATGTTGAAGGTCGCTAGCTTGATGCCTTGATGGCGGAGGCGCTGGCCCGCGTTACGGATGTTCTCCTCTGTGACGCCCTTTCGCAGCACCCGGAGACGCAGCTCCGAGTTGCCGGTCTCGACGGCGAAGCCAGCCGACCAGCAGCCAGCTTCGGCGAGCGCCGCTGCGACCGCTTCAGTGACGAGCTCGGCGCTCGTGTTGCACGTGAACGGGATCCCGACGCGGCGGCGGTAGAGCGGCGCGAAGCGGGCGAGCCAGTCGGCATCGACGGTGAAGAGGTCGTCCGAGAAGTGGACGTGGGTGAGCGGGCCCTTGGCCTTCTCCGCCACGATCTCATCGACGATCTGCTCGGGCGACTTGTAGCGAGTCCACGTCCCGCCCGGCTCGCGAGGCTGCACTTTGTTGAGCGCGGAGATGTAGCAGTAGCTGCAGCGGTGGTGACAGCCACGGCTCGCGAGGAAGCGCTTGAAGGGGAAGCGCCGCATGAAGGGGTAGCGGTCGTAATAGAGGTCTTTGGATGCGACTGGGACCTCGGTCATGGGGATCCCAGGGCCGGGTGGCGTTCCGACGAGCGCATCGCCGTCGAAGAGCGCGAGGCCTGGGATGGCGAGGACGACGTCGCGACCGAGCCCGGAGCCCGAAGCGAGCGCCTCGATGGCAGCCAGAACCGGTCGGTCGGCTTCCCCACGGATGAGCGCGGCGAAGGGGCCATTGCGCAACAGCTCTGGGTAGAGCGTCGGCGCCGTGCCGCCGGCCAGGATCGGCGCGCCGAGGGCCGAGAGCCGTGTCGCGACGCCGCGTGCCCAGCCGTGGTTCAACATGGAGCAAGCGACCACGACGAGGTCGGGGCCTATCTCGCGTGACGCTTTCAGGAGGTCGCGCTCCTCTCGGTCGAGCAGCACGAAGGCTCGATGCCCGCGCAGGTCGAGGAGCGCCGCGAGCTCAATGAGAGCGAGAGACTCGTCGAGGGGGTTGTCTTGGACGAAGAGGACTCTCATTGCGGACGCTCTGTACCTCGGAAGTCTCTACCGCGCCTGATGGCGCACGGTTCCCGGAGGCCTTGCCGGAGGCTGTAGCCCCCCGAATCGAAGGAGCGGGCATTGGCATCACGACGGGCATCGCGCTTTGGCACTCGGCTTGCTTGGCACACGGCTTGCTCACTCGGCTTGCTGACAGTTGCCGTCGCCGGACAGTTGCCGTCGCCGGACAGTTGCCGTCGCCGCCCGGGCGCATCGCTTTGGTTGCGATGCGCCTTCGGGCGCGACACCCCGCTCGAGGGCGCAAAGGATCTCGAAACCATGATGCGCTGGACCGCCCAACGGCCTCTTCAACGGGACTCTTCCGCAGCACGACCGTCACTTCGGCGCGCAGCCCCAGTGACATTGTGGCTCATGGCAGCCAACGTGGCCGTGACACTTTTGACATCGCTCTTCGTCGCTCAGCCGGACGTGTTCTTCTGGAGTTGGGGGCTCGTCCCGAGTGAGCTCGGCGCGACCCTCCACGGCTGGGTGACCCTGTTCACCAGCATGTTCTTGCACGGCGGGTGGCTGCACCTCGCCGCGAACATGCTCATGCTCTACTTCGCCGGCCGGCTGGTCGAGACCCGACTTGGCTCTTCGCGGACCGCGACGCTCTACGCGGCGGCTGGCGTCGTGGCCGCGTTGGCCCAGGTGGCCTGGGACCCGACGAGCGGCGTGCCGATGGTTGGCGCATCGGGCGCCATCTCCGGCATGTTCGCGGCGGCCGTCATGCTCGCGCCGCGCGAACGAGTGCTGCTCATCACGCCACTCACGCTCTTCATCCCGATCCCGATGCGCCTGTTGACCCTCGGCTGGCTGTGGCTCGCGCTTCAGGTCATCGGGCTGATGGGCGCCGATCCGTTCGGCGGTGGCGTCGCCTACATGGCCCACCTCGGTGGCTACTCGGGCGGCGTGCTCTTCCTCTTCGGGCTCCAGGCCGCCCTCGCTCGACGAAAGCAGAGTGGCCGTACGGACTACGCACGTCGGCTGGCCATTGAGTACGACCCAGCGCCGAGCCCGAGCTTCCGAACGGTCTACGTCACGGACTCGATGGGCCGGACCTTCGCGTTCCACGAACCTCGGTAAGCCGCTGTGATCACTCGGGTTCGGGACAGCTCTCTTCGCCCGAGATGATACGGTCGTCGGCGACCCACTCGTCCCAGAACGCGTCCCACCCGGGGTACGTGATTTTGTGGAAGGCGCCGTCGACCGCGGTGACGCGCGCCGCCCAGCATTTCCCGTCCCACTCGACCGACAGCGTTGCGCCTACGGGGAAGGTGTCGAAGGTGATGGGCGCGAGCTCCGTCACGTCGACGCGCTCGATGGTGCGCGTCGCGTAGTCGAGCGTCTCGACGATGGCCTCGCGCTCTTGCTCGCCCAGGACTCGTACCACCTCGTCGTCGTAGTTGGCGTACTCCCCGACCCGAAAGCCCTTCGGAGCTCGCGCTGGCGGCTCGGCCGTCGCGGGAGCGAGACGCAGAGACAGAGGGCTTGCGCCCGCGTCGAAGCCGGAGCGCTGCGATTCACGGTAGAGCATGGCCTGCCGTACTTCGGAATGCAGCTCGCCGAGGGAGACGTGGCCATCGCGGTCGTGGTCGAAGCCGGCGCGACCCGCTAACGCGTCGTTCAGAGCCAGGGTGTAGGTCCAGTCGCCGGTGGACTCGTTCGAGGCTTCCGAGGACGTGAGCGCGACGGCCTCGAACCCAAGCCGACGGAGAGCGACGGCTACATCGACGAGACCACCGGAATGACAGCAGTCGGCAAGGAGGATGACCCGCCGCCCGCGGAGGCGATCGGCCAGGATGGCGCGCAAGTCGTCGAGGACGAGCCCCGTGTCAGCCTCGCGCTCACTGCGGACGTCCGACGTGGCGAACACGATGCGACCGTCGTCGAGCCGCACGCCATGGCCTTCGAAGTAGAAGACGAAGGTGCCACCCACGGGCGTCGCGTCGGCGAGGCGCGCGACGGTCTCGAGGACCGCTCTCCGCTTCGCGTCGCGATCGAGCAGCAGCGCCAGGCGTTCGGCAGGGACGCCGAGGGACGCGAAGCGTTGGGCGAGGACCTTGTCTTGCCGGTGGCGCTTGTCGAAGTCCACGTACTCGGGATCGCGCCACTCGAGGACGCCGGCGATGACGACGGTGGC
>CANMLD010000260.1 GCA_947498315.1 Pseudomonadota bacterium | reverse complement strand
GACGAGCGTCGCTTCGCTCCGAAGGGCTGTGGACAGTGACACGGCTGACGCGTCTGTGGACAGCCTGGGGACAGCCCGCGTTGCGGGTACGCGCTGGCGCGCCTGCCCCCAGCCTGACCACAGCCGCTTGGACAACCGCGATGCGCGGTTGCCCACAGCCGTTTGGACTACCGCGATGCGCGGTAGCCCACACTGCCCACAGCCCCGCCTGCGGCGGCTCTCTCACCCGGACGAGGAACCGAAGAGGCAGCGTCGCTGCGCTCCGAAACCGAACCGCGTCGCTACGCTCCGACAGGACCGTTCACGATGTGCCGATCTGGGTGTTCACGATGGAGCGATCTGGGTGTTCACGATCGCCGGAATACGCAACTGCCCTCGGAATCGCGTCAGTCATGAGCGCTCAGCGGTCAGCCCCAGCGCCGGCGACGCCGACTTCAGCCGGAGTTGACGCCGGGCTATCAGCGGTCAGTGTCAGCGGTCAGCCCGGCGAGGCCAAGGAAGCGCCGCGCCGCGCGAGACTTGCAGCCCGGCCGGCCGACCGAAGCTGACACGGCCGACCGAAGCTGACACGGCCGACCGCTGATCGCTGATAGGCCAGGGGCAGGTGGAAGCGACGCGCCGGCTCAGCCGGCAGCTGCCCTCGGAATCGCGTCAGTCATGAGCGCTCAGCGGTCAGCCCCAGCGCCGGCGACGCCGGCTTCAGCCGGAGTTGACGCCGGGCTATCAGCGATCAGCGGTCAGCCCGGCGAGGCCAGAGAAGCGCCGCTTCGTGCCAGACTTGTAGCGCGGCCGGCCGACCGAAGACGACACCCGACCGCTGACCGCTGACCGCTCAGGAGCAGCACTGAGCGCCGCGCAGGCACCGCCTGCAGCGGCCCAAGACATTGAGTCAGTCATGAGCCCGGCGAGGTCAAGGAAGCGCCGCGCCGCGCGAGACTTGCAGCCCGGCCGGCCGACCTAAGCTGACGGCCGACCGCTGCTCGCTGACCGCTCAGGAGCAGCACTGATCGCCGCGCCGGCACCGCCGGCAGCAGCCCCAGGCATGGAGTCAGTCATGAGCCCGAAACTCAGATGACGCCCGCGACGGTCTCGTCGAGCACGTGGTCGACGACCGCTTCGAGGGACTTGGTCTCTTCGTAGACCTGCAGTTGGCGGTCAGCGCTCGTCCCATGGTCGAGGATCTTGTAGAGGTGCTCTAGCTCACTGAGCGACCCGAGCATGTTAGCTGCCGGAGCGACGAGATCGATCACCTCTCGCATGAGGTCTCGGACGGGGACCTCCTTCTGACGGCCGAAGTCGATGAGCTTGCCGTGGACGCCGTAACGAACGGCACGCCATTTGTTCTCTTCGATGAGCGCACTCGGGTAGTAGCGCCACGCTTGATTGTTGCGGTGCAGACGCATCAGGGTCGCGACGATGGCCTGAACGAGTGCTGCGATCGCGACGACGTCGTCAACGCGGGTCGGCAAGTCGGCGATTCGGAACTCGAGAGTCGAATATATCGGATGCGGGCGTAAATCCCACCACATCCGACGTTCGCCGTCCACACACCGGGTCTTCACCAGGAGGTCGATGAACGACGTGTATTCAGAGTAGCTCGTGAACGCCTCTGGAATACCTGTACGTGGGAGCCGCTTGAAGATGAGGCTGCGAACCGATTGGAGCCCCGTGTTGCGGCCGTTGAGAAAGGGCGACGACGTGGACATCGCGAGGATGTGCGGCAGGAAGTAGCGGGCTTGATTGAAGATCGCGATGGCGTCTTCGCGGTCCGGGATGCCGACGTGAACATGGAGCCCGAAGATGAGGTTGGCGCGAGCCACGTCCTGAAGCTCGCCGACGAGCTCCTGGTAGCGCTGCCCCTCCGAGATCTGTTGCTCCTGCCACCGCGAAAACGGGTGTGTGCTGGCCGCAGCGATCTTCATGCCGACTTCTTGCGCGATGCGGACGGCAGCGAGTCGGTTCGAGACGACCTCGGCGCGCGCCTCCTTTATATCCTGGCAGATGCCGGAGGCGACCTCGACCACGGACTGGTGGAGCTCGCCCATGATGTTGATGGAGTCCATCTTCTGACGGGCTTCCATCATCTGACTGATGGCGTTGGTGAGCTCCCGCGTGCGCGGGTCGATGATCTGGAACTCCTCTTCGATGCCCAGCGTAAACTGATCTGAGTCCATAGATGCCTCGTTCCAGAGTGGCCGATTGTTGAGCGCTCGGGTGAGCCCAGAGCGCGAGGTAGCATAGCTCGATTCGACGGCTGTGCTCAATTTCCCGAAGGGGGGTCGTCGTCTTCTTTCGGATCGGTGGGTGCCGGAGCGCCCGACAGAGCGCCCGCGGGAGCGCTGGCAGCGCACCGGTCGTACTCCGCGTTGGCTTCCGCGATGAGTGAGAGCAGCGCAGGGTCCGTCACCTTCGTCTTGTTCTGCTTCTTCACGAAGTCATCACGCTTCTTCTTGACCCGTTGCCAGCACTTGGTCCCTTTGTCGCCGCTCTTGTCGTCCGCCTTGTCGCACTTGCAGGCCTCCCGGGATGCTTTCTGGGAAGCGGCACGCACGTTGATCTCGGCGCATTGGTCTGCGTAGGGCGTCTTCTTTACGTCCTTGCCGCGATCAGTGCACCAGTGGCGCCAGAGCGTGACGCACTCCGTAGGCGCAAGACCGTCGACCAGCGTCTCCTCCTTCATATAGTACATGTGGAAGGTCTCCAACTTATCGCCCGGGGTGTCCCTGTCGTACTTCCGGCACAGGTAACGCCCATAGTGACGGCGGTGCTTTTTGAAGTCCTTCATCCACAGGTTCATCATGTACTTTCGCCAGCGTTGACCGGTGTAGGTGTCCTTGACCCACTCCGGCTTGGCCCAGTCGATGGTGGGGCTCTCTCCCCAGAGGTTGACGACTCTGCCTTTCCGAGACGTGCCGCCGATGACGAACCACCCGTCACCGGTCATGGGACGCGGTGCAAACATGTTCCACTTCTGATCGAGCCGTAGAGTAAAGCCCAGCGCCTTCAAGGGGATCTCGGTCTCTCCCACCGTGGTCTTATCAGGCAAGTGAAGTCCCAGGAGCCGAACAGGCCAAGCGAACTTCTCCGGGATCCAGGACGTGAACTTTTGCTCGATCCCCGGTAGCGCGAGGGGCTTGCCGCTGATGGACGTGTTGTTCCAGAGGAAGACGTAGATGAGCAGAAACACAGCCACTGGCGGCACGATACGCGGGATGCGCCAATCGTATGCCCGGGGGGCCATCATCCGTTTCGGAACGATGCGAGAGAAGACCCGCTGGTAGGTCTCGGGGTTGGCATGGAAGAGCGGCTTGTTCTTCGCGGCGCGGCGCCGGTTCCACCAGTCCCCGAGTCGGTCCCAGAAGAACGATGGGATGAAGGGCAGCCAACCCGCCATGGACACGAAGATGAAGAGCCCGATCTTGAGCCCAATCCCAAAGCCAGCGTGAAGGCCGAGGAAGGCCACGACGGCGAAGAGCCTCACTTTCTGCGGCGCCACCGGGAAGAAAGCGAGGAAGGGTCCAAGCCACTCGAACCAGAAGGTAGAATGGGTCAGGAAGGTCAAGACCCGCGGGTATTCCATGAGCCAATAGGCGAAGGGCGTCGCGAAGTGGTCTAGGTTGAGCGCGAACCAGACGGCCGTGCCGTTTCGCCACTCGACTCCGGTCTTCAGGGCGGCGGTGTACCAGTACACGATGCAGATCTGCATGATGAAGCCGAACACGACGGCGCCGCTGATCGCGCGCGGTGGTGGGTCGATGGACTCGCGCGTGTTTCTGGCCCGGTCCACCGACCAGTGCGCGCCGAGCGGCAGGAACATGCTCCACAGGAAGAGCTGCCTGAAGAGCACGTCACCGGCCTGGAGGACGTACGGGTTGCGGGTCTGAAACGAGACCAGGAACAGCCATGACAAGAAGTGCATGAGCCGCGTGCGCCACCCGATCAGGAGCAGCACGCCGAAGACGGCTTGAACGGCCATCAGCAGGTAGATTGAGAAGGTCGTGCCGCCCATCATGTGGAAGGACAGTTGGTACTTCCCCATGAAGTTGGTGATGTAGTCCACGCGCGGCAACACGCCGAAGTCCGTGTAATGCGCTTCGACGTCCGGGATGCGATTCCAGAGGTCCGCCAACATGAGCGTGGCCATGACGACCCGGAAGAGCGCTAGCGAGCGCAGATCGAACGAGAACATCTCGAAGAGGTGGGCGCGCAAGCGCGGCATCATCCCCGGCGCCGGGCTACCGCCTGAGGGCGACGGCGATGGGGTCGCGCCACCGTCGCTCGTCTGCGCTTTGTCTCTGTCGCTCTCGTCCATTGTTTCCTCCGCCGCCCAAGCCTGTGTCCTCCGCCGCCCAAGTCGCGGACCTTACTCGGACGAGGCACCCTTTGTCACGAAGCAGAGGCGCCGTGCTCGTGGTGCATCGAGAGCCCCCGTGGTGAACGCGACTTGCCAGGACGCTGCGTCTGCGGAAGCATGAATCATGGTTGATGCTACTGCACCACGCTTCGAGAGCGCCGCATCCAAGAAGTCAACCGATGCCACGGCCGCATCCGTTTGGGGACGAGCGGGTGGCGGCGAGCTGGCCCGCTTGACCGTCATCGAGACTCGCGGCGATGCGGTGGAGGCCATCCATGAGGTCGCGGCGGCCCTATGTGACGACGCCGGGACGCTGCTTCGGGCTTTCGGCCCCTTCGAACCCGTCACCACGTGGCGTAGCGCCGCCAAGCCCTTTCAGCTCGCAGCAAGCCTCGATGCGCTCGGAGCGGTCGCGGGTCCTCTCGCCGGCGCCACGGCGTCTCGAGCGGGCGCACTGGCGGTAGCAACGCCCGATCGGATCACCTTCACCGACGCCGACCTCGCCCTCGGCGCGGCCAGCCATTCGGGCCAACCGGGCCATGTGGATGGCGTGAACGCGCTCCTGACATGCTTCGGACTGCTAGAGACTTGCCTTCGGTGCGGCGCCCATTCGCCAGTCCATGTGGCATCTGCAGACGCGTTGGTCCGGACATCGGCGCTTCCAAGCCCTATTCACAACAACTGCTCGGGCAAACACACCTTCATGCTGGCCGCGGCCACCGCCCTTGGCGACGACCCTGATCGTTATTTGGACCCTGAGTCACGGGTGCAACGCGCCATCCGCGATCGAATCGGCACGCTCACAGGGGCCGACGTCCGAACCGTGACGGACGGTTGTGGCGCACCCTGTTTCGTACTGTCCCTGTCGGCCATGGCCCGCGCCTATGCCCGCTTGGCGGCTGCTACCGCCGATGCCACACCGGAGGGCGACTTCGATTCGAGCGAAGCGCGACCACGGCCCACCTCCCTTCTCGGCGCCATCGGACGCGCGATGAACCGAGAAGCCTGGTGGATGAGCGGAGACGGACGCCTCGACCTCGCGCTCGTACAGGCCGCGAGCGAGCCCGTCATCTCGAAAGTCGGCGCCGCCGGCGTCCTGTGCGTCGCCCTGCCCCGAAGTCGCCTCGGCCTCGCGCTCAAGGTCCTGAGCGGCAGCGACGCGGCACGCCCCGTCGCTGCCCGATTCCTCCTCGACGTGCTCGCGCCCGGCCTGTTGCCGCCATCTTGCCTCGAGGAAGATCACGTCGTCCGGAACGTGGCTGGGCGCGTGGTTGGGCAGCGGCGAGTCGTGTGAACGGGGGTTTGGTTTGAATCGTCGCGACGATTTAGGTTTGACCCGTCCACTTTCAAGTGAGCCCAGCTTCCTTCATACTCCGAGCGATGCCATC
>CANMLD010000259.1 GCA_947498315.1 Pseudomonadota bacterium | reverse complement strand
TGCACGGCGGATGGCGGCGTCGGAGACGGCTGTACGAGCGACGCGATGTGCAGTCCGGACCTCGTCTGTGCTCTCGGGGTTTGCAGCTCGGCGGGCGTCACTGGGACGCCCTGCGCCAATGACGCTGACTGTGACGCCGCGTACCACTGCGACACCGGCGAGTGTGCCGTGGACCTTCCTGCCGGTGCCGCCTGCACGTTGTCGTCCGAGTGCCAGAGTGGCCTCGCCTGCCTTTCAGGCGTCTGTTCGACCAATGGCGGTACGGGCGATGCCTGCACCACGAACGCCAACTGCGGCGAAGGCTTCCTCTGCCAGGCTGGCCAGTGTGTCCAGGGCGTGGCCGAGGGAGGCGCTTGTTCGGTCGCGGGCGACTGCCTCAGTGGTTACTGCGGCGGGGGCCGCTGCTGCTCGGGCGGCGATTGCTGCGCGACGGCGGTCGACTGCCCGGCGGCATACGCCACTGCGGCGTCGTGCACCGACGCGACGACATGCAGCGGCGAAAAGCTCGAAGCGGTCTGCACGAACTCGGTCTGCGGGTCGGAGGTCGTCAGTGACGACTCCGCTTGTGGCGCAGTTCAGCAGCGCGTCTGCGGTGACTACCTCGACCTCGCCTGCACGGGCGCGCTCGATCAGTCGGTGAGCACGTGTGCAACGCTGTGCGTCGTCGATGGTCAATGCAAGAGCGGCTCGCGCTGCGTCGACAACGCTTGCGCGCCCGTCGTCTGCCAGATCACGGGCACCTCGGGTCAGAACGTTCGTTGTTCCCTCGCCATGGCACGCAGCACCCAGGCGGGCGCGGCACCCGCGGCGGCGAACCTCACCCTGGCACTCCCCACTGGCGCGACGTTCAACGGCGTCTTCGTGTGTAACCCACTGCCGAACAACCCCGCTACTGTCTGCTCGAGCAAGCCGGCGGGCTACTGCGCGACGACGTTCCCGGCCGACGCGCCCGTCTGCGACGCCGCGTCGGGTCGTTGCGCGTCTTGTTCGGTGAAGGCGCCGAACGAGAGCGTGACGTTGGCCACGGGCCACCAAGTCAACACCTGCGCCCAGCTCGGCGGGACCTGTCCGGCGGACCAGCACCAGATGGTCATCTTCAGCCCGTCGTCCGGCCCTGTCATCACGCAGGCTTACGTCGGAGCTGCGGGGACCATCACGGGCAACCCGAACTTCATCACGCTCGACTTCACGATCGGTACCGCAGGGACCCATATGGTCACACTGCAACCAGGCGCTGACTTCGATGGCGCGACCGTATTGGCGGCGTCGCTCACCCTTACGGTGAAACACGGTCCGACGCCGGCCAATCCGGCGCACTGGATCATGGCGGCACCCGCCAACTAGGAGAAGTCTGGGCGGCGGCAGAACCAACCAGAGAAACCGACCCGCTGCCCCAACATGGCGTCACTGCCGCTTCAACGTCTCACACGTGGTGGCTTTACCGAGCCGCCGAGCCCTGAAACGCGCGTCATCGATACGCTCAGGGATGGGATCGAGGAGAAACGAGCTCGTTGCCGCGATGGCCCGTTGTTCGAACTCAATGGCGACCTTCCCTTCCATCCGGTCCGGCGAGGTCAGCTTGCCGCTGAAGCGAAGCCGCTCTCGGCGCACGAAGCGGATCTCGCCGGTGACGAGGCCCGTTAGCGCCACGGTGAAACCGGGTAATCCGTCGTCATCGATGTCCCGGACACGGGCATCGGTTGGGCTCACGGGTAGTGCGGCCCCGTGTTGCAGTTCGGCGCCGATGACCTTCGTGACGTCGATGCGGATGGCCCCAGGGCGCTCCACTCCAACGTCGAGGGCAAAGGTCGTGCCGCTCACTCCGGCTGCGAAGCCCGGTCTCAACGTACCCTTGATTGCCGGGGTTGAGCTGCCGAGGTTGACCGAACAGACCTTCTCTGAGACCGAGTAGCCATTCGACCCCGCTAGCGCGTCCGGCTGTCCGCTGATGGACCAGAGCGCCCGAATGGTTTGGGTTTGGACCACGAGCCCCACGATGGGCATCTCGAACGAGGAGGTGATACGGCGCTCGACGGCCCATTGGCCATTCAGCGGCGCGTGCGCGAGCGCCAAGTGCGCCGGCAGCGTCAGGCAGAGCAGAACCCCCAGGGGCCACGACGAGAGGAGGGGGGCGCTGGGAACTAGGAGCCTGCTGTTTTTCGGACCTAGCAGGCCGAAGCGATGCCGTACGGGAGCAAGGAAGGCTGTTGTTGCGCTTGCCGGCGGGGGATACGCCCGCGCCCCCCGAGGGAGACACAACCGGCGCGTACCACTCGGTACGTGAGGACCTATCGCAGTCATCTGACGCCGCTCCCGTGCCGCAGCGCGAAGGCATGCGACGGGAGAAAAGGAGCACCTTCTCAGTTTCGGCCTGTGGCTCATCGTCATCTTCTTTCGCCTCACCCTTGCGCCCAGAGCCGACTACGCATCGATGGCAACAGGCTACCAGGATTGGGGATGCCGTTCGTGACGAATCGAGGTGGACCCGTAACGTCGATTCTCATGAGCTCAGATCAGTACTCCGGCGAAAGTTCGGGGAACCACAGTCGGTCGCGTGGCACTTCGATGCGCGGCGCTCGGCGCGGCGCGACGTCTCTCCCGACCGAGCCGAGTCGCGATGATGTCGTCGTCAGCGCGCATCCGAAGAACGGCGCGTTGCGTCCGTGAAATGGGTGGCCAGAGGGCCACCTTTGGCTCACGTGCATCGAGTAGGCGAGCGGTCTCGAGGTCGTCGATCTCGCCATAGAGGTCACCTGCCAGCACTCGAACGTGTCCGAGCTCAGCGCGAACGCTCGAGGACGCGGTCAAAGGAGACGAAGGCCTCCTGCTCGTCAGATGCCCCAGGCGTTCCTCTGCCCACCCAGAACGCGATGCGACGGTTATACCGGAGATCTGGCGACATGCGGAAAGCACGCATAAGCTGCTGCCTCATGCGCTCGCCGTCGACTGACTCATCGCTACACTCTCGCTCCGAAACCATCGGGTCATCGAGCGCGTTGGTCATCGCGGTGACCCTGATTTCAGCGCTGTGGACCTCAGAGGCCACCGCGCGTCAGAGCTTCGACCGCGGCCTCTCCGTCTTTGCGCCGCAGCCCCTCCCTGGTGCCGCGCTCGCGGAGTTCACCACGCGCTTCAAGGCCGAGCACGAGCGGCGTGCGCACAACGTCCGCCAAGCGGCGCTGCGCCTCCACGGGCTCACCCTGTCGCCCTACGAGAAGCTGTCCTACAACCGCGTCGTCGGCCCGCGCGACGAGCATCTCGGCTACCGAATGGCGCCAGCGATCGACCGCGGCAAGTACGTCGATCAGTCAGGTGGCGGCGTCTGTCAGCCATCGAGCACTCTTCATGCTGCCGCTGTGCTGGGGGGCCTCGAGATCGTGGAGCGTTTCGCTCACACCTGGATCCCGGTCTACATCGCGCCCGGCTTCGACGCCAGTGTGTCCTACGGCGTCAAAGATCTCGTCATCCGGAACAGCCACCCCTTCGAGGTGCGCGTGGCCGTCGAAGCGGTGGCCGACCGGGTCACCATCCGGCTCTTCGGAGCAAAGGCCCGCGCCGCGTACACGGACCTTCGCACCGAAGTCCGCTCGCAGCGGCCCTTCAAGACCGTCGTGGTTGCCGATACGACCATGGGGCCAGGCACGGAACGTCTCGAGCTCTTTGGGCTTGACGGGTATACCGTCGACCGCGCCGTGGCTACAATGCACTCCACCGGACGAACCCACGTTCGAAAGATCCGCGACGACGTCTACATTCCCCGCGACGCCATCATCATGGCCGGCGAAGAGCTCGCGCCAGGCGAATCCGCCGCCGCCGATATCGTGAACGACTTTCCTACCCCCTGAGCTTGCGGCTCCCCCACTGACTGACTCGCCAGCAGCTCGGTGCCGCCACCCCCTGGAGTTTCCATGTCCGCTCTCGAAAATGATCTCAATGAACGCCTGAAGACGGCCATGAAAGCCAAGGACCAGCCGGTCCTCGACGTCATCCGTGCCATCCGCGCTAAGATCCAATTGGCCAAGACCGCTGATGGCTTCGGTGGCGTCGTCGACGACGCGCTCTATCTTCGCGAGATAACGGCGTACGTGAAGTCCATGGCGAAGGCTCGCGAAGAGTTTCTCAAGGTCGGCGAACGCGGCGCAGGCAACGCTGCCCAGCTCACCTTTGAGATTGAGTACTTGTCGCAGTTCCTGCCCAAAAAGCTCGGCGAAGCCGAGACCCGTGCCATCGTCACGGCGTCTATTGCCGAGGCTGGGGTGGCTTCGCGCAAGCAGATTGGCAAGGTCATGGGCCTCATCATGAAGACCCATAAGGACGACGTCGACGCTGACCTCGTTCGGAAGATCGCCGAAGAGCTCCTCGCCCCGTGATTGGCGCCGGCAGGTGATTAGGACCCTTTGGAGCTGGCTGAGCCCGCCGCCGCGGCGTGGCGTCGAGCAGCTCCCGGTGCCGCGTGGGCGGGCCCTCATCGATGGCCGCCGCGTCCGGGCCTCCGCCTTCTTCCTCGACATCCACCCCGTCTCCAATCACGACTATCTCGAGTTCCTGGCGGCACGTCGGGCTCTTGGCGCTCGCGAACGGCCGCCGTGGATGCATCGTCCCGGCTTTGGGGAACCCGACATGCCCGTGGTTGGAGTCACCCACGCGGACGCGCTGGCGTATGCGCGCTGGGCGGGGAAGCGACTCCCGACGCTGGTCGAGTGGGCCCGAGCCGCTCAGGGCGACGATGGGCGACGCTTTCCGTGGGGAGATTCAGAGCCGGATGCGGCGCGCGCCTGCTTCGGCCGCAGCGCACGCGGGAGCCCGGGGCGTCGTGGAGAGCGAGAGGCTGGCCGCGGTGCTTTCGGGCACTACGACCTGCTCGGAAACGTCTGGGAGTGGTGCGCCGATGGGGTCTGTGTTGGCGGCTTTTGGGGTGCCACGTCGCTTCGTCCGGGCGCTCTCCTGACTCAAGCCGCCGACTCACGCTCCGGCGGTGTCGGCTTTCGGTGCGCCCGGTGATCGCCCCTGATCGTCGGCGATAAATCGCCTCCGCTCAGGTGACAATGACGCCCTCGCCGAGCAGAACGCGTGCTTAGCCGTGGTGGCGTGCTGTTCCCTGCTGGGTGAACGCTTGGACCCGTTTAGCGTTCGTCGCCACAAAATCGACATATTAATGATATTTTTTAAAGGAAAGAGGCGCACCTGGGGTTTCCAGGCCAGGGAAACCCCTGCTAATCGTTATTACTTAGGCCACAATCTGAGGTGCAGCATGAGCGTAGAGCAGGGCGTCCTTCTGTTCAAGATCGAATCCGCGAAGGCAGGTCATCTCACGTCGTTCAGCGGCGTGCCGTTGGTCGTGGAACTCTGCCGCCGGGTCTTCGGCCGGAAGGTGTATCGATCGCTCGCGAGCCGGCTCGGGATGAAGTCGAACGTCGTCCGCCGATACGTCGAGAGCCTCATGTGCTTGTTCGCCTCCGGCGGCGACTGCATCGAGGACATCGAACGCCTGCGCGCGGACGGCGGGCTCGCTCGGCTACTGGGGTTCAAACCGAGTGGACGCACTCAGTTGAAGGAATTTCTCTATTCATTTCATAAAGATGAACATGGACACGCCCTCACGCCAGCTCAAGACGCCGCGCTATCCAAGGTGGGGTCGCTGAGCACCAGTCAAGCGTCCCCCTCGCCCTCCTCGCCGGGCGCTTCGCTTTGCCCGCCTCCGGGGGGCTGCGAGCGACGCTTGACTGGCCCTGCGCGCGCCGATGCGCGGGGTCGGAACCGGACGGCGACGCGCAGCATGTTCCGGTTCAGGGTGCGCG
>CANMLD010000258.1 GCA_947498315.1 Pseudomonadota bacterium | reverse complement strand
CGCCCAGCGCCGCTCCCAGAAGGGAAGCGGGTGCCGTTCATCACGCTCGAGGGCGCGCTCCGGGCCTCACTTCTGACGAACCTCCTCGACGGCGATCCCAAGACCACTTGGAGCACGGGTGCACCTCAGCTCGCGGGACAGTTGTGGTTCAAGATCAGGCTCCCTGAAGCCACATTGGTCGCCGCCATCTGGCTCGACACCCGTGGCGAGCCCGCAGACCTGCCCCTCGGCGTCCAAGTGAAGGGTCGGCTCGGGGACGGGCCTTGGGCCACTCTCCTGACCGAGACCCCGCACCTCCCGGTCGTTCGTCTCGCGGCCGCCCCCGCCGTCACGTGGGACGTCCTCCGCTTTCCAAGCACGACGGTCACCGAGCTACTCATCGAGACCACGTTCACCGCCGAACGTCGCTGGGGATCGGCGGCGGGGGTCCGCGTCGAGCGGGAGTGAGCGTGACCCTTGCTGGACGTGGAATGGGCTAGAGTGAGACTTCGGGCTAATATCTCCGCTCCAAATGGCCGAAATGGCACCCAATGAATGATCCCGTGCGCGACCCCGAAACCAGCCGACGTAAGGCCCTCGGGCTCGCTGCCGCTTTCGGAGCCACGCTTGCGCGCGCTCACCCCGTCGCCACGACCACTCTCGAGCTCGACGGCACGCCTCTGACGCTGCGTGTCCCCGAAGACGCCGACGCGACGACGTGGCTCATGGCCGTGTCGTCATTTCTGCCCGACGCTGCGCCCTGGCAGCTTCGAGCGCGCTGCGACGGCGCGCTCTTCACCGTGGCCCTGACGTCGGGCCTCGATGGCCAAGCCCACTTTGACGGCCCACCTGCCCTCACGGCCCGCGTCGCCGACGTGACCCATCACGTCCTCTCTCAGCTCGATGCTGGCGCCGCGCTGAACGTCCTCGACCTCATCACCGACTCGGAGGCTCGGACTCTCGATGCCTGGTCCGGCGAAGACGGCGACTATCCCCGCTCGGAGACGGTCGTCTCTGTCTTCGCCCGCATCGCCGCCGTCCACGCGGACCGTCCCGCCGTCGAGGCTGAGCAAAACCTCACCTATGGCGCCCTCGCCGCCCGCGTTGGTAGCCTCGCCGGCGCCCTCACCGCGCTCGGGGTCGCGCACGGCGACACGGTGGCCGTCTTCCTCGAGCGTGGTGCCGATCAGGTCGCGGCGCCCCTGGCCATCCTCAGCCTTGGGGCTGTCTATGCGCCACTCGATCCGGGCTACCCCCTCGCTCGCCTGGCCCTGATGCTCGAGTTGAGCGGCGCCAAAGCCGTCGTCACGACCACCGCCAAACGCCCGGCTCTCGAAGGCGACCTGGCCGCAAACATCGCGGTCGTCGAAGTGGATGGCGCGCTCGCCCCGGCCGCCCTTCGAGTCGCCGAGTCGCTCGTCCCGGAGAGCCCGGCCTACCTCATGTACACGTCGGGCTCCACTGGCGTACCGAAGGGCGTCGTGGTCCCCCATCGCGCTATTCTGCGTCTCGTGTTCGGCCAGGACTTCTGCTCCTTCGCGCCGGGCGACCGGGTCCTCGCCTACGCGCCGACGGCCTTCGACGCCTCGACGCTCGAGCTCTTCGGCCCCCTCCTGAACGGCGGCACCGTGGTCCTGCCACCGCCGGGGCCCGCGGACCTGGGCGCGCTCGCCGCGTTCATCACCTCACGGCGCATAAGCGCCGCGTGGCTGACTGCCGCCCTCTTTCACGCGGTCGTCGATGATGCGCCCGAGGCCTTTGTCGGGCTTCGCCAGCTCCTCGCCGGTGGCGACGTCCTCTCACCGGCGCACGTCGCACGGGCCCTCGCGCTACTGCCCCCGGGCGCCACTTTCGTCAATGGTTACGGGCCTACAGAGAACACCACCTTCACGGCGTGCCACGTCCTGCAGGCCGGGACCACGCTCCCGGACACGGTCACCGCCATCCCGATTGGCCGCCCGATCCGGAACACTCGCGTCTGGCTCGTCGACCCCACCCCACGGTCCGGACCGCTCGTCCGGGTCCCGTCCTTCGGCGTCGGCGAGCTGGTGACAAGCGGTGACGGCGTCGCCCTCGGCTACCGCGACCAACCGGAGCTCACGCTCGAGCGCTTCGTCACGGTGCCCTTCGCCCCGGGGCCGGTCTATCGGACGGGTGATCTCGCCCGCTTCGCGCTCGACGCCAACGCCGGCACGCCCCCCCTCGAGTTCCTCGGGAGACGGGATCAGCAAGTCAAGATCGGCGGCCACCGCGTCGAGCTCGGTGAGATCGAGGCCGCCCTTCGGGCCCAGCCCGGCGTCCGGGACGCCATCGTCCTCGCTCGCAAGGTGCCGAACTCCACAGACAAGACGCTGCACGCCTGGGTCGTCCGGGACGCTAGTACCCGTCTCGACGCCGCGACGCTGCGTGCCGCTCTGACGGAGGCGCTCCCTAAGGCGATGGTCCCGGCTCGGCTCGGGGTCGTGGACGCGCTACCGGTGACGCCCAACGGCAAGGTCGATCGCGACCGGCTCCCTGAGCTGCTCGCGTCTCGGCCCGAGCTGACGACGCCATACGAGCGCCCCCGCCAGGGCCTCGAAGCCACGGTGGCGGGCGTCTTCGAAGACGCCCTCGGCCTCGCGCCGGGCGCCGCGTCCGCCCTCGACAGCTTCTTCGAGCTCGGCGGCAACTCACTGCTTGCCATCCACGCGACGGCGCGCCTGAGGAAGCACCTCGGAGAGCCGGTGCCCATCGTCGCGCTCTTTGGCTCGCCGACGATACGCGGCTTCGCGGCGCGGCTCTCGGGCAGCGCCAAGGCGCCGCGCACCACCCCGCGTCCCAGCGGTAGCGTCGGCGCCGGGCGCGACGTCGCCATCATCGGCTTCGCCGGTCGCTTCCCGGGTGCCGACGACGTTGGCGCGCTCTGGACCGCGCTCCTCGCTGGGCAAGAGCTCATCACGTTCTTCGGCAAAGGCGGGAGCCCGGGCGTCCACCCAGACGCCCCCGACCAGCACGACGAGAGCTACGTCGCCGCACGCGGTATCCTAGCCGAGGCCGATCACCTCGACGCGCCCTTCTTCGGACTCTCGCCGCGCCAAGCCGAGATCATGGATCCGCAACACCGCCTCTTCATGGAGGTGGCGTGGGAGGCACTCGAACACGCCGGCTACGCGCCGCCGGTCGCCCCCGGCTCGGTCGGGGTCTTCGGCGGGAGCGACTACAACACCTACCGGCCGCGCTACGTCGATCGCCGCCCTGATCTCGAAGCCGCCTTCGGCGCGCTCCAGATCCGCTTCGGCAATGACAAGGACTACGTGCCGATCACGACGGCGCATCGGCTGAACCTGCAGGGGCCCGCCGTCAGTGTGCACACCGCGTGCTCGACCTCCCTGGTCGCAGTCGTGCAGGCCGTGAACGCGCTCCGGGCCCACCAGTGCGAGCTCGCCATCGCCGGCGGCGTCAACGTCGTCGTCCCCTCGCGAAGCGGCCATGTCTATAGCCCGGGCGGCATGTACTCGAAGGACGGCCACACCCGCGCCTTCGACCAGCACGCGTCCGGGACCGTCTTCAGCGACGGCTGCGCGATCCTCACCTTGCGCCGACTCGAGGACGCCGAGGCCGCTGGCGACACCATCTACGCCGTCATCCGCGGCGTCGGCATCGACAACGACGGCGCCGACAAAGCCAGCTTCACCGCCCCGTCCGTCTCGGGCCAGGCGCGCTGCATCGCGATGGCTCTACGCGACGCCGACATGGCGCCAAACGAGATCGACTTCGTCGAAGCGCACGGCACGGGTACGCCGATCGGCGATCCGATCGAAGTCGCGGCGCTCACCGAGGCCTATGGCGAGGTGGCCGCCGAACGTGGGCTCCCGGCGCCGATAGGCACCTGCGCCATCGGGTCGCTCAAGAGCAACATCGGGCACTTGACCGCCGCGGCGGGCGGCGCGGGCCTCATCAAAGCGGCGCTGTCGCTTCACCATCGGGTGCTGCCGAAGACCCTACACATCACGGCGCCGAACCCCGCGATCCCGTTTCTACAATCCCCGTTCCGAGTCGCCGCGGAGGCGGTGCCTCTCACGGTTCGAGCGATCCCCGGCGGCACGCGCCAGCCCCGCGCCGGCGTGAGCGCGCTCGGCGTCGGCGGCACCAACGCGCACATCGTGCTTGAAGCGTGGCGTCCACCCGAGGGAGCGCCGCCGGCCTGTCGCTCGGACCGCCGCGCGCAGCTCCTGCTCCTCTCGGCCCGCAGCCCAGCCGCCCTCGACCAGGCGACCGCACGCCTCGCGGACGGCCTCCTCGATCTCGATGACGCCGCCTTCACCCTCGCGACGGGCCGCGCGTCCTTCGAACACCGACGCGCCGTGGTGGTCCATTCGACCCCGGGTGGCGAGCTGCTCGGCGGCAGTGATCCCGCTGCCGCCTGCCAAACCCCGGACCTCGACCGCGTCCGGGCCCGCCGCACGTTGCACGAGCGCCCGGACGGTCTCGTCCGCACCGGCCGCGCCGCCGGCAGCCCTCCCGTCATCGCCCTCTTCCCTGGTCAGGGCTCGCAGACCGTCGACATGGGCCGCCAGCTCTACGCGACCGAGCCCGTGTTTCGGCAAGCGATGGACGCGGTCTTCGCGGTCCTGCCGGCGCTACGGCCAGTGATCTACCCGGACGACGGGCTGAAGGCCGGCGCCGAGGATCGCCTCCGCGACACCACCTGGGCACAACCCGCCCTCTTCGCCGTCGAGTACGCGCTCGCGCAGCTCACCCGGTCGCTCGGCATCGAGCCCGCGGCCTTCATCGGCCACAGCGTGGGCGAGTTCACCGCCGCATGCCTCGCCGGCGTGATGCCCCTCGAAGACACGGTCCGCCTCGTCGCGCTCCGTGGCCGACTCATGGCGTCCATGCCGCCGGGCAAGATGCTCGCCGTCCGCCAGGCAGCCGAACGCATCGAACCCGGGCTCCCGGCGACGCTCTCCCTCGCCTGCTCCAACGCGCCGGAGCTCTCGGTGGTCGCGGGCCCCGAAGACGCCATCGTCGCTTATGCCGCCAGTCTCGCCGCCCAGAACGTCCGTGCGACGCTCCTGATCACGAGCCACGCCTTCCACTCGTCCATGATGGATGACGTGCTCCCCGCCTTCGGTAAGGCGATGGCCGCCCTGGCCCCGGGGCTTCGGGCGCCCGACCGGCCGATCTTCTCGACGGCGACCGGCATGCTCCTGACGAACGCCGAAGCGACGGATCCGGCCTACTGGACACGCCACGTCCGCGCCACCGTCCGATACGCCGAAGCGGTACGGAGCGCCGTGGCCCACTTCGAGGGCGACGTCCCGCTCTGGGTCGAGTGCGGCCCGCGCGCGACCGCCGCCACCTTCACGCGCCAAACCCTCGCCCGAGTCGCCCCCGGCAAAGCGAGCGCCGTCGTCACGCTGCTGGATTTGCTCCCCGCCGCCGAACCCGGTGGAGAGGGCGAGCCGCCCGACTCGGAGCACCGTGCATTCTTGCTTGGGATCGGCGAGCTCTGGACACGGGGCGCGCCACTCGATGGCGCCGCCCTCTTCGCCGCCGAACGTCGCCGCCGGGTCCCCCTCCCGACCTATCCCTTCGAACGCAAACGCTATTTCGCCGACCGCGTGGCCGCCCCGGGCGCGCCAACGGCTCTCTCGCTCCCGGAGGCACCCACGCCTATGCCTGATACGGCCCAACCTACTGCTACGGCCCAACCTACTGATACGGCCCAACCTACTGCTACGGCCCAACCTACTGCTACGGCCCAACCTACTGCTACGGCCCAGCCTACTGCTACGGCCCAACCTACTGCTACGGCCCAACCTACTGCTACGGCCCAACCTACTGCTA
>CANMLD010000257.1 GCA_947498315.1 Pseudomonadota bacterium | reverse complement strand
GGCAGGCCGCGGTTCACGTAGAGGCGAGGCACCGTCAACAGGTAATTGCCGCCGTCGCGGACGTCGCTGTGTTTGGTCAGCGCCGCTGGGTTGTAGAAGGTCGCCGTGAAGTCATCGACTGCCGCGGTCATCGCGCCGGCAAACGCGATCCCGCGCGCGCCCATGCCGTAGAGGTCGAAGACGCTGGCCTGCGCACTGTTCGCAAGCGTGAGCGCGACGGCGACGATGGGCGTGAGCGTGAGCCTCATGGGCAGGAGTCCGTCGTCAGCGCGCGGGCGAGGAGCGCAACTTCGGCGATGACGCCCCGTTCGAGCAGCAGCAAGACCTCGCCCATGACGGCGGGCGCCGTCTCCGGTCGGAGCATCACGGCGAGGCTGTCTGCGAGGGCAGCCCGGCTAGCCGGGCGTTCGATGAGGTTGTCCAAGGTGGGTAAGGCCAGGTTATCGATGGCGAAGTTCGCGTCAGCGACACTCAGCGCTTTACCGAGTCCGGCGAGCGTCTCGAGCGCGTCCTTTCGCAAGAGGTCGAGAAGGAGGCCGGCGAGGCTCCGTTGGGTGTCGAGCTCGAGGAGGCACGTCGAGAGCCCTTGCACCGCGAGGAGCGATTCGCCGGTGAGGAGCTGACTTACCAGATCCAGAGCGGCGGTGATGACGGTGTCGTTCGGATCGACCAGCGCGCGGAGGAGCCCTCCTTCGCCGGTCAGCTCGTCGATGGCGAAGTCGGGCGATGCCACGGCGCGGAGCAGCGCGGTGAACAGGGCCTGAAAGCCCGCGCGTCCGTCGAGGGCCTGAACGTCGACGCCGAGCTCGAGGAGCAGCGCGTCCACGTCAAGCCCTGCAGCGAGGAGCACGTCCACCCGGGCTCGAAAGATCGAATCGGCGAGCAGGTTGCGAGCGGCGCGCAACAGGGGTTCGCCGCGGCACTCGGTGAGCACCTGACTGAAGACGCCGATCGCCTGCCACGGTGACTGAGCGGGTGGGTTCTCGGCCGCGATGGTCTCGACAGCGACCAGCAGTCCGGTAATGGGGTCCACGATGGCGTCGAGTGCGCCGCGGTCGTCGAGCTCCCAGAGTCCGGTGAGCGTGCCCGTGGGGAGGTCCTTGACGATGCCGAGGATGGCATCGACGAGGCCTTGACGCAGGTCGCGGGTCAGCGTGCTCTGCAGCGCCGTCGTGAGCGCCGGCAAGCCGCCGTCATCGGCGATTTCGACCAAGGTCGGGACCAGCGCTTCGATTCGGGTGCAAGGGCGCGGCTCCGCTTCGATACGCAAGGCGTCTTCATTGCCTGCGCCACAGGAGAGGGCGAGGCACGGTGCAACCAGCATCAAGGCCCAGCCCCGGCGCAGGCCTACGCGACACGCCGGGGCCGCGATCGTCACGCGTCTGCGTCCATCTCGCACACGGCCGCCTGACCGGGGCTCTCCTGTACGCTGACTTTGATGGTGTGGATGGTGTAGCCCATGTCGGACTTCACGCGTGCTCGTATCTCCGTGGCCAGGTATTCAGCGAGGCGCTCGCTCGACGTGTTCAGGATGGGCAGGATCCGGACGTCACGCTTCGGGAAGATGAAACGATCCTCCAAGTGCCACACTTCGACCTCACGCTCGTGCTCGATGATGCGCAACCACGTCGAGTCGCGCGGCAAGATCAAGTGGTGATCGAGCTCGTCGCAGCACCGTTTTACGAGCGGCTTGAAGGGGATGAAGTTGAGAACCACATCGCCTTCTTCGAGCGGTCCGTAGATCTCGACAGAGACCTGATAGTTGTGGCCGTGAAGCTCTTCACGCGTCCCATCGGGGAAGAGGAGGAAGTGTGCCGACGCGAAGTTGAAGTACTGCTTGTCGACTTTGATCCCAAATCGCTTCATGAGTTCACCTGTTCGGATGGCTCGGGCGTAGCCGGTCCACGGTAGATACACCGCGTCCGGGAGCTCTCGGCGACGACGATGCCGGCTAGGCCGGGCAAGAGCGGCGCGACTTCACGCCACATCCACGCGGCGAGGAGCTCAGACGTCGGGTTATCGAGCCCAGCGACGTCGTTCAAGTACCGATGCTCGAGTTGGTCGCGCAGATGCTCTACCGCCTTCTCCATGTCGGCGAAGTCGACGACCCAGCCGAGCGTCGGCTCGAGTGTCCCGGCGACGCGAAGCTGACAACGGAAACTGTGACCGTGGAGGCGTGAGCAGGGGTGCGTCTCCGGGAGCGCAGGGAGACGCCGCGCGGCTTGAAACTCGAAGTCGATCTCCAGATCGAAGCGGTCGTGAAGACTAGTGCGGGGTCGGTCGGCCATCGGTGCACACTACCTCCGGCGTAGCCGGGGTCAACCTTCAGGCGGCGTCGTGGACGGAGCGAGCCGCATCAGCTCCGCTCGCAGAATCGCCACGAACCCGACGTCCTGTACCAAGTCTTCGCTGACGACGAGGTCGAAGCGGCGGCGGCCGATGCGCAACGTCAGCTCGGTGCGGCCGGGATCATCGTCGCGGCTTACCCGGATCCGCTTCCAGAGGCGCGGCCAACGCGCTGCTTTGGGGTACCGACCCGCGAGCTGACGCGCGATGCGCCGGCAGTCGACAGGCCCGATGGCCAGCTCGGTCTCGACGTCTCCGTTGCGAAAACGCACCGAGCCACCGCCAAGCGAGATCGATAGCGAACGCTCACCATCCCAGAGTGTGAGCTGGATGAAGAGCCGTCCGCACGGCGCCTTACCGGCCCCGATGGCCCGCACATCGGCTTCGAGGCCCGTCGCTGCCGCTGGGACCTGCTTCGGAGGCAGAGCGAGCAGTAGGGCGGCTAGGAGCGGCGTCATCACCGCGTGCGTCGCAGCAGCTCCGAGGTCGTCATGGGAACGCGGTCGCATTGAAGACGAAGTCACCCAGGTCGTTCGGCAAGATACCGTCAACCACGATGTACCGCGTTTGGCCGGCGCTGAAGCTCGCGACCACGCCGCCGCCGCCGAGGTCGAAGGTGGCGCCGCCGCTGACACACGCGCCCTGGCCTGGATCGCCGCAGACGTCGGTGACATAGAGGTAGGTGTTGAAGCCGGTCTGGCCTTGTTCGAATGAGAAGAAGACGTCCTGCGCGATGGGCGAGGTGTAGACGAAGACGACATCGGGCCCCTTTCCGTAGACGGCGGAGGTGGGGCCCGAGTCGCAGCCGTCTTCGGGCGAGAGCGTGTAGTCGTTCTTGGCGAGCTCGGTCCCGCCCGCATATTGGTAAGGCAGCGCCGTGATCTCGCCCGGGGCGCTGCAGTCGTCGTAGAGGACAGGCGCGAGGCACTGGCCGGCGAGAGAGCAGGTCTCGCCGGGATCGCAGCTCCCGCAGGTCCCGCCGCAGCCGTCCGATCCGCACTGTTTGCCGGAGCAGCTCGACGTGCAGTCGACGGCCACGATATCGAGTTCGAAAGCGCCACTCTGACCGGCCGTGGCGCCATCGACCACAATCCATGCCGATGCGCCCGCTGCCAGCGCGAACTCGACCTCTTCGGTGACCGTGCCCGGTGCGTCGGAGGCGCCTAGGCAGTCTAGTGCTGACAGCGAGCAGCTCCCGAGGACCGACAGGAGGGCGTCGAAGCCGGTCGGGGCTAGCGTCGCCTTGAACTTGCCACTCTGAGAGGCCGTGAACTTCCACACGAGGTCGCTTCCGCCGGTGCCGTCGCCAACGGGTGCACCCGGACAGAAGTCGGGTGGCACGAAGAAGTCGTGGTTCGCGCTGCTCGTGCTGCCCGTCGCTGAGAATGGCACCGCACTGATCGACGTGGCTGTCGCGCACGCGTCGTTGCCCGCCGCTGCGACGCACTGGCCCGAGCCACCGCACTCATCGCCGCCCGTGCAGGTGCCGCAGCTCCCGCCACAGCCGTCGACGCCACACTCCTTGTCGCCACATGCCGCGCTACACGGCCACTTGTTGACCGTGAGCGTGAAGACGCCGCTCGTCGTGCCCGCGAACGTATCTACGATGACGATGTACTTGACGCCGAGCTTCAACCCCACGACGAGCTGCTCGCTGTCCGGCGACGTGTCGCCCGCTGCTCCGATGCAGGTGGCGGTTGGGTTCGTACAGTCCTCCACCACATAGACAGCGGCCGGGAAGGCCGCGTCGATGGCGAACAGATAGTCTCCCGCCGCCGCCGGAGTGAAGCTATAGACGACGTCGGCGCCGGCGAGTCCGACGCCAAGGCCGCCGGCACCGGGGCAGGTGTTACCGGGGTCGAGGTCGAGGTCATTTCCGCCAGCAGCTGTCGTCCCCGTCGTGATGAAGGGCAGGTTGGTCGAGGGCAAGGGCTGAGCGGTGAGGCAACTGCTGTTCGGAGGCGCGGCGATGCAGGTGCCGGCTGAGCAGCTTTGGCCGCCCGTGCAGCTCCCGCAGTTGCCCCCGCAGCCGTCTGAGCCGCACTGCTTGCCGTCGCAGTTCGGCACGCACTCCTCGCAGCTGATCGTGAGGGTAAAGGGCCCCGCGTCGTCCGATTGCATGTCGACTGCAGCGTGATGACGTTCGCCCGTCGGTGGCGCCTTGTATGTAAAGGAGAGGGTCTCCTCGACGCATTGCGACTTGTTGCAGGTCGCCGAGCTCCCTGTGTCCACGAGGTGGTGGACGCGGGCCGATTCAGGGGCGCCCGAGAGGGTTACTGTCACGAGGGTGCCGGGTTTGGCGACGACCGACCAGGCGACCTCGGGGCCGTCCTTTGGCGCGCTCATGTTGGTGCAGGGCCACACGTCGATGTAGTCCGTGGACTGCACCGTCGGCGGGTCGTTGGTCGGGTTCACCGTCACGGTGTCGCCGCACTGAAGCGTCTGAACGAAGCTGCAGGCGCCAGTGCAGGCAGGAGCGGTCCCGCATTCTGCGTCGCTGCAGTCGGTCTGCCCATTCAGGTCGTCGTCGATGCTGTTGCCGCAAAGCTCCGTGCAGACCGCCTCACCGCCCGTGCAGCCGGAGGCGCCTCCCGAGCAGACCTCACCTGTCGTACAGGCATTGTCATCGTCGCAAGGCGTATTGGCGGTCTCGAAGTCGAATTTGCAGGCGCCTGCTTCGCATCGCTCGTTCGTCCGGCAGGGCCCGTCGCTGTCGCAGTCGATGAACTTGGTGGCAGTGCAGGTGCCCTCGGAGCAGGTCGAGGACGATGAACAAGCATCGCCGTCATCGCAGGTCGCGCCATCGGCCGCGGTGCCGATCTCGCACGTGCCGTCGTTGCATTGCGCGACCTCGCAGGGCCCGAGGGTCAAGCTCTTGCAGTCCGCCGCGATCGTGCACTCGGTGGTCGGGACGTCGTCGCCGTCGTCGCCGGGGCCCACGCCTTCCGACGGGTCGGTGTCACCGTCGCCGCCGTCTGGGTTCGTGTCCGCGTTCGCGTCACCGGACACGTCGATGACGCTCACGTCGCCGGTGACGATGGGATCGTCGTCGCTACAGCTACACCCCGAGGCGAGCGCGGCGACGAGGACGGCCAGGCCGAGTGAGAGAGACGAGCGGGGCGAGGGAGCGTGCTTCATAGACTCGGGAGTCTACGGGCCGGCGAGGTACGCGGTCAAAGTCGGGCAATCGAGAAGGGTGCATATCCCAATTTGCAGTCGGTACGTTCCGCCAAGCGGTCAGCAGTCAGCCCCAGCGCCGGCGTCGCCTGCTTCAGCCGGAGCTAACGTTACGGCCGGCCGGCTGGGGCGCCGCCCCAGACCCCGCACGGGCTGCGGCCCGTGACCCTCGCGGCGCTGCGGCCCGTGACCCTCGCGGCGCTGCGGCCCGTGACCCTCGCGGCGCTGCGGCCCGTGACCCTCGCGGCGCTGCGGCCCGTGACCCTCGCGGCGCTGCGGCCCGTGACCCTCGC
>CANMLD010000256.1 GCA_947498315.1 Pseudomonadota bacterium | reverse complement strand
GACCGGCCCGGACGGAAGCCGTACGAGAAGTCGTAGAAGTCCTGCTCGTAAATCGGCTCGAGGAGCATCACTACCGCGCGCTGGAGGACCTTGTCCTCGAACGTCGGAATCCCGAGAGGGCGGGTCTTCCCGTCCCCTTTCGGAATATGGACTCGTCGTACTGGGGGGGCCCGATAGGTGCCGGCCTTCAGCCGCGTCAGTAGTGCCGAGAGGTTACCCTCCAGGTCCTCCGAGTACGCGGAGGCGGTGCCGCCATCCACGCCCGTGGCCCCATCCTTCCGCGTGCGACCATAGGCCTCACGGAGCCAGTTCAGATACATGTGGTGCGCAAGCGTGCGCAACGCTTGCCCTAGCATCTGCCGTGCCAGTTCAGCTATCCGCGCTTGTTTCGTTGAGACGTCATAAAGAGTCGGTGCTCCGCTCATCTTTCCCTCACGCGATTCTCTATCCCGGCGTCCCTTTCCCTCCAGCGGGTCCCCTAGGTCGAGTTCCCCGCCTTCCTCGGTACAGTGAGACGCTCCGACTTCCTGTCACCCGTCCTCGCCCGGCTTCGATTCTCGCCGGACGGTACCGCCTATCGCCCAGTGATTCGCGACGCACCGGCTGGACGATCCCGGCACGCCGTTCTGGAGGCTTGGTTAACCGGTGCCACCGCTCCCGGAGTGTTTTCGGCGGAGGTGAAGGACCTCCCAAGGTTCCTGGACAACCCATGCATGCGTGCCCCGCTCTAAGACCCCGGCGGATCGGGTTGGCCATGACCGTCGGCCTTTCCCGATGTGGCCTTCCGCCCTACTGACGGCGTCGGCTCCGCATTTGGCTCTGTCGAGGCTCAATCACGCGGCCCAGTGAGTCGCCATCTCATTGACAAAGGCTGCGAGGTCGGCAGCCGGGACGAAGAGCTTCGAGTGGTTGAAGCTATGGGGGTGATGGCAGCGAACGGTGCTGTGGGTCGGGGATGCCGCTAACGGGGCCGAGGCGCGTCAGAATCCGAAGACGGCCGTGACAAACGCGTTGAAGGAAGCTGGGTGCCCAAAGCTCACGCCCGTTACGCTGGCGGCGTCGCTGGACGGCTCGTCAGTGAGCGGGATCTGAAACGCGAGGCCGAGATCCATCCACGACGCCGCGAATCGAAGCCCCGTGGTGGCGAAGATCGAGTCGACCGACTTTGCGTTCACGGTCGGGACGAGGCCCGTGATCTCGCAGGAGATCGCGACGTAGGGAATTGCCGTGATGGAGAGCGAAGTCCCCCAATGCAGGAACTGGATGTTGTCGTAGATGGGCGAGCCTTTCACGGCGAGCATGATGTCGTATGCGAGGCTCGCTTGGAGCTGGACGAACTTCAGGTCGGCCGCGAGAACGAGGTACGGGATCATCGTCGTGTATTCGTGAAAGAAGCGGGGCGACCCAACGAGGTTCGACAGCGCGACAGCGTTAGCACGTGAGGTGGCCGACGGGATCCAGTACTCGAGTCCGCCGGTGATCGAGAACGCCAACGTGTCGCCGAAGGCGCCACCCCCGCGCACATCGAGCCCGATGTTACCGAACGCGAAGTCGGTATCCGCATCGGAGCTGAACCCGGCCAGCGGGACCGAGAGCCGGAAGTCGACGTAGTCGAAGTCGAGCTCGAAATAGGGCTCGAGGGAGAAGGTAACCGCGGTCTCGCCGCTCTGCATGATCTCGATGAGGTCCGCCACGAGCGCGGTGTCGCCACCGACGGCCTCGAAAGCTTGGTCGATGCCTTCGCGTGCTTCGTCCGTGATCTCAGGCACTTCCTTGAGCTTAGCTCGCACATCTTCGACAGAGAGGCTTCGGATCTCTTCCGCGTCGATGTACTGCGCCGCGGCGAGCACGTCATCTGACCCTTCGTAGCTGTCGAGGAAGCTCTGAACTGCCTTCTGCTCAGCCGCTCGTACAGGCGCTATCGAGAAGTCGAGCCCGAAGCCGAACGTACGGCCCGAGTCCTGCTCTGTCTCTTGATTGACGAAGAGCCGGGACTTCTTGAAGGCCGGATGCGTGGCGTCGTCGGCCGTGGCAAGGGGCGATCCGGCTGTCCATACAACGGCGGTAAGGGCGAGACGAGAGATGGACGCAGCGAAAAAGGGAGACCGCATGACGCCATGATGCCGAACTCTGACGCGCCGCGCCGCTTTTCCATTGCGGGTGCGAAGCAACTTTGATTCAAGCTGGTCGTGATGCTCCGGCTGATCGAACTCTTCAACTCCGTTCAAGGCGAAGGCTCCCACGCTGGCCTGCCGTGTTCGTTCGTACGTCTAGCGACTTGCAACCTGCGTTGCGTCTACTGCGACACGCCCTACTCGTTCGGCGACGGCGAACCTCAGGACGTGAAGTCCATCGTCGAGCGCGTCGTGGCCTTCGGCTCTCGCCACGTCTGCGTGACGGGTGGCGAGCCCATGTTGCAGCGCGAGGGGTGCATCGCGCTGATGCAGGGACTGATCGAGAGCGGCCACACAGTTCTGCTCGAGACCAGCGGCGCCGTGTCACTCGAAGGTGTCCCGGACGAGGTCGTTCGTATCATGGACGTGAAGACGCCAGATGGCCTCGGGCTGAGCGAGAGCTCTACCAAGTTCACGCGCATCCACTTCGACTACGAGAACCTCGAGCGCCTCAGGTCCCACGACGAGGTCAAGTTCGTTCTGATGGGTCGTCGGGACTACGAGTGGGCACGGTCCTTCGTGGCCGAACACCGAATCGCAGAGCGTGTGAAGCACGTGCTCTTCTCCCCGAGCTTTCACGACCTCCCTGCGCGTGACCTCGTGAGCTGGATCCTCGAAGACGGCTTGCCTGTCCGCCTCAACCTCCAGACGCATAAGTACATCTGGGGTCCGGACGTGCAGGGGGTGTAGCGGGTGCTCTCGAGGCTCTGCGTCTTTGGGTCTATCGTCGTGGGAGCCCACCTCGGGTGGGGGTGCCGCTGCTCGGCTCAGGAGACCGGCCCCGCTGTCACGACGACGCAACATGGCCCCCTGCGCGAGGTGGTCTTTCACGGGATGTGCGACGCGTCGGCAGCCGTGCCTCTCTCGGCGAACGTGTTCATGGTGGCGGACGACGAAGACAACGTCCTCAGGACCTATGACGCCGACCGCGGTGGTCCGCCGCTGTGGTCCGTCGACGTCTCTGCGGCGATCGGGATCGCGCCTAAGGCGACCAAACCGGGCAACAAGCCGAAGCGAGTTCCTGAGGCCGACCTCGAAGGGGCGACACGGGTCGGCGATCTCGGGCTTTGGATGAGCTCGCATGGCCGCAACCGCTCGGGCAAGCTGAAACGTGAACGTTTACGGCTTTTTGTGACGCGACTCCCGACCGAGAGCGACGCGACGGTCGGCGAAGCGGCGGTCTCGGTCGTAGGCACGGCCTACGAAGGTCTCCTGGAGGACCTCGTGGCGGAGCCGCGGCTTGACGCGTTCGATCTGGCCGCTGCGGCCGAGCTCGCTCCGAACGAGCCGGGCGGATTCAACCTCGAAGGCATGACGTCGCGCCGTGCAGGCGGCGTGTGGCTGGGCTTCCGCAACCCCATCCCTGGTGGGCAGGCACTCATGATCCCGCTCCTCAACCCGGAGGCCCTCATGGAAGGTGCCCGCGCGCGATTCGGCGATCCCGTCCGCCTCGACCTCGGCGGCCTTGGGGTTCGGGCGCTCTCTGACCTCGACGGGCAGGTCATCATCGCCGCGGGGAGCTACGAGAGCGGTGGCACGTCAAGGCTCTACCGGTGGCGCGAAGGGCAGGAGCCGGAGCTCGTGACCGAGCTCACGTTCCACGACTTCAACCCCGAGGGCGTCTTTTCGCCCAAAGGCCGACGTGAGCTCCTCCTCATCAGCGACGATGGCAGCCGCAGGCACAACGGGGTTGAGTGCAAGGCGCTCAAGGACCGAGCGAGGAAGCGGTTCCGCGGGGTATGGGTGCCAGAAGGCACTCTCGCCGGAGCCGCTCCGTAACCTCCGATTGATGTGGTAGGCTGGCGGCTTGCCCTCGGCCCCCGACAGGAACCTCGGCCAGCCTTTCGGGCAAACTCCGGATGAAGATGGACCAAGGTGTGGGAATCCCATGGAATCGTGAACGTGGGAATACCGAGAGGCGGGTCCGTTTCCATCGGTTGATTTTGGAGCTCTTCTGGCCGAAGTTCCTGCCTAGGTGACGATGCTGCAGCGCTCCCATGCCCCCCGTCCAGAAGAGACCTTGTCGCCGTATCGGACGTACACGCGTGCTGAGTGGGCAGCCCTCCGTGAACACGAGACGCAGCCGCTCACGGCGGACGAGGTCGCTCGGCTGCGGTCGCTCAACGACCCCATCTCGCTCGACGAGGTGGATGAGATCTACCTCCCGCTCTCCCGTCTGCTGTCGTTGCACGTGACGGCGACGCAGTCGCTCTTCTCGGCGACGCAGCGCTTTACGCGCGCCACCGACGCTGTGAAGACGCCGTTCATCTTGGGTATCGCGGGATCTGTATCGGTCGGGAAGTCGACCACGGCGCGCGTCCTGCAGGCGCTCTTGTCCCGATGGCCGGGCTCGCCACGCGTCGCACTCATCACAACCGACGGCTTCCTGCTGCCCAACGCCACGCTCGCCGAGCGCGGCCTGATGGCGCGAAAGGGCTTCCCGGAGAGCTACGACACTCGCGGCCTCTTGCGCTTTCTCAGCGACATCAAAGCGGGACACCGACGCGTCGAGGCGCCGGTTTACTCGCACCTCTCTTACGACGTCATCCCAGGTGCCACGGTGGTTCTCGACGAACCGGACATCGTCATCGTGGAGGGGCTCAATCTCTTGCAGCCCGCTCGCTTACCGCCGGACGGCGAACACGTGCCTTTCGTCTCGGACTTCTTCGACTTCTCCGTGTATCTCGACGCCGAAGAGTCCCTCCTACGGACTTGGTACGTCGAGCGCTTCATGAGGCTCCGTGACACCGCCTTCCGCGACCCACGCTCCTACTTCGTGAAGTACGCCGCCCTCGGCGAGGCCGAAGCCCTCGAAGTCGCGGGTAGCGTGTGGGACGCCATCAACCTCTTGAACTTGCGTGAGAACATCCGGCCCACGAAGCAGCGCGCGAAGCTGATCTTGCGGAAGGGCACGAGCCACCTCATCGACGAGGTCTCGCTGCGCCGGATCTGACGGCGCGTTCTAACCTGAGTCGCCTTGCCCCTGACTGCCGTAGTGCGCCTCGACCGCCATCGTCATCCGCTCAGCTGAGAACGCGTCCCGGACGCGAGCTGGGCCGCCCGCGCCCGAGATCGAGCAACCGAGCGCGGCTTCGAGCGCGCCGTCCCGCCGCTCGACCACGAGGACGCCATCGCCCTCCCCGCCGAGCTCGACCAGCGGCCCGCCCGCTGTCACGAGCACAGGCCGGCCGAGCTGCATCGCCTCGAGGAGTACGAGCGGCAGATCGACCTTGCCTGCCAGCGACGTGGCCGGCATCGCCACGAGGTCGACGCTCGCGAGGAGCGTCGGCATCGAGTCCACGACGCCGACAAACACACCGCGCGAGCCGAGCCGGGCCCGCAGCCGCGCTTCGGTCGCTGCCCACCCTGCCCCCTTGGGCCGGCACGCGAGGACCAGCACCGTGTCGGCCGTCGACAAGACCGCGTCAGCGAGCTGCTCGGCGCCACCGCCCGAGGACAGGTCGCCAGCGAACAGGACGAGGCGCGCCCCGATTGGCAGTCCGAAGCGGGCGCGGTCCGGGATCGGGACCGACTCCAGCGGCGGGATCCCCGGGTAGACGACATGCACGTCACGCGCCCCCGCGGCCCGAAGGCGCTCGGCCGTGTGCTGGCTGACCGCGAGGTGGGTGTCCGCGAAGAACGTCGGTCGCCCAACGGGCTCGGACGCGACC
>CANMLD010000255.1 GCA_947498315.1 Pseudomonadota bacterium | reverse complement strand
GCTGCGTCGGCAGTGCATGCGCTTGCGGGTGGGGGACGACCCCCACACCCCCGGCGTGCGAGGCGACCGCTCAATCTTCGTTTTGTCCGACCCACTCCACCGCCGCCGCGCCAGCGAGCGACCGAAGCACCGTCGGCAGGCGCGCGGCGTTGGTGTAGGCTGGCGCCGTGAGGAGAGTCGAGTGAACCACCGTGAAGTCCTCTTGGAGTATCCCGACCTCGAAGACGGCGGCGGCGTCGTTTCGCCGGCCGATCTGCCCATCACAGTGCTGTCCGGCGGGCTCATCAATGAGACCTGGGCGCTCGGACGTGGCTATGTGCTTCAGCGCCTCCATCGCATCTTCAGCCCCGACGTGAACCGCGACATCGCGGCGCTCGTGCCCCACCTGCTCGCGGGCGGCGTCCCCGTGCCATCGCTCGTTCGGACGCGAAACGGAGAGGCCTGTGTCGCCGTAGAGCACGGAGACGCCGCCGGCACCTGGCGCCTGTTGACCCGTGTCCCCGGCGTGAGTCGCCCACGCCTGAACACGGCGGCGGAGGCCGAGACCGCCGGACGTATGGTCGGTCGCTTTCACACGGCGCTCCTCGAGGTACGGCACGTCTTCGCCTTCACTCGGCCTGGCGTCCACGACACGAGCGGCCACATCGCGAGGGCCGTAGATGCGAGCGACGATCCTGCACTCTCGAGCCACCCACTGCGAGACGACGTTCGGAGGGTCGTTTCCGAGCTCGCGGATCGCGTTGAGCGCTGGGGGCCGGTCCCGTCGTTGCCTCGCCGGCTAATCCACGGCGACCTCAAGGTCTCGAATTTGCTCTGGTCCTCGGCGGAACCGGCAGCGGTCACGGGGGTCGTCGACCTCGACACGATGGCGAGTGATGGGCTCGATGTGGAGCTTGGCGACGGGCTGCGCTCCTGGTGCAACGTCGCCGCTGAAGATGAGCCGGTGCCTCGCTTCTCGCTGGAGGTCCACGCACTGGCGATGACGGGCTATCTGGGCGTCGTCGCGCCCTGGGTGACGAGCGCGGAGGTGGAAGCGCTCCCGGCGGCGACCGAACGGATCGCGCTTGAGCTCGCTGCGCGCTTCGCGGCCGACGCGCTGCGTGAGTCGTACTTCGGGTGGGACTCGGCGCGTTACGCGACTCGGGGTGCTCACAACCTCGCACGTGCACAGGGGCAGCTCTTTCTCGCCCGCGTGCTCTCGGGCGCACGGCCCCTGCTCGAGCGCAATGTCGAGCGGGCGCTTCGGGCCGCCAAGAGGCTGTGACGGACTCGCGCCACAGTGGCCGTCTGTTGACTCCGACCATCCTCGGACGGTTGGCAGTCGGCGGCATGGCCGAGATCTAGGAGGCCGCTGTTTTTCTCCCGTCGCATGCCTTCGCGCTGCCGCACGGGAGCGGCGTCAGATGTCTGCGATACGTCCTCACGTACCTTTTGGTACGCTCCGGGCGTTTCTCCTTCCAAAAAACGCAAAACCGTCCCCCGCCGGCAAGCGCAAGAACAGCCTTCCTTGCTCCCGTACGGCATCGCTTCGGCCTGCTCGGTCCGAAAAACAGCAGGCTCATAGGAGGATGATGTTGCGGCGTCGACCCCCGCGCATCCCGCGGGGATCCCGAGGCCGATGTCACTAGTGTCCCCTGTCCTCGCCACCCCGGTCCGAGCGCCGTCCCCGGCTCCCTTTCCGCGACTCGCCACCCTGAGGGCGGTCGAGCACGGGGAGCGTCAGCCCCGCTGGCAGACCGCCTTGAAACCTCTCCGTGCACGTTCAACAAATAAACGTCCACCTGCGGTTCATTGGAAGCGGGCATCGTCGACTGATACGCTCCGAGGTGGACCCATCGGGTCCGAGGAGAGGCCTTGCTCGTCGCGTCGAAGCTCGAACTCGTCAATGGCCAGGCGGTCTTCCACCAGGCAGCCCGCAATCTCGGGCTCACGAGACCAGGGCTCTACAAAGTGCTCGACCGGCTCGGGCTGGCCCGTGGGCCTGTCCTCGAGGAGTCCCCATGAACTTCGCGGCGTACGCCATCGTGTCGCTCCTCTCGCTCCTGTTGCAAGGGCTCGCGCCTCCCGGAGGGCAGGGCGACGATGCGACCGGCCCGGGGCTTACCGAGACAGAAGCGCCACCGCCAGTGAGCTACCTCATCATCGCGCCCGAGCTCTTTCGCGACGAGCTCGAGCCGCTCCTGGCGTTCCACACGGCGCTCGGACGAACGCCCTCCATCTTGACACTCGAGGCCATCACGGCGCCTTCGGCACCCGCCACCGCGAGCCCCGATGCTGCATCCGCCCTGGTCCCCGTCACTGCCGATCAGATTCGCAACGCGGTCGAAGCGGTGGCGCGAGACAACCCTCTCCGCTTCTTGCTCCTCGTCGGAGACCCGGCGCCGCGCCGCGACGGAGGCCCTGCGGTCCCAGCGGGCGTCGGGCGTAAGGTCGCGTACCCCGGGATCGTGGACGACGACACCTTCCCGACCGACTGGACCTACTCAGTGGAGAGCCGGGCAGGGCGCGTCGCGGTCGGTCGCTTCCCCGTGTCCACGGAAGCCGAGGTAACGGCAATGGTCGAAAAGACCGTTCGCTACGCCCAAGGCGAGGGTGGCGCCTGGCAGCGCCGGCTCGCGCTCTTTGGCGGGCCAGCCAACTTCAACCCCTTCGTGGACGCCCTCATCGAGTCGGAGACCACGCGCCTCCTCGATGAAGCCATCCCTTACGAGTTCGACGTCGACTTCGTCTTCGCCAAACCCAACAGCGCCTACGCGTGGCGATCCGACGACCTCGGCGGCAAGATCAGTCGCGAGCTCGGTGAAGGCGCGCTCTTCAGCGCCTACTTCGGCCACGGCATGCCGACGGCGCTCGACCTCGTGGAGTTTCGCGATCGCTACTACTCCATTGGCGATGCGGAGCAGCTCGCGAACGTCTCCATCCCCATTGGTAAACCCGTCTTCTTCGCGCTTGCCTGCCACACCGGCGCCTTCGACCAACCTGGCGGCGCGCTGTCACTCGCCGAGGGGCTCTTCCTAAACCCCGATGGCCCGATCGCGGTCGTCGCGTCGAGCCGCACGAGCCACCCCTACGGCAACGCCGTTCTTGGCCGCGCGATGGTCGCCGAGCTGCTGACGACGCGCCCCCCGACAGTGGGCGAAGCCGTGCTGGCCGTAAAGCGGGCCATGGGCCATCACCGCATGCTCGTGGGCGAGTTCCTGGTCCCGGGCGACGTCCGAACGCTCTTCGAAGAGCACGCGGCGCTCTACAATCTCCTCGGCGACCCCGGCCTGCCGATCCGCTACCCAGGCTCGCTTCGCGTCGAGACCGAAGGCCCGACCCGCCTCGGCCAACCCATACAGGTCCTCGTCGAGCACTCCGGAAAAGCCACCCTCACGCTCGAGACGCGCCGTAAGGAGATCCGCGGCGCGCTCGAGCTCGTGCCCGCCACCGGCGCGGTCGAGGAAGCCTTCGCGGCCATGGCCCGTAACCACGACGTCGCCGTCGACAAGGTCGTTCATCGCGTCGACGTGGACGTGCGCCTTGGCGATGCCATCGTGCTGCCCGCCGCGCCGGCCGCAGGACTTTACGTCGTCAAGGTGCTCACGCACGGTACAGACTCGGCGGCCGGGAGTGTCTTCGTCGACGTACGGCCCTGATGCACCGTGCCCGTCCAGCCGAAGTCCCAGTCGAGGCCATCGTCGTCGGGCTGCGTGATGACGATGTGGCGGAGGTCGGCAGTACCGCCGAACATCTCGACGCCGTCGTCGGCGCCGAGGTGGACCTGCACGTAGTCGATCTCCGTCCCGGTTCCGCAGCCGCCGACCGTGAGGGCGTTCAGCTCGTTGTCCCTCTCGAGTTCGAAGCCTGCGAACTCGACACGCGCATACTTCAGCGTCCCGAAGTCATGGGCGGCGTCGGCGCCACCATAGACCGTGCGTTCAGCGCCGGCCGGGAACCCTTCGATGCTCTCGGAGCCACCTTCGACATTCAGCGGCGCGTTGCCGAGCAGCACGATCCCACCCCAGTTGCCGGGACCGCGCTGTCCCACCGGCTCGTTGCTCGTGAAGACGATCGGCGCGGCCGCGGTGCCGACGGCCTCGAGGCGAGCCGTGGTAGTGACGACCAACGAGGTGTCCGCGTTGCCCTTCACGAGGACGGCGGATAGGACCTTCGATCGAATTTGCCGCCCAGCCCCAGCGAGACGCGGAGGCACGAAGGCCCGCGCTATCGGCCGCCGGGTGTGCTTGAACAACGCCAGAAGGGGATGGCCGGCGTTCGGGCAGACGCGGAGAGTGCCTGGGGGCAACACCTGAACCAAAACGATGGGGGGGACTCTCCCCGAACCGGTCTCGAGCCCTTGGGGGTACCGAGCCTTGACGCAGCGGTGCCTTCGAGATGGCGGGGTCGCTCTCGGTTGGTGCTCGGCTCTCGCGGCGAGCGCGTAGTGGCGGAAAGCGGTGTCGAAGTTGGCGTCCGACAAGGCCGACAGGCCGAAGCGGATGTCGTAGGCGGCGGCGGCGGTGCCGGTGGCGCCGTCATCGGCGACGGTGGTCTAGTCGAGCGTCACCGACGGGCGGGTGCCTGGAGACGGGTGTCGCCAGCGATGTTGGCGACAGAGATAGGACGAGTACGTCTCGAGGACCTCCCGGGGGCCCCAGACCCCAACGAACTCGCGCCGGGGGGGCGGAACATCTCGATCGCGCCTGGATGGCCGTCCCGGAGGCGGGCTGGCACGCCAGATGCTGAGGGCGGGCATGCGACCGAACCACGCCACATCGTCCCGGAGACGGCTGTCATGGTCACGACGCGCTGCGTGCAGCGCCAATTCAAGCTCGGGCCGAGCCAGAAGGTGAACGACCTTTTCGAGTACCTCCTGGCATTCGCGAGCACGAAGTACGGGGTCGGGCTGCTCGGCGTCGACGTGCAGTCTAACCATGCGCACCAAGTGTTGGTCGACCTCGATGGCCAACTTCCCGACATAGTTCAGGAAGTACAAGATACTCCCACGGAAAGGCCACTCTGGTAACGGTGCCGTCAACCGCGTGAACCGCGGTGGCTCGTGGAACATGTCCGCGCAGAACGCCGGTTTGGGCAACCGCGACAGGAACGAGCCGGGCAATCGGAACGATAACCTGGGGTTCCGCCCGGCCAGCTCTCTGAGAAGGCCCGACGCTGATCGTTCAAGGACGACCAGCCTGTGCTCCAAGAGACCATCTCCCCGCGCCCGCGTCCCACGCGCCGTCATTGCACGACGCGTGGTACCCAATCCAAGCGAAGATGGGAGTGGCCAGGAACCACTTCAAGCCCCCCCGTCATCGAAACACCCATGATCTCTATCCCTTCACATGGTGTCGTCGTTGACCAACCCCTGTAAGCGTTCAACCCCAGCGCCGGCGTCGCCTGCTTCAGCCGGAGCTGACGCCGGGCTATCAGCGCTCAGCGGTCAGCCCTAGCGCCGGCTTCAGCCGGAGCTGACGCCTGGCTATCAGCCCCAGCGCCGGCGTCGCCTGCTTCAGCCGGAGCTGACGCAGGGATCTCAGCGTTCGGCGGTCACGTTACCATTCTTGAGCAGGCGTAGCCGGGAGCGGTTGGATGCGGGTTTGGGTGACTCGATGGTCATTGCGTGTAGAGGTCGTAGCCCGACGTCGAGGCAGTGTTGTTGAGGAAGGTGGGCGCGCCGAGGATGACGGTCCAATTCTCGGCGAAGATCGCTCCGCCGAAGCCGCTTCCGACGGTAGCCGCGGGGCCTCCGAAGGCGTTCCCGCCGGGGTTTCCGCCGGTAGCGGCGTTGCTGTCGAAGGTGCAGCCGCTGATCTCCATGGCGCCTCTTGGGATGACGCCGCCGGCGTAGAAGAAGATGGCGCCGCCGAGGCCTGCACCGCCGCCGCCGCCCGAGCCTGCGCTGCAG
>CANMLD010000254.1 GCA_947498315.1 Pseudomonadota bacterium | reverse complement strand
GCGGGCTGCATCGCCCGCCTTTGAGCGAGAGCAACTCGATGCTAGAAAATCGCCGGCGGATGCCAATCGGAGTTTGGTCTGACCCGCTTAAAGCCCGTACTTGGTCTCGGCGCAGACGGCGACTTCGAAGAGGATGTAAGCGAGCGTCTTCTCCTGTGGCAGGAAGCCGTCGCCGTCCTCCGAGTGGTAGGTGGAGAAGAGCCCGCGACCGCAGCCATACTGGAAGCTCACCGTCGCAGGACGCGAGCCTTCGTTCGGCGTCACGATGTTCATCCAGACCTTCGGCGTCATCTTCGTCAGCGTCCCGTCGACGTCCGGCGCTTCGTACTCACTGACCGACTCGATGATGGTGTAGTTGGCGAGCAGATCGAAGGTCTTCAGGTTCTGCTTGTCGAGCCACGCGCCGAGCCCTTCGTCTTGCACCTGCGCCTTCCCGTCGAACGAGAGCGAGAGCTGCGCGGAACCGTTCGAGCCGGTGTCGCCAAACCACTGAATGGGGTCTGGAAAGGCGGCCTTTAGGATGTCGTACGACCAGTCCGTCACATAGAGCCGCCCGCCGGCTTCGACGAACTTCCGGACGTTGTCCCGCACCTCGACCGAGTCGAGGGCCGGGAAGAACCAGTCGGAGTCGCATGGCATGAAGATCACGTGATATTGCGCGAGGTTGGTCCACTCACTGAAGAACTCGGCGGCGTCATTGGAGTCGATGAGATCGAAGCCTTCGGTGCCCGGCTCCAGGTAGCCCGAGGTGTCGAGCTTGCCCATACCGAGCTTGGCGAGCGTGTTCTCGATGAGGTCGAAGGAGTCCGCCACCACGGCCATCTTCGGCACCTCCTCGCCCTTCGCCAGATCCGTCTTGCCCGGCAGCGTTGTGACCGACTTCGGGAGCTCGGTCCCGCCGGCTTTGACGTCGATGACGGTCACGCGGCGGAAGGTGCCCTTCTGAACGACGAGGTGCCACTGACCTTCGGTGGGGATGGGCACGAGGAACTTCCCTTCGGCGTTGCTGATCCCGACTGGCGTGTTCTTCGGTAAGTCGATGCAGGTGTCACAGAAGACTTGATCGGGGAAAGGCGCCGGCGGCTCGAAGGTGGCCCACACGATCGCCCCCTGAATGGGGATGGTCCCCTCAGGCGCATAGACCGTCCCGTGCTGAGCGCACGTGGGACAATAGGGCTGGCAGATCCCCTGGAGGCAGACCGGGCTGGAGGCGTCGCAATAGCCACACACGCTCCCACAGCCGTCGGGTCCACATGCTTTACCGTCACACTGAGGTGCGCAGCCGACGTCGCCGTCCGCTTCGACGAAGACATCGGGCGAATCGACGGTGTCGGCCTCGGGTTCTAAGTCCGTAGCGACGTCCTCGGGGACATCCGGGGCCGCATCGATGGCGCCCTCCACCAGCGTCGTGTCGTCAGACGCAACGACCGAGGGCCCTGTGTCTTCGACCACGGCAACGTCGTCCGTCGGGCCGAGGTCGACGGATGCTGTCGCGTCGTCCACGTTGCTCGCGCCCGCCGCAGTGCCATCGTCACCGCAGGCCAGCGCAAGTGACGAACAGGACAGGAGAAGAACGAGGCGGGCGAGATGGCGCACTGGGGACCTCCAGCCTCCGTTACGGAGGCGAACTCGTGGGACTATAACGCCGATGCGAGCGTGGTGTCAGCCTCGATTTCCGGGAGCGGTTCAACATGAGTAGGCTAGAAGTCCGCTGGCGGAATTCGGTTCACGCATCTAAGCTCCGCGCCCGCTCGGACAGGAACCTCGCCCAGCAGAGGTCCGGAGCCGACGCAAGGAGATGGGCCGGCCTCTAGGATCGCGATTCGATGGGCTCCCCATTCTGTAGTCCATCTCCACTTGGCGGTCATCCGGAAGGCTGGCCGAGGTTCCTGTCGGAGGGGCGCCATGGGCTTCGCACACCTGCACGTGCACACGCACTACAGCTTCCTTCAAGGTGCCTTGCGCATCAAGGACTTGTGCGTCCGTGCGAAGGAAGCCGGCATGTCGGCGGTCGCCATCACCGACCGCGGCAACCTCTACGGCGCCATCGAGTTTCAGAAGGTGGCCAAGGAAGTCGGGATACGGCCGATCTTCGGCGCCGAGGTCTTCGTCGTGGGCAACCGCGCCGACCCCACCGAGAAGCGGCCGACCTCGCTCGTGCTCCTCGCCGAGACGGAGAAGGGCTACAAGAACCTCATCGGCCTCGTCAGTCAGGGCTGGCTTCAGGGCTATCAGAACGACACGCCACGTGTGGATCGGTCGCTCATCGCGGCGCACAAGGAGGGCCTCATCGCGCTCTCGGGCGGGCTCGCCGGCGACGTCGGCCAAGCCGTTCTCAGGCGCGAGCTCGACGCGGCCGAAAAGCTGGCCCAAGGCTGGCTCGACCTCTTCGGGCCGGAACACTATTACTTACAGGTAGAGCGCCTCGGCTTTGCTGAAAACAAGCGCGTCACCGACGCCACCTTCGGGCTCGGCTCGGAGCTCGGAATCGGCTGCGTCGCGACCAACTACGTCCACTACCCCCGCCAAGACGACGCGCGCGCCCACGCCGCCCTCGTCTGCGTCGGCCTCGGCAAGAGCTTCGCCGCGCTCGGTAGCGACATCCCGAACGAGCTCTACGTTCAGTCTGAAGCGCAGATGCGGACGCGCTTCGCAGACCATCCCGAATCGGTCGACCTCGCTGGCGCCATCGCGGAGCGCTGCCAGGTCAAGATCCCGACCGGCAAGAACTACCTCCCGCGTTTCGTGACGCCGAACGACGAGGATCTCCCGACCTACCTGCGGCTCCAGAGCCAACTCGGGCTCGAGAAGCGCTTCGACGAGGCGGCGGCGCAGGGCAGGGTGCTCGACCGGGACGCCTACTTCGCCCGCCTCGAGGTCGAGCTCAACGTCATCATCCCGATGGACTTCTCGGGCTACTTCCTCATCGTCTGGGACTTCATCCGAGCGGCGCGCGACATGGACTGCCCGGTCGGCCCGGGCCGCGGCTCCGGCGCCGGCTCGCTCGTCGCCTACTCGCTCCGCATCACCGACATCGATCCGCTGCTCTACGGCCTCCTCTTCGAGCGCTTCCTGAACCCCGAGCGCGTGTCGATGCCGGACTTCGACATCGACTTCTGCATGAACAAGCGGGACCGCGTCATCCGCTACGTCACGCAGCGTTACGGCAAGAACAACGTCGGGCAGATCATCACTTACGGGCAGTTGCGTGCGCGTGCCGCGATCAAGGACATCGGCCGCGTCTTCGACATGAGCTTCGCGGAGGTGGACCGGCTCGCGAAGCTCATCCCGGAAGAGCTCGGCATCAAGCTCGCGGACGCGTATTCGAAGGAGCCCCGCATCGAGGAGCTCTTCGAGGAGGAGCCCCGCTACCGGGAGCTCTGGGACGTCGCGCTCCGTGTCGAAGGCCTGACGCGTCAGGCCGGCCTCCACGCCGCGGGCATCGTCATCTCCGAAGAGCCCCTCTGGCACTACGTCCCCGTGTGCCTCGGCGCCAACGGCGAGTACGTCACGCAGTTCGCCAAAGAGGAGGTCGAGCTCGCCGGCCTCGTGAAGTTCGACTTCCTCGGCCTGAAGACGCTCACGGTCATCGACCAGGCAGTGCGCCTCATCAACGACGGCCGAACGGCGCGCAAGGAGCCGCCCTTCGACCTGAACGCCATCCCGCTCGCAGACAAACCCGTCTTCGACCTCCTCGCGGCCGGCAACACCACCGGCGTCTTCCAGCTCGAATCATCAGGCTTCAAAGACCTCATGAAGAAGCTGCGGCCGACGAGCCTCGAAGACGTCATCGCAGCGGTCGCCCTCTACCGGCCCGGCCCCATCGGCACCGGCATGGTCGACGACTTCGTCAAACGCAAGCACGGCGAGGCCGAGGTTGACTACCTCCACCCGTCGCTCGAAGGGGTGTTGAAAGAGACCTACGGCGTCATCGTCTACCAGGAACAGGTGATGACCATCGCCCGCGTCATCGGTGGGTACTCCCTCGGCGGCGCCGACATTTTGCGGCGCGCCATGGGCAAGAAGAAGGCCGAGGAGATGGCCAAGCAGAAGTCCATCTTCCTCGACGGCGCGGCGAACACGGGTGTGGCCTCGCAGGAGGACGCAGACCGCATCTTCGAGCTCATGGCGTACTTCGCCGGCTACGGCTTCAACAAGTCCCACTCGGCCGCTTACGCGCTGATCACCTATCAAACCGCGTACTTGAAGGCCCATCACCCGGTCGAGTTCTACGCCGCGCTGATGACCTGCGACGGCGACAACACGGAGAAGGTCGTCCGCATGATCGGGGACGCCCGTGGGCACGGCATCGTCGTGCGCCCACCCGACGTGAACCTGTCCGAGAAGGACTTCTCGGTCGACGGCGGCGGGGTTCGGTTCGGCCTGGGTGCCATCAAGATGGTCGGCGAAGGCGCCGTGGACGCCATCGTCGAGGGGCGGGCCGAGGGCCACTTCAAGTCGCTCTTCGACTTCTGCGAGCGCGTGGACTTGAAGCGAGTAGGTCGCCGCACCGTCGAGCAGCTCATCCGATCGGGCGCCTGTGACGGCTTCGCTCAGGAGCGGCACGTCCTCTTCCACAACCTCGAGCGCGCCATCGAGAGAGCCCAATCAGCGGCCCGCGATCGCGCGTCTGGGCAGGGCAACCTCTTCGCCCTCTTCGGCGGCGGGAAGAGCACTGAAGTCGTCGCCGCGAGCTACGCGATGGACGGCGAGCCGTGGGTCGAGCGTGCCCGACTCGAGTTCGAGAAGGAGGCCATCGGCTTCTACGTCTCCGGCCACCCGCTCGACCGCTTCGAGCACGAGCTCAACTCCGCCCGAGCCATCTCGATTGCGGCCCTCATGGAGGGGCGCTTCGAACCCCGTGATACTATTGGTATCGGGTGCATCGTCGTGAGTCTCCGCGAGCGCGTCACGAAGTCCGGCGACGGGCGTATGGGCTTCGCCGTCCTCGAAGATCAGAGCGGCCAGATTGAGGCCATGTTCTTCACCAAGTCCTTCGCCGTCAGTGAAGAGGCCCTGAAGTCGAACGAGCCGCTCGTCGTGCACGGTGCGGCCCGCTACGAAGGGGAGGGCGAAGGGAAGGTCCTGAAGTTCCGCGCTGAGAAGGCAACGAAGCTCGTCGATATCCGTCGACAGAAGACCCGCCGCATCGGCTTCATCATCGACGGCGTGAAGACGCGTCCCGAGACCGTCGCTCAGTTGGTAGAGTCCTTCCGTGCCCACCCCGGCGACGTCCCCGTCACGCTCCTCGTCGATGTCGCCGGCCTTGGGCGGGCCGTCATCGAGCCCGGCGGCGGACTTTCGGTCAGCCCAACGGACGATCTCATCTCGGCCGCTGAACGGCTCCTGGGCCGAAACTCCGTTCGCACCGCGTTCTGAGGGGCGTCATCGGGGCCCCCGGTAGGTGGTTCGGCCAAAAAAGGCACGGAGCCCCCAAAAAGCGCTTGCCAGGTTCGGGGAGGAGACTTAGAACACGCCTCCTCGCCGGCGGGTCCAGCCCAAACGCGAGACGGCGCTGCAATCCTCCAGGACTCGCAGCGCCCCCGAGAGCGAGAAAGCACTCGGGCGGTTCAAAAAAACCGGATATAGAGCTTGACGAAGAAAGCACAGCGGCTAAAGTCCCGCTCCCCAGCCCGAGGCACAGCCTCTGGGCAGGCCGAAAGTCGAAGCAGCCGGTAAGGTTGCAACGTCCTCTCGTAGCTAGCTCGGCCCCAGCCACGACACCCGGAAGGGCTCGAATCTGTGGCCATCAAGTTCATCGCTCTCTGAAAACGGAATAGCAGGTATACGAAACAAGAGTTCGTGCGGAAACCAAAGAAAATTCCGGTGAGTCGATTCAAGCAACCTGGGCAACTGGGAAGCAAGAACGTCGAACCGATACAGATTCCATGAGCAGCAGGGCC
>CANMLD010000253.1 GCA_947498315.1 Pseudomonadota bacterium | reverse complement strand
GGGTAGCCCCGATTGTCGAACCAGAGCCCGGAGGGCGCCGGATCATGGAAGAACTTCATGAGGTTACGCGGCAAGATGACCAGCTCGCCGGACTCGGCGGCGAAGGACTGGAGGCCGGGGCCGAACTGGCCTTCCTGCAGGAAGTGGACGGGGGCCCGCGGGAGGCACGTGGCGTCGAAGATGGCCTGGTTCTCGGCCCGGCTCCAGCGCATGTCGCGGTGGCCATACGCGGTCGCCAGTTGATCGGACCAGTGGTAGCTCATGACGTCGATCTGGCCGCGCTGCGCGAGAGCCCGTGTGCGGGCGAGGAGCTCTGGGTGGCGCTGCGCCATCACCTCGACCATGAGCCCCTGCATCTCGAAGCTCGCCCCCCAGTCGGGGTGACGCTCGTAGAGCTCGATCAGAGGCGCGTAGCTCTCGACGATGATCGCGTCCTGCAAGTCCTCGTCGGAGATGGTGTAGACGCCGAGGTAGTTGTCGAGGCCTCCGGCGACGTACTGAAGGTTGAAGTGAAAGACGTTCAGCGCGTAACGCGGCGCGTCCATCGGGAAGGCCATCGGTGCTTGCAGCGGCGCGTCGCAGGGGGCCTCGCGCGTCAGGTGGGGCGTGACAGCGGGGAGGGCCGGTGGCGTCTCGATGATGGCGACGTCACCCGGGTCCGCGTCCGGTGCTGCGGCATCGCTCGCGTCGGGATCCGTCGCGTCCGGGAGCAGGTCTGGCGACTCCACGTCGTCGGTCGCGGCGTCGCTGGCGGCCACGGTGTCCGCCGGTACATCGCTGACGGCGTCCTCTTCAGAACAGCTCGTGACCGTGACGAGAGCGCCAAGAGCGAGCGCGTGACGTCGAATTAGTTGTCCATGCATTGATTGGTCGCCACGGTCGGGTTGAAGCCGCACACCTTGCCGGCGAGCGCGCAGTCGGTTCGGAGGAGGGTCCCGCCTTCGCAGACCCAGAGGACGTCGCCTTCACACTTTCCGACGATGTTGTAGTAGCCGCAGGCGCCGCCGGGGGTTGGGACGCAGGTGCCGACGTTACAGGGCCAGCCCGGTGGGCAAATCCCGCAGACGCCGCCGCAGCCATCCTCGCCGCATTCGTTGCCGTCGATGCAGAATGGGAAACAGTCGACCTTCTCGATGCAGCTGAACGCGCTCACGGGGGCGCTCCAACCACACTTCTTGTTGTCGAGGGCGTTGCAGTCAGTGACCACGAGCGTCGAGCCGCCGAAGCAGCTCAAGGCACGGCCCTCTTCATCGCACTTCCCGGTCTTGAAGGGCACGCCCGAGCACGGGCCGGCCACACATTGGCCCACGGAACAGAGGTCACCTTGCGCGCAGGTCCCGCACTTGCCGGAACAACCGTCGTCCCCGCACGCCTTACCTTCGCAGTCCGGCACGCAAGTAGTGCTGTAGCACTTGCCGTCAGCACCGCATTCGAAGTCGTCGCCGCACGTGCCGCACGACCCACCACATTGGTCGGGTCCACAGATCTTCCCGAAACACTGGGGGATACACTTCGGGATGCACTTCTGAACCTGACTGCAGAGCTCGTCCTCCGTGCAGGTGCCGCAGAGTCCGCCGCAGCCGTCCTCACCGCATGCTTTGCCGGCGCATTGAGGCGTGCAGATCTTGGTGTCGGTGTCTTCCTGCGTGTCGGGTGCCTGTGCGTCCGTGTCCAGCGCGTCCGGGGCCTCGCCGTCCGGGGCCTCGCCGTCCGGGGCCTCGCCGTCTGGCAGTATCACGTCATCGATGTCGACGACGTCGACGGTAGCGTCGAATCCATCCGTCGAATCGAGGCCATCGGTAGCGTCAGTAGCGTCCGCCCCATCGTTCGCCCCATCGGTCGCGCTGTCGGATAGTACCGTCACGTCGCCTGACGCGTCGCTCCCGTCGGCGCCGTCCGTGTCTTCGACCGCTATCGTGCCCCCATAGTACTGCTCGGGGGAGAGCTTGGTTGGCGCGCAGGCGATGGCCAGGGCCATGGTCGCCATGGCCGTCACCAGCGCGGCGAAGGGATGCGGGACGGCGGCTCGGCGAGCGATCTTCACGGCTGGGAGCTTACTCGAATGGCGGGCGGCATGCACCCGGCCTGGATGGCCAAATCACCACTGGGCACGATGAATAGCGTGCGCTCCAGGGCCGCCCGGTTCGTCAACAGGACCACTGGGTGCGCCTGTTCCAGCACGTATGAACGAGCCAGAGTGGTTCGGCACGGGCCATGCCTCGCCGGCGCTCATGTGCAAAACCGAAGACCCGCTGAAGTCGAATGTTCCCACCTCCGGCGCTTCGAATGCCGGCAGCGCAGGGCACGCAACCGCAATCCCTGCGAAGGGTTACGCGCGTCAGTCAGCCGCACTCAGCCCTGCCGCTGGTGGGGCTGGCGCAGCGACCTGAAAGCCCACCGAGCGGGACTCTCGGCTGGGGTACCACGACACCAAGGACCGAGCAGGCAAGACCGCCGATCCAGAGAACACAAACAACCGCGAAGCGCGGAACCTGCCCTTCCAGAAGGGCGGTGGCTGGGACCACGCGACGATCCTCGGTCAGTGGACTCAAATCGACAGCGACCCGGACACGGCGACCGACGACACGCGCTGCGGACCGACTGCAGCGCTCGCTGCGCGAATCGTGATGGGCCCGAAGGCCGTGCTCCTGTTTGGCGAGCAGCTGCTCGCGAAGGCGGAGGCGCACGCGGCCAAACCGACGACCCCCGACGAGTACCGGCAACACCTCGCGATGCAGCGAATGGCCGTCTCCTTCGCCGTCGCAGCGCTACGCTCGTCCATCTACTACCACGAGACAGTCGTGCCCACCGGCGACGTCGCGCTCATGGCCATGTGTCGTGATCCTGGTGGCTACTCGGACCTGTCCGCGCTCGCGCACGCCGCGAAGCTGCTGATGACCGGTAACCCGCTCGGCCTCACCAATGGCGTCGACATGGAGCGGATAAACCGCCTCGGCTCCGAAGAGGCGTCCAAGCCGGGGCTGCCGGTAGAGGTCACCTCGCGTGCCGAGATGGCGCGCTGGATGGACTCGCTGACCCCCGGCGAGGCGTACATGGTCCTCATCGACATGGACCGCGGCAACACCGACCCGTCGCTTAACAAGGACCGTTCGCAATCCGACCACTGGATAACGCTCGGCCGCGAGCCTTCCGGGAGCGGCGGCAAGGGAGGCGGCAGGACGTATCTCTACGACCCGTGGCCGAAGGCGGGTAGCCAGATCACGTTCGTCACCGCAGCCAATCGCGACACCGCATTTTGGCCCTACTTCGAAGTGGACCCGAACGCCGCGGGCCGGCAGGACGTCTTCAAACGCACCATCATCGCGTCGAGCGCCACGCCGAAGGTGTAGTTCGGCGGCACCTCTGAAAGGCCGCTAGCGACAGTATCGGCAGCGCTGAGCACGGTCCCGTTGATCTCGCCGCCTCAGAAGAGTTGGTGCCCTGGAATGGGGACACGACCAGACGCTCGGGAGCGCTCGTGAACCACGACACTACTTCGGTACGCACGCCCCGTCCGCGCAGCAGCCCTTGATGGACTGCGTGACGCACTGGCGCGTGTTCAGGTTGCAGCGGTTCACCGTACAGGCGTTGCCGTCGTCGCACATCTTGTCGCTGCTGCAGCAGCCCTTCTTCGCGACGCTCTGGCAGGCGTCCTTCGGGTTACACACGTCGAGGGTGCAGGCGTCGCCATCGTCGCAGTCCTTCGCGGTGTTGCAGCAGAGCTTGCCTGGCTCCGCGGGGGCGATCTTGTGAATACACTTGCCGCCGTCGCAGAAGTCCGACGTACAGTTGTTGCCGTCGTTGCAGTCCTTTGCGGTCACGCAGCAGTTCGCGAGCGACGCGTGGAGGCACTGGTTCGCAGCGCACTGGTCTTTCGTGCACGCGTTGCCGTCGTCACAGGCCTTGTCGGTCGTGCAGCAGCCAGAAACCACCGGGCCGAGCTTGCAGCGCGGGGTTCGACGACGTAGGCTTTACTATGTATTTCCCGAGTTGTGTGGGCCGGCGATTCGCGGTAACTCGCTCCCACGCTCTGGCTGCACAGGCTCGAACCGGGTGAATCGGGGTGGTAGCTGGAACAACGAGGCCCGTAACGCACGGGCGTCCAATCGCAACAGGAATGCGTCCGGCAACCGCAACAACAACCTCGGGTTCCGCCTCGCCAGCTCGCGGCCTTTTTCGTCACGGGGCGAGTACGCTCTCCCCGTCCGCCGTTCTGGCGTGTCGGCGTTCCCCCCGGGGAGCCCACCCGGTACGTTCCCCGGTCTTGGCCCCGACCCGTGCGCCCTTGGCGTGGGCTGCCGTCGTCCTGTGATCCGGCAACGTCGGTGGACCGAAGACTGAAACGCGGGACCTCCGTGAGTATGGCGTCCGGAACCGATTCCGGGCGCGTCGAAAGCGGCGGCCCGCCCTCTCCGGCCGGGTGCCGGCCGTGCTTGGAGGTGACGAGATGCGTCGTGAGTTGATGAACGTGCTGATGGTGGGTCTCGTCGGGCTTCTCGCGAGTGGGGCCGCGCTGGCGCAAGGGACCGGGTGGCCGTCGCTCGATGGCGCGAGCGGGGGCGGGAGCGCTCGTGACGACGTGGCCCTTGTGGTTGCGATTGGGACCTACGACGAGCTGCCGCCGATCGCCGGTGCCGTTGAGAACGGGCAAGCGTGGGTTCGCTGGCTGGCGAAGGCGCGCGGGATCCCGGCTGACCGCGTTTCCCTGCTGGTCGACAAGCTCGGCACGCGGGCCCGAATCCTGGCGGCGGCGAGCGAGCTCGCGAAGAAGACACGTCCTGGCGGCACGTTCTGGCTAGTGTTCATCGGGCATGGGGTGACCAACGCGTCCAAGGAGGGCGTGCTGGTGGGGGTGAAGGCTAGTCAGGACGAGTTCGACCTCTTCTCGCAGTCGGTGACCCAGAAGGAGCTGGTGGCGGCGGCGACCGGTCGCCAATCGGCCACGGTCGCCGTCGTCGACGCCTGCTTTTCGGGGCAGACGAGCGAGGGGGAGACGCTGCTCGCCAATCGCGACGCGACGGTTCTGCGTGACCGAACGCAGCGGATCGGGGGCGCTTCCACCACGTGGCTCTTCGCCGCCGAAGACACGGAGTTCGCCGGCCCTTTGCCGGGTGCTGCCAGTCCACGACCGGCGTTCAGCTACCTCGTGCTCGGCGCACTTCAAGGATGGGCCGACCGCGAGGCGGAAGGTAATCAGGACGGCATGGTGACGGCGGCGGAAGCTGTGGCCTATGCCCGCTTCGCGATGGACGCGCTCGCGCCCGGGCGTCAGAGCCCAAACCTGTCTGGGGCGGCAGGGGCCGTGCTGGCAACTAAAGCGAGCGCGTCGGGTCCCGACCTGCTGGAGATGAAGTTGGCGTCGAGTGGTGCCGCGCCGAGCGGCGGGGTGGTGGTAGCGCCGGGGGGTTCGGCGGTGACCATCGACCTTGCCGCCGAGCGTGCGCGAGAGGCAGCGAGAGTCGCCGAAGAGAAGCGGGCGTCCGCCCAGCGTGAGGCGCTTCGCAAGCAGATGCTTCGGGACTGGCGAACGCTCTCGGAAGCGCTCGCCATGAAGGCGGTCTCGGACGCGACGAAATGGGCGCTGTTGCGGTCGTTCTTGTCGGCGTACGCCACGCTGTCGGGCGAAGCGGAGGTGGGTGCTGCGGGCGCGGCATTGGCGAGGCTGACGGCCGCGAAGACCTCACCCGCGGGCTTCGTACGTATCGAAGCCGGCCGCTTCACCATGGGCAGCCCATCGAGCGAGGCTGGTCGGGACGAGGACGAGGTGGCCCACGAGGTCACGCTGACGCGCCCGTATTTCCTCCAGGCGACCGAGGTCACGCAGGGGGAGTGGACGAGGTCCATGGGTCGAAATCCCTCCCGGTTTCCGGGTTGTGGCGACCGCTGCCCGGTCGAAGGCGTGAACTGGTTCGAGGCGGTCAGCTATGCCAACCGTCGTAGTCAGGCCGAAGGTCTTTCGGAGTGCTATCGCCTGTCGGGATGTAGCGGCACTCTCGGTGGCGGGTGTTCGGATTGGTCGGAGGGCTGGTGTGAAGGCGACTATCGCTGCAGCACGGCGGAGCCGGTCGCGGGCTGCTCGGGGTATCGCCTGCCGACCGAGGCGGAGTGGGA
>CANMLD010000252.1 GCA_947498315.1 Pseudomonadota bacterium | reverse complement strand
GGTACATCAGGAGACCTTCGGCGACGAAGAGCGGCTGCTCGGTGCCGGCCGAGAAGGCCGTGAGGTCGGCCGTCCGGAGATCGGCGCCTTCGAAGCGGAGGTGCGGCCGAGCGAGCGCGGATCTTCCGGGCTCGGTGCGGCTAATGAGGCTCCGCTTCCAAGCGACCATCTCCGGCATGTCAACTTCGAGGTAAGGGCGCTCACTACAGGCCGTCTCGGCGAGCCCGCGCGGGGACAAGCCAGCCGCGAGCTCGATGACCGCATCGGCCTTCGACTCTCTGACGAGGTGGTCGAGGTAGGTATGCCGGTGCAGAAGCGCGACGGGGAGTGGGCTATAGCGAACGCGGCCGACGAGGCGCCCGAGGGCGGAGAAGATGCGCGCGATGCCCAGCGCCGCTTGGGTGGCGCCGTAGACGCGTTCGGCGTCTTTGGTCGCGAGCAGGTCGGCACCCGGAAGCCCGCCTCGACGCCAGACCTCGGCGGTGTAGAGCGCGGTAATCGCGAGAGATTTCGACTCCTTCTTCGCGAGTGGGCCGGCGCTGGTCATAGTGATTGCGTGGCGGGGTCGAGGAGGATGACGCCCGGCGGCAAGCCGGGGTGGAAGGTATCGCCACACGCGGTGACGGGCCGTTCGCCGAGTAACGCCACGAAGTCGTCGCGTGTCGCCATGTCGAGTTTCACGGCGCTGCTCTGGTAGTGCATGGGGATGCACCAACGCGGCGCGAGGGCATCCATCAGCGCGAGCGCACGTTCGGGCGCCAAGGTGTAGACCCCGCCGACGGGCAAGAGCAGCACGTCGACCTTAGCGGCCGTGGCGAGCCACTCGTCGTCGAACTCGCCGAGGTCGCCAGTGTGGAGGACGGTGATGCGGTCAAGCTTGAAACGCATGGACCGAGACAGGCCCATGCGGCAGCCCGAAGCGCTGTCGTGCGCGGTCGTCCAGAGCTTGAAAGACGTGTCGGCGACGCGGCGGGAGCGATCGACGATGACCGGATCCCCCGGCGCAGCGCCAATCCATCCGTGGTCTTCGTGGTAGTGCGAGACGAGGACGACGTCGACGGGGGAGGCGACCGGCGTCGTGTGGATACGTCCACCGAGCGCACCGGGACGGCACGGATCGATGAGGATCCGCTGTCCCAAACAAGACGTCGCGAGGAAGCTCGCGTGCCCCAAGTAGCTCAGTTCGATGGCGTGCTCGCGTCGACGATGTGGCCGATGTAGCGGAGGTTCCGGTAGCGCTGATCGAGGTCGAGGCCGTAGCCCACGACGAAGTGGTCGTCGATGACGAAGCCGACGTAGTCGAGCCCCACTTCGACCCGCTTTCGCGCCGGCTTCTCGAGGAGCGACACGACCCGCAACGATGCGGGCTCACGCGCGCGCAAGTTCTTCAGGAGGTAGCGCATGGTGAGGCCGGTGTCGACGATGTCTTCGACCACCAACACGTGCTTCTCTTGAATGGGCTTCGTGAGGTCGAGCGTGACGGCGACTTCGCCTGATGATTCGGTGCTGTCCCCGTACGAGCTGAGCCCCATAACCTCGAGGGTGCACGGCACGGTGATGTAGCGGCAGAGGTCGGCGGCGAACAGGATCGAGCCCTTGAGCACGAGGAGTAGGATGATCTCCTTGCCGGCGTAGTCTCGGTTGATCTGGGCGCCGAGCTCCGCGACGCGGGCCTGGATCTGCTCCTCGGAGAGGAGCACCAACATCTGTTTTCCGGGGAGGTCAATCATGGCGACGGACATGGGCGTGGTCTCCTTGAGCAGGACTAAACGGCAGTTCAGACGAGGGCGTTGTTCATCAGCTCGCCGAAGCCGCCGCCGCCGGGGACGATGTACTGGTGGGCGTTGAGACCGACCTCGTCGTCCCAGCGTTCGCCCGGCACGCACGCGAGCACCTCTGGTCGGGAGAGCCCACGGTCGAGGCGGAGGGCGTAGATCTTGGTGTCTGGGTGCTCGGCGAGGACGCGCCGTATGTACTCGGGCGTGATGATGAGGTGCATCGTGATGATGGGCCCAGGGCGCCCATTGCTGTTGTAGTACCCGATCGCGTTGCACATGGACGAGCCCGTCGCGCCCATCGGGTCGGGGAAGAGGATGATGCGGTCGTCGACCGGACCGCCGACCTTGGAGCCGAAGAGCTCGGCACCGACGACGTGGCCGTCCGCGTTGGTCTTCCGCTGCATGATCAGGTGATCTTGGCGCACGGACTGCGGGTTGAGCGTCTCGTTCAGGACCTCGAAGACCGTCATTGACGGCAAGATACCGGCCCGAGCGAGGTCAACCGTGACGACTGGGGTACTGGGATCGAGGAAGTCGCTGTCGACGACGCCGCGCTCGGTCGTGGCGCTCATGCGAGTCGGTGCGCGGCGGCGTTTACGGGGGAACTCGTTGTTGAGGACCGTGCGAGCGAGGCCCGAGTAGAGGCGCTTCACGATCTGGTTGAAGCGCGGCTGCACGCACTCGGCCGAGCAGAGATGGGCGAGCAGCGTGGAGTAGTAGGGGTCGTCGAGGATGTGGACGTTCGGTCCGTATCGGTGCTCGACCTCGCTGAGGCGCCAGCCAGCGAGACTGTGTGCGATGTCTGCGATCACGAGGAGCTCCTTCGCGGCGGGTCTAGCCCAGTTGGGTCCGGGAGGGCACCGGCGTGGGGTGCCCAAATCGTGCGCGAGGGATTACACTAAAACGCGCCGGGCGTCACCGGCCGTGAGACACCCTCCGAGAGTGGCTGCAGGAGACCGAGGTGACGCCCTCGCGACGGGAGAGGAGACGATTCATGCATCTCGACGACTTCGACCTGGACGCACCCAGGCCTCAGGGGGGCGTGCTCCAGAGCCGGCTGCTCTGGACCTCTGACGACCACATCCCTTCTCACCTCTCGGCGGCGCTCGAAGCACTAGCCCGAACAGCAGAGCCTGTGTCGCCCCGGTCCTTGTCCATCGAGCTCGGCACACGGGTTTCGCCAGTCGTGCTCGTCCCGGTCGATGCGGACACGGCTGAGTGGTTAGCTCCGTTCGTACGGGACCTGCCAGACCTGGTGCTCGTACTCGTGGTGCCCGAAGGCGGGACGGCGCTTGCCATCGATATTATCAATGAATACGGGGCCTTCGGGCTTGCACTCCTCGAACGAAGCGAGTCTGAACTGGTCGCCATCATCGACCGTGCGCTCGCCCATGCCGACGGGCAGGCCCGCGCTCGGCAGACGGTCCTGGAGCTCAATTCCGCGCTCGACCGCGTCTGTAGTCAGGTCACGGCGGTCGAGCAACACGTCGTGACGGCGCGTGCCTCGGTCGATGTGGACTCGCTCCTGTGGGATCAGGTTCACCTGGTCGAACGAATCGAGGATGAAGCGAATCGACTGGCGCGCTACGGCACTGCCTTCGGCGTGGCCGGCGTGAAAGTGCGCCACGAGGGCTCGCGCTTCGACAAGGCCGTCGCCGAAGTAATGGCCGACTTCGTGCGCCGGGTCGATGTATGCGCTCGCCGCGGGCCAGGCGACTTCGTCTTGACCTGTCCGTCCACCGACGACGCTGGCATGCGGCGGGTCGGTGAACGGCTGCGAGAAGCGCTCGACGGTGCTGACGTCGGCACGGAGGACACGGGCATCGCGACGCTCGCGTTCGGGAGGGGGCAATTCCGATCGGACGACATCCTCCTGAAGCTCGAAGAGGTACTCGAACGCGCCCAGAGTGGCGACCTTCACGAGGTGGTAGCGTGATCTTTCATAGCACGATGATTTTGGCAGCACTCGCTGTCTCGCTTCTCGGGTGTAACAAGACGACGGCTCCCATTGCGGCTCCGGCTGCGGCTCCGGCTGCGGCTCCGGCGCCTGCGGTTGCGCCGATGCCAGCCGTGGCGGCAGCCGCTCCCGGGACGACTCTCGATGCAGGCTCACTGACGTTTACAGTCCCCGCCTCCTTTGAGGTGCAGCCTCCCGCGAGCCCGATGCGACTCGCCCAGATGCGGCTCCCAGGTGCGGCCGGTGACGGGCTGCTGACCATCAGTCAGGCGGGTGGCTCGGTGGAGGCCAACATCGCCCGCTGGCAAGGGCAGTTCGACGGGACGCCGACGCTGGAGAAGGCGACGTCATCTCCGAACGGGCTCGCCGTAACGACCGTCCTGCTCACGGGCACCTACCTCGATAAGCCGTCCCCGATGGCGCCCGGGCCGGGCACGCCGCGTCCCGACTATGCGATGCTTGGCACCGTCATCGAGACCCCGGCGGGCCCGCACTTCCTAAAGGCGACGGGCCCGAAGGCGACCCTCGACGCGCTGCGCGGCGACTTCGATCGCCTGGTCGCCAGCGTGACGCTTCGATGATCACAGGGCTGCTTCGCGCGACCCCGGTCGGCGTCCGCGACTATACGCCCGAGCTCGCCGAGGCCTTCTACAGCCTGCAAGGCGAGCTGATGGCGGCGTTCAAGAGCGCGGGATACAGCCCCATCATCACGCCGACCTTCGAGCTGGCTGCCGTCTTCGAGCGCGGCATCGGGCCTGACGACGCGGCTCGTGTTCTGCGATTCGTCGACCCACAAAACGGCGACGTCCTCGCGCTCCGTAGCGACATCACTCCCCAGATAGCGCGGCTCGTGTCAGGCACGATGCGACACGTCGCGCTGCCGCTGCGGCTCTCGTACTTCGGTCGCGTGTTTCGGCTGCGGCAACACGTGGAGTTCCAACGCCGCGAGGTCGCCCAGGCCGGCATCGAGCTCATCGGGACGGCGGGTACATCGTCCGATGTCGAGGTGCTGCGCGTATGCGACTCGGCGCTCGCCGCGGTGAGCCCGAGCCCCGTGGTCCTCTCGCTCGGGCACGTTGGCCTGCTGCGAACGCTCTTGGACCGATTACCCGACACGGTGCCGGCGGCGGCGCTCCGAGAACGAATACGCCGAAAGGACCGAGCGGGCACACTCTCGATCTTGTCCGAGGCCGGTGTCTCGGACGACGACGCGGCGCCGATCGCAGCCCTCATCGGGATGCACGGCGCGCCGCGATCAGTGCTGGCAGCCGCGGCCGCGCTCGCGGAGCGGGTCTCGCTCCTTCGCCCTGCCCTCTCGGAGCTCGAGGCCGTCGTATCAGCGCTCATGCCGGGGCTCGCGAGCGAGCTGATCCTCGACCTCGGCGAGATGCTGGGCTTCGACTACTACACCGGGGTCGTCTTTCACGCCTACATCGACGGCGCCGGTTCGGCGGTGGCGTCGGGCGGCCGGTATGACACCTTGCTCGCTCGTTACGGTCGTGATCTGCCCGCCGCCGGGTTTGCGGTCGACGGTGAGGTCCTCGCCGAAGCCCGCGCCGCCCGCCCCGCCCTCTCGCCACCAACGCACCGCGCCCTCTAGGAGCCAACAATGCCCGGAATCGTCATCCTCGGTGCCCAGTGGGGCGATGAAGGCAAAGGCAAGGTCGTCGATCACCTCGCTGGAAGCGCCAACGTCGTCGTCCGCTATCAAGGCGGCAACAACGCAGGCCACACGCTCGTCGTCGGCGGCGTCAAGACGGTGCTACACCTCGTACCATCCGGGATCCTCCACCCGAAGACGCGATGCCTCGTGGGTCCGGGCGTCGTCCTCGATCCGACGGTCCTCGCGCGGGAGGTCAAAGCGCTCGAAGCGCGGGGTTTGCTCGACCTCAACAACCCCGGGGAGCGCCTCGTGGTGAGCCAACATGCGGCGCTCATCCTCGACGTCCACCGCGAGCTCGACCAGGCACGCGAAGCCGTGGCGGGCGGGCGCATCGGCACGACGGGCCGCGGGATTGGTCCGGCCTACGAAGACGTCGCCGGACGGCGTTCGGTCCCTGCACGTGCGCTCAAAGATCCGGAAGACTTGCGGGCGCGTATCGCGGCGCTGCTCCCCGAGAAGAACGCGCTCCTGGCCCACTATGGCCGGCCGCTGATGACCGTCGAGCAGCTGGTCGCGCCGCTCCTCGCGGCCGCCCCCGCGATCGTGCCGTTGCTCGGCAAGGTTGGCCCACTGGTCGAAGCGGCGCTCGCCCGCGACGAGACCGTGCTCTTCGAAGGGGCGCAAGGGACGCTCCTCGACGTGCTTCACGGCACCGTGCCTTACGTCACGAGCAGCCATACGACGGTCGGCGCCGTCTGCACGGGCACCGGGATCGGCCCGGGGCGGCTCGGGC
>CANMLD010000251.1 GCA_947498315.1 Pseudomonadota bacterium | reverse complement strand
CTTGCATTGAAGTTCCGGTCCGTCCCGTTCTGGCGCTCCACGATGGAGGTATTGATGGTGCGGCTGCACGTCGAGTTCTCCAGGGCCGTCTCAGAGGGTCGGTCAAAATGGAGATTGAGCGTACGCCGCGCCGGTCGGGGGTGTGGGGGGCGACCCCCACCCGCAAGCGCATCTACTGCCGACGCAGTCACTTGGCGCCGATAGGCGCGTACTCGAGCGACGACGACGGGCTCCTAGCCCTTCTAGGAACGAGAGCAAGTGGATGCTAGAAAATTGCCGGCGAACGCCAATCAGAGTTTTGACCGACCCTCTCAACGCCCCCGAAAATCGTATTTGCCCGAACAGGCCGGTCAGATCAGCGACGCCAGTGGGTCGTGTGAGGGCGCTAGCCCGAACTTGAGCTCGGCTTCCGCTGGTCTCACGTAGATCGCACCGGCGGGACGCAGGGCATCGCCGCGTAAGGCGACGAGCTGCGCCAAGTGGATTGCCCTGATGGGCGCCGCCGCGGCATCTTCGGGGAATGCGCTGCGGTAGGCATCAACGCCGCTCCCGACGTAGCGAACGGGCCCGAGCTCCATAGCACGCCTCACAACCTCGGTTGCCGGCAACACCCATGGACCTGCCACGAGGCGGCTACCGGGATCGAGGTTGGTCCCGGGCGCATAAACGGCGGCGTAGACCTCGGCCTTTCGCGCATCGATGACCGTGCAGATCCACTCGCTCTTCGACGCGCCGAATGTGAGCACGTCGAGGTCACTCTCGGCGGTCGCGGTGGCGCCCGTCGCGTAGGCGAGCGCTTTCACTGCGGCGAGCGCAACGCGGACGCCAGTGAATGACCCCGGGCCGGCTCCGGCGGCGAACACCGCGACGTCGCGCAAGGTGATCCCCGCCTCACCCATCAGCTCCTGAAGCACGGCATAGATCGCTGGGCCGTGCTTGACGGCGTTCATCCGGCGCTCGACGGCGAGGCCTGGCCCATAAAGGGCTACGGATCCGGTCGACTCAGTGGTCTGGAGTGCTGCGATGAAGTTTCGAATTTGGGGCACCATGGCACGGTTGTATCAGCGCCGAGTGGGCTACTGCGAACTTCCCTGATTCTCCCGCCACGCCATTGCACTCGAACGGGGTGGAACGGCGGAGCTCCGAAACGGCGCAAAGGCTTGCGACCACGCTTTCGTGTGGTAGTTTCCTGCCGCCGGGACGTGACTTCCGTTCAGGCACGGAAGTGCGTTTTCGTCGCTTCCACCGGGCGACACCGTGTCACAGGGGACTCGTACACGTGTCTAACGAGCCGCAGGACTGGTGGCTCGGCGCTGAGCCAAGCCGCGAGGGCGCCTCGATGACTCGTGCATCGGATGCCCTCTTTGGCTGGGCAGCCGCCTTCAGTGATGGCGCGGTTCTTGAATCCCGCCTCGCGGGTCGACGTGTCGGATTAGCGGCGCCAACAACCCGTCTTCGTTCGTCAGCGCGGAGGATCATCACCTTGCGTCTCTACCAGAATCACACAGCAGCACGATTGAGCCGGACGCCGCGCGCGTCTGTCTTCGGAATCGTGGCACTTGCCGCCCTCGCCTTAGGTCTCTCGGCCTGCGACAAGGCGCTTCCGACCACGCCAGCGCCAGCATCGGTGGGTGTTCAGGATCCGTCGTCTGGCAAGGCCGAGCGGGGAAATCCGGCACCCGGGGCTCGCGAGCCGTCGCCGGGCGTCGTCGAGCCAGCGCGGCGGCCCAAGGCCCCGTCGGACCAACGCGACATCGCGAACGACGGAGTCGACGCTGAAGCCGTGGCGCCGAAGGGTCCTCGAACCGCTCGACGCTTTGCTGACGCGTTGCTCGGCAGCGTCCGGAAGCACTTAGAGACGGAGGGGGCCTCGGAAGACCAGACGCGTCGGCTACTCGAGGTCGCCGTCCCCAAGGTCAAGCGCTTCCGGCGCCTCATCACCGCAGGGTACACGGCCCGTCAGTATAGGCCTTTCGCGAGTCGCGGGGACCGTCTCTCGGATGAAGGTAAGCTCGCTGTCGAGTTGGTGCTCGACGTAGAGGCACACGGGCTCGAACCGTCGCCGTATCCGGTGGAGCGGCTCGCCAAGGCGGCGGCGGACTACGAGAGCGTCAGTGCCGAGGTAGCGTCCTTGCGGAGGCCGACCGACAAGACGCCTGCCGCACGGTTGGCAGCGATCGCGATTGCGTTCGAGCCGAAGGACGACGAGACCTACTCAGAGCAGCGAAAACGCGTCGCCGACCAAATCCTCGACGCCGGTTTTACCGACAGCGACGCGGTCGACGCGTTGGTATCTGACGTAGACGGGTGGCTCACGCGCACTCGCGAAGCGGAGGCCCGACTTCGCAAGACCCTCGTCGACATCGACGTCGCCGTTGTGGGTGGGTTCCTTCAATACGTTCTCGACTTTCAAAAGCTCACAGTCGCGCATCCGCACAACGCGCTCTCCGCCGAGGAGATATCGCGGGCCCCCGAGCTGTTCAAGAAGGAGCTTCTCGCCGACCTGCAATCGGCGGGGGACAAGCTGGGGACCACCATGCGAGGGATGTGGCCGCGCCACCCCAACTATCAGAAGGCCCGTGCTGCGCTCGCCAAGTATCGACAGTTGGCTGAACCAGGGGTCGTGCCGGCCTTCAAGCTCAAAGGGCAGTTGAAGAAGGGGATGAAGGGGCCTCACGTGCTCGTCCTGCGGCGTCGGCTCGCGGCAGAGGGCTTCTTTGAAGGTGACCAGACCGTGGAGGTCTTCGATGACGAGCTCGAGGCTGGGGTGAAGCGCTTTCAGGCCCATCGGCAGCTCCGAGTCGACGGGATCGTCCGCGATGCGAATGGCCTCGAGGGGGCAGTCAAGCGCTCGCTCGCGGTACCCATGAACGACCGCGTCAAACAGCTACGTCTCTCGCTGCAGCGATGGCGCGAGTCGCCCCTCGCAAAGGAAGAGGCCGATTTCTACTTCCGGGTGAACATCCCGCAGTTCGAAGTCGAGGTTTGGAACGGCGACAAGGTCGAGCGAAAGCACCGTCTCGTCGTCGGTAACAATGCCTTTGAGGTCGATCCGGACCAGGGCCGCAAGGGCCACCTCAACCGAACGGCGCTCATTTCCAATGCCGTGTCGATGGTCGTTCTAAACCCGGTCTGGAACGTCCCTGAGCGTATCCGGATTCAAGAGGTCATGGTGGAAGCGGCCAAGGACCCGGGATTCATGGAGAAGCACAACTACAAGGTGCGGGTGCTGAACGATGGGCGCGAGCAGATCTACCAGGAGGCGGGGCCAGGCAACGCGCTTGGCCAGGTCAAGCTGCTCTTCCCGAACGAGTTCGCCATCTACATGCACGACACCCCCAAGAAGAAGCTCTTCGACCGCACGATCAGAGCCTTCAGTCATGGCTGCATGCGTCTGCACGATCCCGTGGGCATGGCGACCTTCCTCCTCGCTCGTGAGGGACTAGCGAGCGCATCCAAGGTGAACGACATCCTCAAGTCTCGGAAAGAGAAGGCTTTTCGGCTAAAGACGCCCGTCCCGATTCATGTTGAGTACAACACCATCGGCTTCGAGCAAGACGACGAAGAGCCCATATTCTACAGCGACGTCTACGGCTACGACAAAGCCTACTGGGCTGGCGAGCTACCCCTGGCACGAGAGGAGGAGATCCCAGTCGTCAAGACGGAGCTCCCCATGTCCGACTGGGAGCGCGACGAAGACCCACGTGACGACGCTGAAGTCCCCACACCGTCTTTCGACGTCAATTCTCCCGCAGGAGAGAAAGCGGACGGAGAGAAGAAGCCAGCTCAGGGAGACCGACCCGCTGACGACGAGCCGTCCCGTGATGAGAAGCCATCTCGTGACGAGAAGCCGCGACGTTCATCGGATGATGAGCCGGCCGAGTAGTCACGGGACAGTTCTCGAGGGACATCGCGCACGGGCGCACTTCGTGCGATGGTCGTTCCATGACGCGAGACATGGCCCACAACGTTTCTCTTCTGGTGCTCTCGGCGACTGCCGCGCTGCTCTTCGGCTGCCGCTCGGGCAACTCTGAGGCAACCTCGGCGACGACCGAAGACGGTCCCAGCTCACCGGGCGCTGGACCAGACGAGCCAAGCCCGGGCCCATGGCCGCCGCCTGGCGCCGTGAAGGGTGCGCCGCCGGCCGAGGTCGTCTCGCTCTTTGGGCGCATGGCCGACGCGCTCGGACGAGGAGACAAGGAGCTGGCAAAGAAGCTCTTCGTGAGCGCCGAGACCTTCCTGGCCGTCTCCGAATGCGACAGCAACCAGACGTTGGCCGATCTCACCGGCGGTCGGAACGAAGCGGGCAAGAAGGCCGAGCGGCGGGAGCCAACAAAGCTCATTGGCATCACCGAGGGCTACCTGCTCGATGTACCCGTTGGCGGCAAACCGGGTCCGTGCAGAGCAAGGCGGCCGATCACCCTCTATTTCGGTCGATACCAGCTCGGGCTCGGCGCGCGTACTGAGAACGGAGAGGCGCATTTCATGCGCGTGGGCGACGTCTGGTACTTCGCCAAGCTCTGACAGGCCGCAGGAGGTTCGTCTCCGTGGGTCGGACAAAACTCCGATTGGCGTCCACCGGCCATTTTCTAGCATCGAGTTGCTCTCGCTCAAAGGCGGGCGATGCAGCCCGCCCTCGTCGCTCGAGTACGCGCCAATCGGCGCCCAGTCGAAGCAAGAGGGCGGCTGGGTCGGCAGTGCGTGCGCTTGCGGGTGGGGGACGACCCCCACACCCCCGGCGTGCGCGGCGATCGCTCAATCTCCGTTTTGTCCGACCCACTCCATCCAGTCTCACGGCTTCGAGTCCATGCGATAGAGGTTGGTGGCTGGTTTGACGCCCTAGTGATCGGGCTCGTGGGCCAAATCCACCTCCAGGTCGACCTCCGGCTCGTCATTGAGCACTGGCTCGCCTCCAGTCGGTTCGTCCTGCAAGGTGAGCTTTTGCTCCGGTTCATCACTAAAGGGCACTGAGGGGTCCTCTGAATCGGTCGGCGCGACGTCCGTAGCCGCTGGGTCCGGCGAACCGATGGGCGCTTTTGCCATGTCTATCTCGTTCATCCGGGCCACCAGCTCGTCGCGCCGTTGCTGGAGAGCCGGGTTTGGCTCCCAGAGCGTTGATTCTTCGCGTGAGATCTCACCAACCCGCACGATGAGCGATGTCAGGTGGTCGCTGCCAAAGTGCCAACCTGCACGCACTCGAAAGCCAGTCTCCTCCATCGTGAGGGTGGTGCCCCACGCACCGAGCAGCGTCGAGCGCTCGCGCTCGAGTTGGGCACGCCGGCGCTGCGGCGCGTGGAAGAGGGCGTCCTCGAGTTCGCGCAGCTCCTTCTTCAGAGTACGAGCCTCCGCCGTGTCCCCGTCGATGTCAGGGTAACCTTCGGTCACCTTAAAGGCGTCATTGAGGGCCGAATCGGCGCTGAACAGGGCCATGTCCATCCACCAGTTCCCTGACTGACCGCCCGCGGGGAGGTATGCGGCGAACTCCGGCCGGTTCATGAGGCCCGCGACATCGCGCCCGCCGCGCGCGAGCAGCTCGATCGCTTCGGGGTCCGTTGAGACTATCAGGGACCTTCCCACGACTGCGAACTCGAGCCCTTCAACGCCCTGCGTGATCGCGAGCCCCTTGGTCGACTCGACGTAGCGCCCGATGCCGGCCATTGTCGCGAGCCCGCCTGCTTGGTTCAGCACCTTCTGAGCGAGCGCCGGATCGCGCACGTTGAACGTCGCCACGAAGTCGAATGGCATGCGGTACGGTTGGTCCGTCGTCGCTGGGCAAGGAGGCACGAGCGCGAAGCCGAGCTCGCCGGTGAAGAGCTCGAAAGGGTCTTTGTCAAAGCCGCCAATGCCCTTGGCGAGGCCCATCGCCTTGTCGTAGTCACCGCCGAACGCTTGAAAGCCGACCTGCACGATGCTGCGCAGCTCCGACGGCGAAAGCGCGCCGTCGAGCAGCATCCACGGCACTCGGGGGAGCGCGAGGCGCAACGGTGATATGCCGCTGCGAGTGGTGACGAGGCGGGAGAGCATCGAGTCGGGCGCCGCGCCGACAGTCGCTTCGAAGTCCACCCGACCGTCACCGAGCTCGATCCCCACGGCCATTCCTGATGCGCTCCCCACCAGCCCATCGAGGAGGCTCTTCATCAGGGTCATCTCATTGAGTTGTCTCTCACGCCATTGGATGTCCCAGTTGTTCACGGGCGATGAACTCTCGATGCCCACCAAGTCGGCTTCTACCGCAGCGGCGTCTACTGCAGCGGCGTCGACTGCAGCGGCGTCTACTGCAGCGGCGTCTACTGCAGCGGCGTCTACTGCAGCGGCGTCTACTGCAGCGGCGTCTACCGCAGCGGCGTC
>CANMLD010000250.1 GCA_947498315.1 Pseudomonadota bacterium | reverse complement strand
TTCGAGCTCGATTGGGAGCAGTGGCTGGGCGGCGAGAAGAAGAAGGACTCCGGCGGCAAGCTCTGGACGTACAAACCGGCCGATGGGGGCGTGCGGACGCGGCCCTGGCCGAAGCTCCGGCTCACCGAACACAAGTTCTGGAAGGGGCGCATGATCACGGAGCAGTACTGAGCCTGAGAGGGGCGCGCGCGAGTCCCGGCGCGGCGAGCCGACGGCCGCGGGAGAGGTAGAACGACGAGACCAGACCGAGAGGGCGTGTGTCGGCACCTCGGTTGCAGCCGTCCAATGGGGTCGTGACTCCCCCACAGCCCACTCCGCCGGGGGTTGAAGTTCGTCGCGTCGCCCTGCCTGGGGGGGGGCCAAGGCAATCGAAGATCCTATCTGCCGACAACTTCGACGACTACTGGCGCTTCCATGAGTCCGCCGAACACCGGCGGAACCATCTCGCGCGGTACTCCAAGGCGACGCTCCCGGTGCTCTCGCCCCCGCGTCGGGCACGTCATATTAAGGTGGTCAAACAGTGGCAACCGTCATCGTCCCAAAGGAGCCGCACCCAAATCAATCGAAGATCCTATCTGCTCTGCTCAAACCACGGCACGGCCTACACGGATCGATGGCGGCGTCCGTCGAATTCCCTGCCAGTTCCAGTGCAACAGAATGTGTCGGGCAGTGTCATCGGGCGTGCGACGTAACACGGAGTCCCGACCCCTCCCGTAGACTCCAGGTCCTACCACCGCAAACGCTGCACTGCGTCGCCGTGCAAGTACAACGGAATGTGTCGGGCGGTGTCATCGGGCGTGCGACGTAACACCGCTCCGAACTTCAATCAAGGGGCGGCTCCCTTGAGACGCCAATCGAGACTGAGGCCCTAACTTGGTGGTGGCGGCGGTTCCCATAGGAAAGGGTCTTCAAGGACGAGGTCGTCGTACCAGAGTCCTCTCAAGGGTTCCTCGATCAAGCGAACACGCGCCGTAGCCTCGAAGAGGATCCATGCGCTCACGAAGGTCTCGCACAGAGGGGACGGCCCCCCGACGCGCTCGCATACCGCGAGCACTCTCCTTGCGGCCGCGAGGATCCAGGACCAGGGGACACACCGCGTTCTCATACACGTGCCGCCGCCGCCGCAGACGTGACTAGCGGTCTCCCGGTTGCACTCGACTTGGGGGAAGGAGACATCGGCCTGCTCCGCTGGCGTAGAGTCAAGTGAGGCCAAGTAGGACGCCACACGTGCAGGCGGTGGATCGTAGAATCGGAAGGAGGCCCCGCAACTAGCGTCGCCGAGGCCGAGGACGTAATAGGTCGCCTCGCAGCGGCAGCGCTCTCCCACCATTTCCTGCCCAGAGGCGCACAGCGCCACGTATCGCCGAGCATCGGCAAAGGCCATAGCGGCGTCCATGCATCGACCCCTTGCGCACCGATCGTTCGGACCGCAGTCGAGCGCGCTGTCGCATGCCGGTGGGAGCGCCTGGGTGGTGGCGCACGATGCCAGCAACGCGCAGCCCACGACTATCCGGCGAAATGTACGCACGAATCTGCTGCCGCGTCCCTCAGCGTTCATCGAGGAACTCCCCAAGCATCTCGCGCGCCCTGCGACGGCAGGTAGGCGACGACTCTTCCGCAGTCCTGCAGTACTCGTATTCGTCGATGGCCCTCGCCTTAATGGCGTGGGGTGTTTGGCATTGTTTGAACAAGCACACTTCGTGCGCTGCGCACTCGCCTTCAAGGCCGTAGTCACAATGAACCTGGGAAGATGGGCCCTTGGGGGACCCGGACACGTGCTCGACGGGGGCGTTCAACACACCCTCTCTCATTGCCAGGATACGGTCACGCGTAACGCGGCTCGGCGGCAGAGCGTAGCTGGTGGTGGACCCCGAGCAGCGTCCGAATTGCGCCGGGTCGCGCTCGAAGACTCGGACGATGGTTTCGCACTTACAGGTCCGTGCGTCGGTCAAGGGAAGTCGATGACGACAATCCGACATATAGCGATCGACGAACAACCTCCACTGATTATCGCGCATACATATACCAGCGACGCAAAGACTCTCATCCGCGCAGTCGAGGCTGCTCTCACAGACGCGTGATTGCGTCACCGAAGCGCAGGCAGTCGCAAATGTTGAAGCGAGTATCAGCTCAACAATGACACGGATCATACCCAGCCGTCATTGCTACTGGCAAATGAGGTGAACTGTTGGCCCTGGTTCGAAAATGGCGCGATCCCTTGCGCGATTTTAGGTAAGGAGATGGTTGAGTTGGTGTCAATTTCGAAGAACGGAATCGGGTCTATTACTCCGCACCCAGCCGAGTTGAATATGTCTGCACTGGACGTGGTTGCACACAGCTCCACTAGAGACATCCACGAGGCGGAACCCTTGCACCCGGAGCAGTCAAGATCTCCTTGAAGTTCCGCAACTTTGGCGGCGGCGCACTCGGGCGGACAGTTGCCATTCTCGAACTCGGCCACAACTCCTGATGACGAAGTTCCGGATGGCGAACTGCAGCTGCAAGTGAGAGGGCCGCACTCTTCACCGGGCGGGCAGGACACGACGGGGCGTTGTCTAATACAACGTACCGTTGTGCCTGACGACGGAGTGAGGCAACCCAAAAGCGATGAGATCAGGTCGGCGACACACAGAGCCATGGTCTCATCGTCGGGCTCGATCTGTGAACCTCCTCCGCCCGGTCCTCCTGACTTGGGGGGGCACTTCTTCCGTATTTTGTTCCTTATATCTTCAATTCTCTCCTTCATTCGCTCCTTGAAGGCTTCCGTTCTAGCTTCATCTTCGGTTTTCCATGGTCTCGGTCCGAAGTTCGGATCGTTGCAATGCCTGACTCCGGCGTCACGCACAATGTCATAGCAAATGCGTTTCTGATTGTCGTCAATATCGCTCTTGTTGCAGTCGCGCTCCCAGATCTTTGTGATGCGGTCACACTTCAATGGATCCTTTGGCGGGGCGGGCGGACCCATTGGAGAAGGCGACGGAGGTTTGTTCGCCGCTTCTAAAGTGGCTTCATAGTCCTCCAGTGTAGATTCAAGTTCGTCGCAATTCTTCTCGTTCCCGCTTGGAGGGGTAGGCTTTGAGTCCGGGGGAGACTTAGGAAACATCTGCAAGTCTGCTTGACGAGTCGAGTCTTTTTCCTCGCCAGGGAAGGAGCCGGGCAAATCTGCAGCTATCTCGATATCCTCCCTCGGTCGCTCCACTTCGGTGGAATCCGGGCCGTAGGGTTCCGCGGGCTCAACCCTTGCCGGCATACCAGCCATGAAACGCACTAGTTTGTATGGATCGAGACCAAAGCATGGATTGTCCGGATCGAGCCAAAAGGGCAACTTGCGGGCAGCCAGTCGAGCATTTTCCTCGACATCGCTTTCGATGGGGGACGGGTCGGTCACCTCGTCACCCAGATTGCCTAGTCCGCACGAGCTAAATGGGCCGCCACTCGCCGCACCGCTTGACGAACATGGCCCCCTCTCGATCGTCTTCGTGGGAGCACTCTTTGAATCAAAGGGTGGTCGTTCCGTCGCCGACAGGTTGGTGATCAGATCGAGCAGGTGTCGCCTTGGCGATGTTCGAGGCCCTTGAGCCCAGTTCTGGTCGCGCGGAAACATGCTCCAGCGCCCGCTCTTGTCCGGTAGAAACGGTTGAGGAGTTGGATTGCTCATGGATGGTTTTCTCCTTCCACCATGCGTCGGAACGCGATCATAACATCGGAACGCGTATATGGCTTCGTAAAGTCAAGGCCATGATTACGAAGTGCGACGGTAAGATGGTGCTCGAAGCGTGAAATCCAAACGACAGCGGCTTGGTGCTGCTCGCCGCTCGCGGACGCCGACAGGAACTCGTCAAGGTTGTCGTAGCCTTGCCGGACCGCCTCGCCAGTGAGAATAGACGACTCTCTTAGAATCAATTCTGCCCGGAGTCGAGCAGTGGCCGGGCTGCTGCCGAGCGAGGATGCGACTTCCGACTCCGACGTCATCATTCGATCTACTATGTTCGAGACCACACGCTGCGTTGCCAGCAAGTTGTGTTCCGGAGGGGCTCGGGAGATCCCCACCCGAGCTGTGTCGGATATCTCGATCTCCACGTCGAGAGCAGATATTCCATCGCACGCCGTGCACGGAGCCTTGGAGTGACAACCGCACGTGGATGAACGCGATCCAGACTCCACTGGCTCCAGGTACTCACTGGGGACAGCGGACGTCGCACATGAGCAAGGCTTTTTGCCGGTTCGGCCATCGCGCCGATGTTCGTCCATAGCTAGGCTCCGTTCTGGTTCGGGGCCTGGGCGTGCCACGTCGCTCGGGCCAAGGAGTCGACGTGGCCACCCAGAATCCCATTACGCGGGGCGCTTTGCGGTAGCCGTGATCTCGAACTCGACAGACCACGCTCCACCGCTACCAGGAGTTGTACCATCGGATGTGGTGGCCGTGACGTACCAGTAGACCCAGCGGTCGATCGGCTTGCTGTCGCCCGTACCCGAGGTCGTCGACATGGTCGACGAGCACTTGTACCACTTGGACGCAGCTACGGCCGAGAATTGCTTGATGTCCCAGGCCGGTCCGTCAGGTACTGCCGCGCCATTTAGCAACTCCGGCTTCTCGCCGACGGTAGCGATCCCGATGTTGACTTGGTCCGTGCCGGAAGCGGACTTGGCGTAAACTCGCACTGTAAAGATGCCGTCGAGCCAATTGCCGAAGTCGGCCCATTGACTCGACGGCATTGCCACGGCCCACGAGTAGCTCGCGCCTGCCGTAGTCGTCCCGGTGACCGTAATCTTCTTCTGAAGTTGAACCGCAGCCCCCATCGTAGCCTCACATGGTTGGGCGGCCGCTGGTTGGGCGGCCGCTGGTTGGGCGGCCGCTGGTTGGGCGGCCGCTACGTCTATTGGTACTGCAACCTCGATGCTACAGGGCGGGACCTCCTTGTCAAGGAGGTATCGACCAATGTGGTGCTCTTTCTCGAAGACTTGCAGCGCCAGTACGATCTGATGGAGTTCGAACTCCGCGCCAAGAAGGAGGAGCTGGAGTCGCTGCAGGAGGGCTTCAACTCCGAAGCCGGCGACACCGCCAAGCTCGAGCGGCGCGTGAACCAGCTGCGCGAGATCATCTCCGACAAGGAGAGCGTGATCTCCGAGCTTCGGCTCGAGCTGGAGAACAAGGACATCGAGATCCGGCAGATCCGAATGGGCGTCGGGATGAGCAGCCTCGAGGACGAGAAGCGCAAGCTCCTCGAGGACTACTACTCGAAGGTGCGAGAGGTCGACGAGCTCCGGACTAAGCTCGACAAGAGCAAACAAGACCGGATCGAGGCCGAACAGAAGCTGAGAGAAGCGCAAGCCGACGCCGACAAGAAAGCCCAGGCCGCCGCGGACTTCGCCTCCCACCCCGAGTTCAAGGCCAAAGTCCGCGAGATCGCTCGGCTCGAGTCGCAGCTCGCCGACGTCCAGACCGAGCTCGCGGACGCGGCCGGCAAACTCGGCGAGTTCAGCCCCGACGACAAGAAGCGGCTCAACGGCGAGCTGGCCTTCTACAAACGCAAGAGCGCCACCATCGAAGAGAAGCTCACCGCGAGCGCCTCCCGGATGGCCGACCTCGAACGCCAGGTGGAGCACCTTCACGCGGAGAAAGCAGCCACGCCACCGCCGCCGACGATCGCAGTCATGCCGCCGAGCGCCGTCGTCGCCGCGCCGCCGCGTGAAGACCTGACCCGGGACGTCGAGGCGCTGCTCGAGCACCTCGAACAGTGGCGCGGCAACTTCATGTTGCTCAAGACCTACTTGAAGGACGTCGACAGCGCGGTCTCCAAGAGCCCCGCTATCACCGACCCCGAGCTCGTAGATCCGAGAGACGCACTCGATTCGATCAAGGACATCGTAGCGGCCGTCGACGTGGACGCCGCTGCGCTTCGAAAGGGGCTGCAGAAGCTGCAGCGTCAAACCGGTAGCTGAGGAAGAGACGCCGTGGCAAAGATCGACAGCATCAACAGCATTACCGAGATCGAGGACCTGATAAAGGCGCGGTATCCCCTCATCTACATCGTCACCGCCGAAGAGCGCCGCGTCGAGGCTGCGCTCGCCGAGCTGGGCAAACGACGACAGCGCAAGGTGCTGCTCTGGTCGTGTACGCAGGGCATCTCATCGGCGGACTCGTCCGAATCGATGAGCGACATCAAGGACCCGCTCCGGGCGCTCGAGTACTTCGCGAAGTACGAAGACGACGCCATCTTCGTCCTCCGCGACTTCCACCCCTACTTGCAGGACCCGACGGTCACCCGCCGTCTCCGCGACCTCAACCGTGAGTTCAAGGGCGGCAAACACCGGCGCTGTTACGTCGCACGCCCGATGACCCCGCCCGACACGTTCCGTTGCGCTGGACCTGGCAGGGACTTCGACGGGCGCCGCCATCGGTCCGGATAGGCCGAGCCGTGGTTTGACTTCCTGATGAGGGGGGAGCGTGGTGGTGCAGAGCCCACGACCTTAGCCCGGTCGTGGGCTCGAGCCGTGCCGTCGAGCGCCTAGCCAGCCCGCGACGT
>CANMLD010000249.1 GCA_947498315.1 Pseudomonadota bacterium | reverse complement strand
CCTTGACCTTGACCTTGACCTTGACCTTGACCTTGACCTTGACCTTGACCTTGACCTTGACCTTGACCTTGACCTTGACCTTGACCTTGACCTTGACCTTGACCTTGACCTTGACCTTGACCTTGACCTTAGACCGGACGAACGAAGGGGTCGCACGGACCCGTGGGGGCCGCTCCGACGTCGTCGGTAGGGGCGGCGTCCGTCTCGACAGAGGGCCCGACATCGGCCGTCGCGACATCACTGCCAACGGTGTCGTCGTCCGGCATCGCGGCGACCTCGGTCGACGTGCTGCACGCGAGCGCCGTCAGCGCGCTAGCCGAGATCCAGAAGAAGGTCGACTGCGGCCTCGCTTCGCCTCGACGTCGTCGGGACTGGGGCTCCTGCACTCGGTCTCTCATGCTCGACTCCAAAGGCGCGCGGTGCGGCGGCGGCACCAGAAGTCGGCGCTGTTGAAGTGGCGGCCCTCGGCGTCGAGGCCGAACATCTTCTCGATGATCGGGTAGGCGATGGCGGGTTCGGCATGCGCCGCGAGCCCCGTGACCTTGCCGACCCCGACGGCCGCGATGAGACCCCGGCTGATGTGCGTTGCGGCGAGGACCGCGGCCGAGTAGCTCATTTGCTGGTCTTGGGCGCAACGCCACCTCCAGAAAAATGTCAGCCCTTAACATGAAGCACTTCAAGTCGGCGCTTCGGGTCTCAGGGAACCTTCGTGTCCAGGTCTACATCGGTGAGGGTGACGACATCGGCAAACTTTCCGGAGGTGTCTACATCTTCGAACGAGCCGACGTTGTCCGTCCCCACCGAATCTGACGTGCACCCGAGGATCGGAGCGATCGCGACGAACAGCACCAACCAAATCTCTAGCGAAGTCACCATCGCTTCTCCTAATGTAGCCCGTAAGAGCCTTGAACCCGGTCAATCTGGGCCTTCGGGCTCTGACTCCAGAGCTTCGAGAAAATCATGGGGTGATGCTGTCGGCCCGACATGATCTCGTCCAGTCAGTTCGAGCTCGGCTGCGATTAATGGCACGACATGCCTTGTTTTGTTTATGTTGTATTTTGAAAGGCGGTAATGGCCAGCTTGCTTGGCGAACGGGAGCTCGATAACGCCCTAGCCTCGCCTCGAGACGTTCGGACCTGAGAACGGTCATGGATGGCGACAAACCCCAGGGAAGTCGGGAGGTCCGGCTCTACCAGAGCATGGCCAGCTCCAGACCGGCGTTGCGCCGCGGTCCGAATTCCCCCGTGACCTGGTGCCCCCCACGGCGTTATGCTGCCCCCGCGCACCCGTGCGCCCGGAGGCCCCATGCGCTACGTCGCCCTGACCCTGCTGCTAGTCATCCTCTCGTCGCTCTCGAGCTGCGAGTCCGCTGAGACGCCTTCGGCCGTCGCGACCGGTGATGTCATGGTGGGTGACGGCACGGGCGGCTTCAGCGTCCTCGACGTCTCTGCAAGCGACGTGACCACGCTGCCAGATTCGAACGACGTGGCTCTGTCGGATGTACGGGGTAGTCAGGTGTCCGACCTCGGCAAGGCCTGCACCGAGAACACAGACTGTGAGTCGGGCTGGTGTGTGTTCAGTGAGGCCGGCTACATATGTACCCAGGCGTGCCTTTCGGAATGCCCACCTGGGTTTGGGTGCAAGTCGGCCACGGCGACGGGCACCGACCTCGTGTTCTTGTGTCTCCCGGCAGTGCAGCGGCTATGTGAGCCCTGTCAGGAAGACGTGCAGTGTTTTGGAGGCACTTGTGAGCCCATAGGGGGCGATCCAGATCGGCGCTTTTGCACCGGAGAGTGTGGTGCGGACAGCTCGTGCCGGGAGGGTTACGTCTGTGAGGCCGAGTCAAACGGGATCCCGCGCTGCGTCCCGAAGAGTGGGTCTTGCGACTGCCTCCCGGAGTCCATCGGCCTCGCCCGGTCCTGCAGCCGGGAGAACCCTGCGGGCTCGTGCATTGGAACCGAGACGTGCGGCGCCGACCTCGCCTGGTCCGGCTGCACGGCGGCGGTACCCGCGGACGAGATATGCAACGGCGTCGATGACGACTGCGACGGCCTCGCCGACAATGACTTACCGGCGACGCAGCCGTGCACTCGCGAGAACGCTTCCGGGGCCTGCGCGGGGCTCGAACGATGCGTCGGCACGACGGGTTGGGTGTGTGACGCCCGCGAGCCAGCCGTTGATGTGTGTAACTTCGCGGATGACGACTGCGACGGCGCGACCGACGAAGACTTCCGAGACGGGGCCGGTCGCTACACGACGCCAGAGCATTGCGGCACCTGCGGCAATGGCTGCGCGGGCAAGTACCCGCTCGCGGACCAGATCGTCTGCGCTTCTAGCGGAACGACCCCGGAGTGTGTCGTGGCGGCCTGCCAGCCCGGGACCTTCCAGCTTTCACTCTATCAGTGCGTCATCCCACCCGATGCCGCCTGCAAGCCCTGCGCGACAGGCGCCGACTGCTTCGGGGCCGCTTGTATAGCCGTCCAAGGTGCCAACGTGTGTGCCTACGCCTGTACTGCGGATTCAGACTGCGACGCTGGGCTCGCTTGCGTTGACGGCCACTGCCTGCCTCCGAACGGCACCTGCGACTGCGACGCCGAGACCGACGGCGCCAAGAAGTCCTGCTCGAAGGTGAACGGAGTTGGGACCTGCTACGGCTTTCAGACCTGCGACGCGGACGCCGGCTGGTCGGCGTGCGACGCCCGGACCGCGGCCTCCGAGATCTGTGATGGGCTCGATAACGACTGCAACGGCCAACTCGACGACGCCCTCGTGGCGCCCGCGTGTGACAGCCAGCTCGGGATCTGCGCCGGCGCCGTGCGCATCTGCGGTGGAGGGGCTGGGTGGCTCCCTTGCAGCAGCGCGACCTTGCCACCGACCTGGGAGTCCACCGAGCTCACCTGCGACGGCAAGGACAATGACTGCGACGGGCAGAGCGACGAAGCGCCCAACGGTAGCGGGCCGCTTCAAGGGGCGCCTTGTGCGCTCTCCTCAGGGGTCTGCGCCGGCGTGAAGAACGTTTGCCAGGGCGGCGGGTACCTCGGCTGCAGCTACGGCGCGGCCTACCAGGCCAACGAGACCCTCTGCGACGGAAAAGACAATGATTGCAACGGTCTTACCGACGACGTGGACGTCGACGGTGATGGTTTTCGCCCCGTCGCCTGTGGTGGTATCGACTGCGACGATGGAAACCCCACCACCAACCCCTCTGTGAAAGAGGACTGTTCGACCCCCGCCGATGAAGACTGCTCCGGCGAGCCGAACGACCGCGACGCCGACGGTGACGGTTTCCTGGCCGTGGCCTGCGGCGGCGACGACTGCGATGACGACCGGCCGACCGTAAGCCCTATCGCCGTGGAGACCTGCGGCAACAGCCGTGATGACGACTGCTCCGGCATTGCCGATGATCGCGATCTCGACCAGGACGGCTACCGTGACCTCGCGTGTGGGGGCAACGACTGTAACGACTTGAGCCCGCTCATCTTTCCCGGCGCGGCAGAGCTTTGCGGGGACGGCGTCGACAACGAGTGTAACGGCAAGGCCGAGGACAAGGACACAGACAAGGACGGCACCGTCGACGTGGCCTGTGGCGGGACCGACTGTAACGACAAGAGCGCGCTCTCGAAGCCCGGGCTCGCCGAAGTGTGCGGCGACGGGCTCGACAACGACTGCAACGGCAGTATCGACGACAAGGACATCGACGCCGACAGCTTCAAAGACCCAGCGTGCGGCGGCAAGGATTGCGACGACCTTCGAGATGACGTGCACCCTGGCCACCCCGAGCTGTGCGACGGTCGCGATAACGACTGCAACCTCGGCATCGACGACAAAGACGCCGACCAGGACGGCCACAAGGACGTCGCTTGCGGTGGCGACGATTGTCGAGACAGCGACCCCTACGTGAACCCCGGCGCTGACGAGCTCTGCGGCGATCTCGGCAAGGTGGACGAAGACTGCAGCGGCCAGGACGGCGACCGCGACCTCGACGGAGACGGGCGCCGTGACGCGGCCTGCATCGGCGGGACCGACTGCGACGACGGCGATCCTCTGGTGTACCCGGCGGCGACCGAGATCTATGACACTAAAGACTCCGACTGCGACGGGACCGTCGACGAAGGGCTCGTCCCCGCTGGCGCGCTCGTCATCACCGAGCTGATGGCCGACCCCAAAGCGGTCGACGACTCCCTCGGCGAGTACATCGAGGTCACGAACGTGAGCGGCCTGCCGGTGAACCTCGCGAGCTTCACCTTCGCCGATCTCGGCTCTCCGAAAGACCAATTCACGGTTCCAGTGAGCCCGCCCTTGGTCATTCAAGCCGGCGGGCGGGCCGTGCTGTGCCGCAACGCAAACGGCGGATCGAACGGCGGCATCCCCTGCGACGTCGACTACGAGAACTTCCAGCTCGCCAACACCTCCGACGAGCTCGTCCTGACGTTGGCTGGCGTCGAGATCGACCGCGTCGCGTATCCGGTCTCGGGCTGGCCTTCGTCGATCGCCGGCGCGGCCTGGCAGCTCGACCCAGCCCAGTACTCACGCCTCGGCAATGACACCGGCGGCAACTGGTGCAACACGCCGCTCCAGACCCTCACGAGCGGCGGCGATCGCGGCAGCCCTGGCTTGCCGAACCCCTCCTGCAGCGGCAAGCCTGCTGTCACCAACGTGTCTCCGAACACGGGCGTCGACAACGGCAGCGAGGTGGTGACCGTAACCGGTAGCGGCTTCACGGGCGCGACCGCCGTCACCTTCGGCACCAACCCCTGCGCCGCGTATCAGATCGTGTCCGATAGCGAGATCAAGTGTACGACACCGGCCGGTAAGGCCGGCGACGTCTCGGTCACGGTGACCAAGGCGTCACTCAGCGGCGCGCTCGCGGCGGCGTACCGCTACACGGGCGAAGCCGTCACGGGCGTCGACTGGTGCACCATTCAGTGGCCTCCGTCGGTCGCCGTCAAAGGCGGCGACGCGACGACGCTGCTCTTCGGCCGCACCCACGCCACGGCGCTCCCGGCAGCGGGTCAGCCCACGTCCGTCATCGGTCAGGTCGGCTACGGCCCGCTCGGCTCCGACCCACGTAATGACGCCGGCTGGCTCTGGGTGAACGCGGTCTGGAGCAAAGACGTCGACGTCGTGAACGACGAGTTCCGACAGACGCTCACGGTCGACGTCCTCGGGACCTTCGCGTACGGCTGGCGTTTCACCGGGGATGGCGGCTTCAACTTCATGTACTGCGACCTGCCCGACGGGACCTCGAACGGCTTTCAGCTCGGCGAGCTCGGCGAGCTCACGGTCTTCTGACGGCTAAGAAACTTTACCTTGTAAATTTGGATCGATAATCCACGTCGCCGCGTTGAAGGGGAGCCGGAACGTCCGTCTCGTCGTTTCGGTTTTGGAGAGGTCCATGCGTCCCTTCCGCATCGCAATGCTCGTGGCTGCCCTTGCCCTCGGCGCCGTCTGGACCCTGCGTCCGAGCGACGGCGAGGCGCAACCGGTAGACGCTCTCTCGCCGGAACCCGCGCGCGCGCAGAAGCCAAAGTCGAACCCTGTCCTGTCCGGTGTCGTCGAGCGGGAGCTCATGGGGCACCGCGTCGGGGTTTCTGGCGCCCTCGTTCGACTTCAGTGCCTGCCCGACGGGGCAGCGGACTCCGCTCGCGCAAACACGGGCGATGAACTCAGCGAGTTCGAAGGCGCACCCGAGGTGCGCGTGCTCACCGGACGCGACGGCCGATTCGACTTCCGTCAACGGATATCAGGCCGCTGCCTCGTGCGTGCAGGTGCTCCGCGGCTCACCGCCGGCACCCCCGACGGAGAAGCCACGGCGCGAGTGCGTCTCCCCGTGCGCGCGGCCGGAGACGTCACCACCGAACCCGAGCAGGTCGTCTTCCGACTTTACCAACGGTCGTCCATCAGCGGCGTGGTCATCCGTCGCGGCGCCGGCGTCGAAGGCGCGCGCCTCTCCCTCGTCGTACAGGAGACGACCGGGAGCGCGCTCCCCTTCGGTATGGAGGTCGACGCCGTGACTGACTACGAAGGGCGCTTCACGCTCGACGGCGTGCCACCCGGCGTCGTGCGCGTCCTCGCCGAACACGATGAATACGGCATCGCCGAGAGCGACGAGCTCACCGTCGCCGAGGGGGCGGCACCGGACGCCGTCGAGCTCGACCTCACCGCCGTCGGCACCGTCTACGGCATCGTCCGCGACACGGCGGGCGTCACGATCGCCGGCGCTGAAGTCCGGATCGTGGACCTCGAGTCCGATGAAGCCCGAATCGCCATCACGGACGTCACCGGGGCCTACCGCCTCGACGGCACGGTCGCCGGCCTCATTCAGGTCTGCCCGTCGGCGCACCGCTACGAGGCCGCCGACTGTCGCGAACTCACCCTCCTCGCCGACGCCGAACAAGTCGTCGACGCCGTCCTCGTGCCGCGGCAGGGGCTTTGGGGTCGCGTCGTCGGACCGTCGGGCGAGCCGGTCCCAGGCGCCTTCGTGCAGGCCCTGTCGCCCGACACGGGCACGGCCTTCTTCAGCCCTGAATCGGATGAGAAGGGCCGCTTCTTCATCGACGCCACTGCCGAACAGCTCGCCGAGGTGCCGGGTAGCCTCGCCTTCACT
>CANMLD010000248.1 GCA_947498315.1 Pseudomonadota bacterium | reverse complement strand
GAACCGCACTCACCGCGCCCTCCCGAACCCCAGCCCTCCTCCAGCGAAGTCGTCCAAGTACACCCGACGGCCGAATTGGCGCGGCTTCGCGCCCCACTTGTTCCTGGGTCTGGGTGGCGAAAGCAATCGAAGATCCTATCTGCTCTGCTCTGCTCTGCTCTGCTCTGCTCTGCGGACCCCGTCGTCGTGGTCACTTCGCGTGGAACGGCCGCAGCGCCCCGTCCAGTCGCGACGTCATGGTCGAGGCTCTTCTTGACCACGTCAGCGTCCTCCTGATCGAGGAAGCGGCGCTGGAACGCGGCATCGAAGAGCTCACCAACGGAGCCTAGATCTTCCCGGATCTCGTGGACCTTGCCCACCACGTGGGCGACGAAGGCCAGGTCGGCGTCGTCTTCGCTCGTGAAGTGGTGCACGTAGACATCGCGCGCCTGGCCGTGGCGATCGAGGCGACCGTTGCGCTGCTCCAGCCGGGAGGGATTCCAGGGGATCTCGTAGTGCAGCAGCAGCCGGGCGGTCTGCTGGAGGTTGAGTCCCTCCGAGGCGGCGTCCGTGGCAATCAGCACCCGGAACGCGTCGTCGGGGTCATTGAATGCCGCCTTGATTTCGTCTCTCTCCTGAGGGCTCATCCCCCCGTAGAGGAGCCGGATCGCCTTCCCATCGTCTTCGAACGCCTTGCGCACCCGCCGAACGAGGTAATCCAGCGTGGTCTTGTACTCGGTGAAGATGATGAGGCGCTCGTCGTTGCGCCACCCGCGAGGCTTCCGCAGGTGCTTCGTGATGAGCTCGATGAGCCGCGCCAGTCGCTCGTCGTCGCGGGGATCCGACGGGAGATCACCTCCAGGCCGGAGTTCGAGGCCAGCCAGAGCATGGTCGATTGCGGCCACCGGCCCGGAAAGCTGTTGGACGAACGGGTGCATCCAGGCGCCCACGATGCGCGCCGCGTGTTGCGCTCGACCTTCGCGCTCCTGGTCGTCGTCGATGTCCTCCTCGCTTGCCCTGCGCGCAGCCGAGACCTCTGCGGCATCGACTGCCTTCTTGGCGTCGAGGCCCGTCTTGAAGCGGAACCAGCTCTCCGCGAACGTGAACGGGCACGACAGCAGTCTCTTGTTGAGCACCTCAATGGCGAATGAACCCGCCAGCTGCTCGGTCCGCTTCGAGTTGCGGATGAGTGTCTTCACCGCCTTCCGGAATTCGGCGACCGCCAGTGACAGGGCCTTCTCTGATCGGCTGAAGTAGAGGGGTACGGGCTCCAGGTGGCGGTCCGCGAAGCGGCGGGGCCGCCCAGCACTGTCGTCAAGCTCATTGATCTCACGCTTGAGCCGTCGAACGACGACGTCTTCTACTCGACGCTTCTCGTCCTCGGTGAACTCACTGGTCTGCGTGAACCGCACGGGATCAAGCTGCTCCAGCAGGCCCGAAAAGCAGCGCGTATGCCCGTTGTGCGGCGTGGCGGTCAGGAACAGCTTGTGCTCGAAGTGGGGGCTCAGGACGCGCAGCATCCTCGAGAGGTCGCTGTCCTCTCCAAAGTTCGCCGGCATGAGGTTGTGGGCCTCGTCGACGATGAGCAGATCCCACGGAAGCTGGGCGTGCTGCCCGGCCTGCGACTCCGGTGTCCGGCACGTGCCCAAGAACTGCTCCAGGACGTCGGGCTGCCGCAGGTAGTGATAGGACGTGACGATTCGCGGGAACGTGCGCCACGGGTTCGCGTCGAGGCCGAGCCGCTTTTGGAGCTGATGGGTCTCCTGGCGGTCGATGAGGTCGAAGCTCAGCGCAAACTTGTCCTTCATCTCCTGCTGCTACTGAAGGCGCAGGGACGCGGGCGTGATGACGAGCACGCGTCGAGCTCGGCGGCGCAGCAGCAGCTCTGTCAGGATCAGCCCCGCCTCGATCGTCTTGCCGAGACCGACGTCGTCAGCGAGTAGCAGCGACACGCGTGGCATCTGCAGTGCCTTCAGGAGGGGGACGAGCTGGAAATCGTCCACCTGCACCGCTCCGAAGAACGGGGCAGCGATCGGCATATTCGCCCGCTCATTTGGGTTGGACGGGCTCAGGAACGGCGTCAGCGCGCTCCAGCGTGCGGCCCGGACCAGCGCGTCGAACTCCTTCGGCGTCATCGGCGGCTCCGCATCGACGCGGGGGAGCGCGTGGGGTTCCAGCAGCTCTCGACCGTGCTCCCGCTCCCACAGAACCGTGTCGCTGGGAGCCCCGTCGGAGTCGGTGTACTCGACCCGGACGAGATGGAGACGCCCTTCGGCCGCACCGTCGAACGGCTCCACCGAGGCCACCATGCCACGTCTATTGCGTACGGTGGCGAGCATGCCCACCCGCGGAGTCGTCGGCTCGGCGCTCATTGTGAGCCTCCTGCGGATCCGTGCGAGTCGTCGTCCACCCGCCGCTGGTCAGCAAACTGATGCGTTAGTTGCCCAAGCTCGTCTTGTCCACACTGGCATTCTGGTGGTTGGAACGGTGAACTCAGGATCGGCTGGTCGAAGAGGAGCAACATCATGTGCGGTGAGACGCTACGTCCGACTCGTTGGCACGTCAACGCGTGGCGGCGATGCGAGGACGCTGCGAAGCTCGACGTTCTGAAGCGCGGTTTGGCGTAGTCTCGGCATGAGGCCAGACTCCTCGGTGGCGCTGAGGAACGTGGGCCAGTACATGAGGCCGGTCGCCACGGTCGTCGTACTCGCCGGGGAAGGCGTCATAGAAGTCGAGCGTGTCGGAGGGACCGAACATCGTCCAGCTCTGGGCGTGAGCGGTAACGCATGGATGAATCGCACACATTTAACGCTGGCGACCCAATGCGGCCGCCCCCGAAGGAAGTCCCGTCTCGGCGCCTCCAGGCGCGGCGGGCGGGACGGCCAACCCGAACAGCCAACGCAACCCGAACACGCGGTGGAAGACCAGCGGCCCCGCGCGTCTCCTGTCCTCCCGCCCGATACATGAGCCTGCCAGACACCCGCCCACAGGTTGCCCCTGCGGGCAAGGCGCCCCGCGGCGGATAGGATCTCCGATTGACTTTGCACGACAGACCCCGCGAGACGCGGGGCACCAAGGCCGGCGGTATCGGCCGGCGTGTGGGGTTTGACTACTCCGCAGGATGGTGGCCGGCGTTCGGGAAGGCGCGGTGAGTGCCTGGGGGCAACACCTGTTCCAGAATGTTGGGGTTCAGCGCGTCCGCTTCTGCCGCTGCAGCCGCGCGGCGCGAGCCTTCTCCGAGATGGGGTCGCGGGCGTCCCAGACGCGATAGGCGCCGTCGTCCGCTGCCATACGGACCGTGCCGAAAGCCGAGTTCAGCGCGTCTTCGTAGGGGAGGTTTCGAAGCGCGACGAGGTAGAGGCGGCCGTTCTGGCGCAGCGTGTCCGCGGCGGCCGTCACGAAGTCGAGGCCCACCGACAGGGTCTGGCGATCGCCTTGGTGGAAGGGCGGGTTGGTCACGATCGCGTGCAGGAAGGGCAGCTCGGGCGGTCGTTTGCGGCAGTCGGCCCAGGTCGCCGTGAGTGGGATCCCGAGCGCGGCGACCGGCGCTCGCAGGCGCTCCTCGGCGAGCCGCAGGGCGCTGGCGTCGGCGTCTACGAGGTGTAACGCCGTGAGCTCACGCCCCTTTTGCAAGACGGACCACGTGAGGAAGCCCCAGCCGCAGCCGAAGTCGCCGACCTGACCCGAGAGCGGCGGGACGACCTTGGCGAGGAGCGCCGAGCCGGGGTCGATGCGCCCCGCGCTGAAGTGCCCGGGACACGTCGCGAGCGGCGTCCCCTCCACCTCGGTCGGGACCGCGAGCGCCGCCCACTCAGCGACGAGCGGCGGCAGCACCTCGGGGCGACGCAGACGGGCGACCCGACACTTGGCCTTCGACTCGACCTCGAGCTCGAAGCCCGCGTCCTCGAGCCTACCCTCGTACCAGCTCGCGCCGAGCGCGTTGGCACCCGCGACTAGGACCGCGCCACCCGGGCGGGTGCGGGCGAGTGCGTCGGCGAGGTGAACGAGCGTCTGCTCACGGTGCCTCGTGACCACGACCACGGCGCCCGCGGCGTCCATCACCGTCGGTTCCCGCACGGTCATGACGCCGGCCGCAGCGAGGACCTCGGCGTCGGGCTTGAAGGTGACCACGAGCTCCAACGCCCGCTGCGAACCGTGGCGTTGCAGGACGAGGAGCGGTTCAGGATCGGGCTCCGGCGCCCACACGATGACGGGCCCCTCCGCAAAGAGCGGTGCAGCGACACCCTCGGGCTGATGCCGCTCGAGTACCCAGGTCAGCGCGTTAGAGACGCTCATGATCCCATCCCGAAGACCCAGGTCATCTGGAGCTTCATCCACAGCGGTTCGAAGAGGAGCCACTGCAGCGCGGCGAGGGCGATGAAGGGTCCGAAAGGCACTGCAAGAGGGGCGGGTCCCTCCGGCTCGCCGGGCGGCGCGGGCGGTGCGGACTCAGCCCCGTCAGCGCCGTCGGAGAAGCCGGCGGGGATCGGATCGTCGAGGCGGGGGAGCGCCCCTTCGAGGCGGAACAGCTTCACGACCCCGGCGAAGATGAGCCCCTGAACCGCGCTCGCGATGAGGAGGAAGAGGAGGGACTGCCAGCCGAGGAAGGCGCCGACCCCTGCCATGAGGCGGTAGTCACCGAGTCCCATCCCTTCGCGGCCGGTGATGGCAAAGAAGCCGTACGTGACGACCAGCAAGGTGCCGCCGCCGATGAGGATCCCGAACAGGCTCTGCTCGATGGACACGTGCGTGACGCTGCCGAAAGCCCACGCCGTAGCGAGCCCGAGAGGGATGAGAGGGAGCGACAACACGTCGGGGATGCGGAGGGTGTCTAGATCGATGAGCGCCACGACGAGGAGGACGGCCCCGAACGTGAAGAGCAGCGCCCAGCCGCCGAGCGCGAGCTCGAGGTCGGGCGGCGAACGACCGTCCATCGGCACCACGAGCCGGCTCCAGAGCGCGAATGCGAGCGCCGCAGTGGCGGCTTCCACCATGGGATAACGGATGGAGAACGGGGCTTTACAGCACGCTGCCTTGCCTCGAAGGAAGAGCCACGAGAGCACGGGGATGTTGTTCCACGGGGCGATGGCGGTGCCGCAGGCGCCACAGCGGCTACCCGGTCTGACGACGCTGAGCCCGAGCGGCATGCGGTAGACGACGACGTTCAGGAAGGAACCGACGAGCGCACCGAGGACCAGGACCGCAGCGCCGAAGAGCCAGTGCGTCACGGGCACTAGCGCACCACGAAGGAGCCGATACGAGGGCGATCATCATTGCCGTTGTAGCGGATGAGCTTGTCGTTCCAGGTCGTGACCTTGATGCGCTTGTCACCGTCATCTGGGTTGAAGAGCCCGAAGAAGAGGTCGTGCTCGCCGGTGGGGGCGCCGAAAGGCACCTCGCGCTCGTACACGTCGACGACGATGTCGCCCGCCATCCAGTGGTCGGTCTGAAAACAGCCGACGCAATGTTTGCCTTCTTTGCCCTGACTGACAGCGAGCGGCCAGTGGTCGGTGTGGATGCGGTTGCCACCCCGGTCGGCGTGGACGAAGATCTTGTAGCTCTGCGTCACCGGCTTGGTGACGTGGAAGTAGAGGATGAGCTTGAACTTCTTGCCTCGCTGAACGACCCACGGCTCGACCGCGTAGCCGACGAGCGCCAGGCCGTCATCCCAGACCGCCATGCCACTGAGTGGCTCTGCCGCCGAGTTACCGCGAACGAGACCGGCGTGGGTACGGCGCGTGAACTCGGCTTCATCGATGAGCGATGAGAGGATGGGATTCTTGTCGACCTCGCCGGGGCGGAGCTCGGAGGTCGCGAGCAGGATGCGTGAGCTGCGATCGTCGATGATGGGGATATGGCGCCCACCGGTCTGCCGTCGAAACGCGTGATTGAGCGTCGAGAAGGAGCCGCGATCGCTGCGGCCGGCGCCTTCGCTGCCGACCTTGGGGAGGAGCATGTAGAGCCGCTCACGTTGCGTGGCGGTGGAGGACTCGTCGAGCGCATCACCAGCAGCGAAGAGCCGGTATGCGTTTTTGGGGCCGAGCGATGCGTCGAAGGGCAAGCCTTGCCGCGCCTCATTTTTGGCGGCCAGGTCGTCCGGCCCTCGAGCGGACCCCAGGTCTACCTGCAGGGTGTTCGCCGTGTTGGCGACGACCGTGTAGCGCCACCCTTCGCTGTCGATGAGGCGCCCACCCTTCCAGGCCTCGGGCGCCCAGCTCGCATCCGCATCGTTCAGCGTGATGAGCGGTGCCGCGGCGATGTCGAGTGACGTCGTCACGCCCGCGTAGGCCACGCTATCGCGACGGCCATCGTCATCTTTGTCGTTCGCCGGCGAGAAGCCGGGGATGACGGCCGTCGTGCCAACCCCGCCGCCGGGCATCGTGACGGTGACGACCTCGTCCTTCTCTCGAATGAGGGCGCGGATGGCGGCGCCGTCGTCTTTCAGCTCCGGGATCCGGTTCGTGTAGAAGTTGCGGTCGGACTGCCCTGTGAGCCCGTGCTGAAAGACGCGCCCGGCAGGGACGTCGCCTCCTTCCGCCTCACGCAACGTGTCGATGAGGTGCTTCTGCGAGACGTGCAGGCTCAGCGCACTGACGAGCTGCGTGTCGAAGACGAACGCGGTGCCGAGCGC
>CANMLD010000247.1 GCA_947498315.1 Pseudomonadota bacterium | reverse complement strand
GGTCTGGGGCGGCGCCCCAGCCGGCCGGCCGGAACGTTAGCTCCGGCTGAAGCAGGCGACGCCGGCGCTGGGGCTGACCGCTGAGCGCTCAGAAGCAGCACTGAGCGCCGCGCCGGCATCGCCGGCAGCAGCCCCTGAGACCGAGTCAGTCACGAGACGAGCAGCGTCCGTGGCACTCGGTACTGAGCTGCCCCCCAGCCGGCCGGCGCCGGAACTGACCGCCGACAGCTGAACGCTGATAGCCCCGGGGCAGCTCTAAGAGCCGCGCCGGCTCAGCTGGCGGCAGCCCTCGGAGTCGAGTTAGTTACGAGCTTCAGTGTGCTTTGTGCAAGAAGACGATGAGGTGAACGTCCGCGTCGCCGAGCCGGATGATGGTTGCAGCGGACTCTGCGCCACGTTTGCCTTCGACCGTTCCGTCTATGAAGAGCGGAAGACCCAGTCGGAGACCGGGCCGGTCCGGTGCGAGACGCTTCTTGACCCCGCCTGCTATCATGTTGGCGATCTCCCCGAGCGAGTCCACGACATCGGACTCAGGCAAGTCATCCGGACCGTCCTCCATGAGCATCGCTTTGGTTAGGCGCTGGCCCACGGCCGTGGTCGAGGAGATGGCGAGCTCGATGCTCTCCGTGTCACCGACGATAGAGATCATAGCGCCGTACAGTGTCGTGGGGACAGCGACTCGTGGCTCCGTGATGACCGCCTCGTCGAAGGCGAGAGCAGACGTAGCGACTGAGCAGAGCGCTTGCTGCGCCGCCGTGAGCCACAGCTCCATCGTTGCAGCGCTCACGGGGTCACCCACGAATTAATACGGGCAATTATTATGTTATTATTCATTTACACCAACCACGTTTCGCATCGCGGAGAGACCTCTGCCGACCCGATAGCCACGGCAGTCATCGGTACGCGGAGGGGCAAATGAAGGATTTTGTTCGATCCCTGATGGTCTAGCCGCATTCCGCAGACGCGATGACGTGTTCCGTTGCGGCGCCGCCCCCGCGAGCAGCGTGGAGCCGCACCCGCAAGTCGGTGAACTTGTCGTAGTACTCGGCGATGTCGCTCGGTGTCAGCGTCGGGAGCGTCAAGATCGACTGTCGGTGGTTCGCGGGACGATGGAGCCAGTCCGAAGGGAGATAGCCGCGCTCTTGGCAGTGGTGGAAGAGCTGAGTGCCTGGGTACGGGTAGAAGACGAAGTACCCGAAGTCGTAGGCATCGAGGCGCTCGGCGAGGTCGAGCGTCATCTGCAGGTCGTCGCGGGTCTCTTCCGGGAGGCCGAGCATGTAGTTCGCCGTGACGGTGATGCCTTGCTCCCGAGTCCAGCGGAAGACCTCCTCGAAGCGCTCGTTGGTGGCGAAGCGCTTCATCACGTCGCGGCGCAGCCGAGGGCTGCCGCTCTCGACCCCGTAGGTGATCTGTCGACACCCGGCCGAGGCGAGCTCCTCGAGGAGGCGCGGATTGACCGTCTCGACACGCGCGTGGAGGCAGAAGGGCGCACCAATCTCCTCACGGTAACGTTCACAAAACTCACGCACCCACGGGTGGTGGATGGTGAAGGTGTCGTCGAGGAAAATCACGTAGTTGATCTGGCTTGGCCCGCGACTAGCGCCGCTCGGGCGTCGGTCTCGAAGCTGAATCAACTCCGCGAGCACGCTGTCGACGCTCCGTCGTCGCCCGTATTGGTCGCCCGCCTTCTCGTAGAGCTCGTCGTACATGCGCGCCGCGCAGTAGGTGCACGGGAAGGGGCAGCCGCGCTGGGTCGCCATGTGGACGAGCCCGTAGTGTTCGTCGAGGAAGTCCCGCGCGAGCCACGGCAACCCGTCGATGGGAGCAAAGGGAGGACGCAGAGGCGGCCGGCTCCCACCCCGCACCCAGATGTTGGCGATACCGTGCCCGTCACGTCCGCCCTCGAGCGCCGCGACGAGGTCGGGGAGCGCGCCCTCCCCTTCGCCGAGGCACACGAAGTCGAAGCCAGGGCACTCGAGGACCCCTTCCGGAGCAAAGGTCGGATGGAGGCCACCTGCGATGAGCGGGATGTTCACGACCGCCTTGACAGCGGCGACGAGGTCCCTACCGCGTAGCCACTGGCGGGTGGTCATGGAGACGCCGATTAGCCCGGGCCGCTCCTCGGCGATGACGTCGAGGACGTCGCGGGCGTCGTGGTCAACGGTGACGCGGAAGAAGCTCGCTTCGTGACCTGCGCTTCGGAGAGCGCCGGCGAGGAAGGAGGGGCCGATGGAGGCGACGGCCCAGCTACGCTCCGTGTCGACCTCGAGGAAGAGGACCTTCACGACGGCGGCCTCCGAGGGGGATGGATCACTCCGACTCCGTGACGACCGTCTTCTTGCCCATCGTGCCGGTCGGCTGCGGCCGGTCGGCGAAGACGTCCTTGATCAGCATCTTGGTCTTGGTGGGGTCCTTGGTGACGACGAAGCCGCGCTCCGTGAGCGGGAACTCCTCGGTTCCACTCCACTTTCCTTCGTTTTTGGGCAGGCCGATCGTGTACTTGTAGCGCACGACCGCCGCAGGGGTCAGCGGCAGCGTGATTGACCAGACCCCATCGTTTGCGACCGCGTCCGCGCCGGTGCCGTCATCGAGCATCGGGAGCTTGTTCGGGGTCCACTGAGTGAGCTTGTCCTGGTTTCCGGTGATGTAGACGATCCCGTTGCTCTTCGGCGGCGGCATGGTGGTGATGGGCCCGTAGGTGTCGACCTTGACCCCCGTCTTCTCAGAGACGTCGGCTGTGAAGGTGACGTACACCGCGTTCGTCGGGTCGTCGAAGACCGGCTTGGCGTCGAGTGAGGGGGCCACGTCGAGGTCTTCACCAGCCGATGACGCTGTCACAGCGACCTCGAGGGGATCGCCCATCGCCATGTTGAGGTTGGCGAACGGGATCTTGACCTCGATGAGCTTTCCTTTGCTGATGGGCCCACCCACGGTGATCCCCGCGGCGGAACCCGAGGTCCAGCCGCCGGAACCATTGGCGGTTCGGAGCGTCGCCACGGCGGATGCGCCGGCAAGCGAGACCCGGACCTCCCTCGCCGCGCCGCCCGCGGCGAATATCAGAGGGGTGCCGTTACTCGAGGTCGTGTTCTTCGGATCCGACTGAGTCTCGCCGGTCTCGATGTCCACGATCTTCTTGTGGGACAGATAGATATCGAACCGGTAGTCCGTCCCGAGCTTCTTCGAGAGGTCGTCGTTCGAAAGGATGCCAAGGTAGAGCGCGTCCGTGGACCAGCCGTAGTAGACGAGCGCGATGTCGTCGTTCTGATTGGCCTGAGCGCCCGAGTCATTGTCATAGAAGAAGCCGCCGACGTTGGTCCACTCCGCTTCGTTCGGGAGCAGCGAGCCGTCGATGTCGGGCTCCTCGCCCGGCGGGAACGGTTCGGACGGCGGCTGCGGCTGCGCCTGAATGATGGGCGCGAAGTCCGGGACCGGGAACGTGGACTTCCCTTCGAGGGTGAGCGCGGCGTTCATGTACTGGTACATACTCGCCAGGTGGCCGCGGAAGCCCTTGTCAAAGGGCGTGTCGTCATTAGCCGGCGTCGTCATGTCGAAGCCGTACCACCAAAACCAGTCCGAGCCCTCGGCCGCGTAGATGGACTCCCACGCCAACCAGATGAGGTAGGCCTTCGAGCCGATGTCCGACGGCGGCGGCGCGGACGGGTTCGGACGCGGGAGGCCGCTGTTCTGCAAATCGGTGCGGGCCTTTAGGAGGTAGCCCCACGCGACGTTCTCCTCGCCTTCACCCACCCAGACCGAATAGGTGCCGTCGATCCACGAGCCGGGCCAGAGCGGCTCGAGCTCGGTCTGCTCCGCGATCGGGTGCGGCGGCACAGCGCGGGCGGGGTTGCCGTCGATGTACTCGCTGACCGTGACTGGGATGATCTCGCCGACCTGATACGACTCCGAGAGGCCGCCATAGAGCGCGTGGAAGAAGCCCTTCCCGTCGTGCTCCTTCCGGTACTCCTCCCACGCATTCTCGCCGTCGACGATGAGCGTTACGAGGCGGTCTTTGGCGCCGAAGGGCGGGGCCTGGGCGAGCACGTTGGCGATGATCTCGTTGGCGGCGTCTTTGCCTGTGTAGGACTGGTACTTGAAGCCGATGTCGTTGCTCATCTGCGTGTCGCGGAACACGATGAGCATCTCGTCGTCATGGCTGCCGCCGTCGCCCTGCGCCGTGTCGGCGTCGACGCGATACGGGAACCAATGAGCCTGGCCTGAGGGCGTCGAGTTCTGGAGCACCTGGCGATCGGTCGCGGTCCACCGGAGGCCCGCATCGCGCAGCGTCTTGACGATCTCTTCCGCGACGGAACCTTCGCCACACCAGACGCCCTGCGGCTTGATCCCAAAGACCGCCTCGTACTCAGCGACGGCTTTCAAGACCTGGGCTTCGGCGTCTTCAGCAAAGCTGAAATTGGGCTCCGGCAGCAAGTCGAAGGGCTGGCCTTTCTTGGCGAGGTTCGTGTCCTGGATGAGCGGCAAGATCGGGTGATAGTACGGGGTCATCGTCATCTCGATCTGACCCGTCTTCGTCTGGTAGTTGTACATCAGCTGCTTGTGGATGGGGATGACCGCCTCGATGATCTTGACGTTCTCCGCCACGAGCCGGTTCGCCATTTGCTCTGATGCAGGCACCTTCAAGGTAAAGGTGCCGTCGGCGTGCTGGGTGACGAGATCCGAGAGGTCGACGACGCGGCCCGTCGGCAGCGAGACGGGCCCCTTGATGAAGTCCGGGTCGAACCACGCGAGCTCGAAGAAGATCTTGAGGTGGAGGAAGTCCGACTGGGTGAGCTGCGCCGGGTTCTTCTCGCGCAGCGCCACGTACTGCGGCCATCGAGACATGGTGGCGTCCGCCGTGGAGACGGTAGCCCACGGATCGTCGTAGAAGAGACCGATCTGGGCCTCCGTGGCCTGCGCGGGCGACGGCGTGTCCTCGAGGAGCAGATCCACGAAGGGATCGGTCTTGCCCTTCCACATCGCGAGGAAGGCCTCTTCGTCGACCGTGTTGTTCTCGAAGTCGACGTAGGGGAGGAGCCGGTCGATGTACATCTGGAGCTGGAAGTTCAGCACACTCGTGAAGTTGATGTTGAGGTGCATGTCCGGGTACAGCGCCAGTATCGACGCCATGTCGTAGTAGTCCTTGGTCGCGTGTTTGCGCACCCAGGGGCCGGACTGTTGGTCCTTGATCGAGTCGTAATACAGCGGCTGGTGCTGGTGCCACAGGATGGACAGGTACATCGTGCGGCGGATGACCGACTTTGCCTTGGTCGTGTCGAGCGGGTTGCCCGCCGTATCCTTGATGCCGGTCACGAAACACGTGTACGTGAGGCTCGAATCGACAGCAGAGGGGTTCGAGAGCTCGAGCCGGACGTAGCGGCCGTCGACCGTGGCGGCTGAGAGCGCGATCGTGCTGTTGTCGGATCCCTTGATGTTGAAGTTGCCGGCGGTCACGCCGTCGCCGGCGACGATCTCGCTGAAACGGACCGTGACCGTCTTGCCGTCGGCCGAGAACGCCGAGACGACCTGCGGCGACGTAGTGTCGGGGAGCGACCCGTCCGAGCCGTCGACGGCGCCGTCTTGGCCGTCGGTGCTGTCGACGGTCCCATCCTGGCCGTCGGTGGTGTCGACGGTGCCGTCCTGACCGTCGGGGGACTCGACGCCGTCTTGGCCGTCAGGAGCGTCGACTGCCCCGTCGACGCCATCCTGACCGTCCGGAGACTCGACGCCGTCTTGACCATCGGTCGCGTCGGTCTGGTCGACCGTGCCGTCGGCGATGTCAGGCTCGCCCGCGATCGTGCCCCCGAGAGTGCTGTCTTCCGTGCTCGAGTCGGGTCGGATGGGGTCGCCTTGCGTGAAGGTCGCTTGCTTCTCAGCGCACGACAGGCTCAGGACGAGGAGAGCGAGAGGGACGCGGTTATTGACCATGATCAGTCCACCCAGAATCGAACGATGGTGTCGACAGAGCCGTCGCTGTTGGTCGAGGTCGGCAGACCCTCGGGGCTCGAGTACTCCCCGTCCTGATTGACGATGCGAACGAAGAACGCGAGCTCGTGACCGGGCCCATTGCCGCCCGCAGCGATGCCGAGGGTGTCGCGGGCGATGCGCAGCTCCACGCCATCGGGCCCCCAGACCACGTCGGCATTGAGCCACCAGAAGTCGCCTGCGCCGCCGCCAAACCCGCGAAGTCCGGCCTTGCCACCGCCGTCGACCATCGCGATGCCCTGGCCCGATCCGCCGAAGGCGCCGGCGGCGAACTCCGCGCCGAAGCCTGGGACGAAGACCTTGATGGCGCCGCCCGCGAGCGCGTTGTCGAGCGACCCGGCGTTGTCAGTCAGCGCGTCTGGCTTGAAGCCGGTGCCCGAGCCGAAGTCGGTGTCGAGGTAGACCGAGAGGACGTTGGTCGCCTCCACAGTGCCCGCGATCGCGATGTAGAGGTACTCGTCGTCGAAGCCGGCGTAGAGCACATCGAGGTCGTTGTTGTCCCAGCCCGCTTCAGCCGTGTCGTCGGCGAGCTTCATCGCGGAAGGCCAATCGGCGCCGATGTTGCCGTCCGTGGCTGGGGCACCGGGCAGCACATAGGTATACCGGAACCCTTCGACGCGGCTCGCGGTCTCCCCACCCGAGGTGAGAGAGACCGTG
>CANMLD010000246.1 GCA_947498315.1 Pseudomonadota bacterium | reverse complement strand
AAGATCGCACGACGTCGCTCGAAGTAGACGCGGGTCACTTCGCGGAGGCGCGCCTCCTGCAACGTCACGAGCCCGGCGGCGTCGAGCTCTTCGGCGTTGAAGACGAGCTCGGGGAAGTTCCAGGTCACTTCACCGCGCACTTCCCAACTGTCGCCCCCGGACGCCTTCAAGATCCACGGGCTGTTTTGGTCGTACTCCTGATTGATCGTGTCTTCGTCGAGCGTTGACCGGGTGAAGCCGCCGCTCACTTCGAGCTCCGGGGCGAGCGCCTTCAGCGACGCCCGGGAGCGTGCGGAGTCGATGGTGCTGGTCTCGAGCCGCGCGGCCTTGAGCGATGCGGCCTGGCATTGCCGGACGTCGGGCTCGAGGCGGGGGTCAGGCGTCTGCGCGACGGCGCTGCCGTGAAATGAGACGAGGGCTAGCGCGCTCACCAGAGCGTGGCGCATGGATCCCGAAAGCAGCGTTGGACGATTCATAGCCTGGATCCTTCCCGGGTTCGATTCAAGGAGCAATGGACGAGACACGGTAAAGTCCTCCGGTGAGCAGATCGAGGAGCGCGGTGACTTCTTCGAGGCGCAACGAACGGGCGGCGGCGCGGGCGGGGAGCGGCACTTCGCCCAACAGTCGCTGCCGTTCCTGATGCAGAGCGATCACCTCGGCTCGCAGGTCATCGGCCTCGTCGAGGGCCGGAAGAGGGGGCGGGGGCGCATCGATCCCCCATTGCAGGACGCCGAAGACGTAGCCGAAGGTGACCGTCACGTCCTTTTGAAACGCGATGTTGTCGCGCTCGCCGAGCTGATCGTCGGTCTTGCCGAAGCCGAAGTTCGTGGGGGTCGAGAGGTCCGAGAACGGCGTGATGTCGTCGAGGAACGCCGCCGCGAGGATCGCGGACGGATCCGTCGCGGCGAAGCCCCCCGCGATGCCGAATCGCGGGACGAAGGCCGCACGTCGCTGCTGATCGGGCGCGTCAAGGGCACGCGCGCGCGCCGCTCCGAAGCGCCGTTCCGCCGCCGCGATTGCGTCGTCGAGTGTAGGCCCGTCACGGCGACGCCCGGTCACTGGCCCGCCTTCGACGACGATGATCCGACCACACAAGACCATGACCGCCCCACCGGCCCGGGCGACTCGGCAGTCACCCGACGCTTCAGATTCACCATGAATTTCAATATCTTCGCACGCCACCACCCTGCGGCCCGAAGGACCGATTCGCTCGCAAAGCGCACCCCGCACGAGCACGATCTCCCCTGACGGTGTGAAGCCGATACGACTGGGGGACTCCGCGGCGCCGGTGGCCGCTTCCATGGCGCCCTGTAGCGAGACCGCTTTGCCCACGTTGGACCGAGACGCGCCATTCGGCGAGTCCCGCTTCTCGTCTTCTCCGATGACGACGTCGCCGGCCTCGGGAAAGCCTGGTGGCGGGTCGGCCTTGGTCACCTCGTCGTCGTTCGGAGACCGGTCGAAGAAGCCGATCCCGGACTCCGCGTCGTCGAAGTACCAGAGGTCGCGCAGGGACGCGCCGAGGTCCTGGAGCGCGATGCCGTCGTTATGGACGTCAACAGTGCGCCCACGCGAGCGATGCTGAGTGAGCAGCCCAGCGGGCGGGCGTTGAGCTTCGTACGTGCGCCAGGTGAGGCCGCTGTCGGCCGTCAGGTGGACATCGCCGTGCTCGTTCGCAGTCGCCCAGATTTGCGCGTCGAGTGCAGCGAAGGCGACTGGGACTTCGTTGCCGGGGCCCACGAGGCGCGCTTGACCCAGCAAAGAGCCGGCGAGGAGGAAGGTGCAAAGTCCCGGCATCGACGCGCCGGTCAGTTGAGGCCGTTCACGCGGAGCGTGTAGGCCTTGGAGCAACCCGCCGCAGCGGGCTCAAAGTTGCGGACCTCGATGACCCACGTGCCGTCATCACTCGTCCCGGTGGTCTCGCTCCAGTCTATCGATTCGTTGACGGAGCCGAACTGTTCACTCTTTGCGACCGCCTTCGAGGTCCCCAGCTTGCAGTCAGTGACGTTGCGATAGAGGAAGATGTCGGCGTCGAGCCCGCTGCTTTGGTTCATCAGATCGACGCGGATGTGTTCACCGAACCCGACCACGTTGAAGTCGTCGACGGCATCGAAGCAGTAGAAGTCGACGGTGTCCGCGGCCTCGTCGAAGGTCGCGTACAGGACGGGAGCGCCATCCGGGTCTTTGCCTAGCCAAGCGCACGACCCGCAGGTGTCATTCGGTTCCCAGTCGTCCGGCTGCGTTTTGTCCGCTCCCGAGCAGTCTTGATCGATGCCGTCGCCGCAGATCTCCTCCTTGGGGAACACGGCGCCTATGCAAGCGCCGAGGGGGCCCCAGCTACACGACGCCGAGCACTTTTTGACAGCCGTCCCCTGCTCGCACGGCCCTTTGGTCGTACCAGGACCGCAGCCGGTCACCTCCTCTTCGCCCGCGGTGCACTGGCCCTCGCCGTCGCACTCGGACCAGCTCCCCCAGCCGCAAGAGGAGGAGCAGAGACGCTGCCGCTCCCCGCAGTTACCGCACTTCTCTGTCTCCACCGTCTCGGGCTTGCAAACGCCTTCGCCTGAGCAGGCTCCGAAGGCCGTCCACTGGCAGTCGCTGTCGCACGTCGACACCTTCAGACCACAGTTGCCGCAAGGCTGCGTCTGGTCGTCTCCGAGCGTGCACCCACCGCTCTCGTTGCAAGCGCTCCAGTCGCTCCAGGTGCAGGTGGCCGCGTCGCAGGTGCGGGCCTCGACGCCGCACGCACCCGTGCAGCCGCGTTCTTCGGCCGGAGAGCTTGGGTCACATTCACCTTCTTGGGAGCATTCGGACCACTCGCCCCACGTGCAATCGCCGCTGCAGATCCGAGTCTGGGAGCCGCAGAGCCCGCAGGCGCGCCAGTCGACGTTGCCTTCAGCGCCAATCGTGGAGGTGCACACGCCAGCGCCGAGGCACTCTCCGGACCACGCGAAGGCCCCACTCTCGCAGGCAGCGGTCTCTGTGCCGCAGTTGCCGCACGGTCGGTCCTTGGTCTCGCCCGCGGTACAGGCGCAGTCGGTACCCGAGGAGCATGGGCCGGCTTGGCCGTTCGGGTCGCACACCGATTCGCCGTCGCCGCACGCGGTGGAGCAGGGCACCGACGTGCCGGGAGAGCAGGTCGTGCAGCCTTCTTCGGTCTGCCCATTGCAGTCGTCGTCCTCGTCGTTACCGCAGAGTTCATTGGGGGCGATGGGCGCCGCGTCACACGGTTGGAACTCGCCTCGCTCGCAGATCCGCTCGCCGCGGTGGCAGCCGAGGAAGCACTCACGTCGTTCGCCGTCGGTGCACTCGGCGCCGAAACACTGGAAGTCTCGGCACTCGCGGCCGCAGGCGTCGCCAGATGGGCAACAGTCCGCGGCGACGGAACATTCGGCCTTCTGGCAGGCGCCGGAGGGCAGGCACTTGCCGCCCCCATCACACTCGGCGTCGCTCTTGCAACCGCTGGCGCCGAGAGCCACACACGCCGAGCTCAAGCAGCGCTGGTCGGCCGGGCAGTCGATGTCCTTGGCGCAGGCGGGTGAAACGCCGTCGCTGCTCTCGGACCCACAACCCAGCACCAGCAGGGCGAGGAGGAGTCCTCCTACTCGCACGCGACGAAACACGCCGCGGGTGGGAGGCCAGACGGCACGCGGTCGCAGTTGTCACCCTCGCCGAGCGCGATGGACGGTGTCCACGTCCACTCGTTGAAGTTCATCTCGCCCATGAGCGTGCGCACGCCGCAAAGGTCGTAGTTGTAGAGCTGCGCGCGGCGCACCCAGCGGACCGTCTGGCGGTAGACCACGGCACAGCGGCCGCGGGGGACCTTGCTCGAGATCTGCAGCGAGCTCGACTGACCCTTCGACGAGACCCACGACGACTCCCACTGCTCGGAGGCGCCTTCGCTGAAGGACTCGGACAGCGAGCCAGACCCGCCGACCGAGAACGCGCGGCTCTCGCCTTTGGCCTCGGTCTTCGCGGTGGAGCTAGAGATGGTGTCCTGACTGTCGAAGGCGTAGGTGCCCGAGAAGTTCTTCGAACGCGAATCCGATGTCGCGCTGCCGAAGACCTGAGAGCTCGAGTCTGATCCCTCCATCGAGTTGCCAACGCTCTCGGACGTGCCGGTGCGCGCCCCGGACGTGGTTCCCGTGCTCATGCCGACCGACGTGCCGACCGTGGTGCCGACTGTGCCGCTGACCTTGGCCAGCCCCGGGATCGAGCCTTCGCCAGTCACACTGGCGCTGACCTCCGCCGAGACCTCGCCAGAGAGCTCCTTCATCGTGTCGGAATACTCCTCGGCGCTCATCTCCTTGGCGGTGTTCCAAGACCAACTGCTGCCGGTCTCGGTACCGACCGCCACGCTGTTCTCAGCGGACGTGGAGTAGTCCTCGCCGATGGTCTCCGACGAGCTCTTCGACTCGGAGTGATCGACGCCGGAGGCGTTCGTCGTGGACACCTCGGAGGATGTCTCGACCCCCTCCTCCCACGACTCGGACTCCTCCTGACCGGTCGCACGCGACCAGTCTTTCGAGATGCCGACCGAGACGCCTTGTTGCCGGTCTTCGGAGACCGTCTCGGAGTAGGCGATCTCGGTGCCGATGCCGCCAGTGAAGGGGCCGCTGACGACGGTGGGCTCGTAGTACTCGGCGAGCTCGCGCGCGCCGTCGTAGTGGTAGGCGACAGGGCGGACGACGGTTATTGGGAGCGCGGTGTAGACGGGGTCGCCGCGATCGTCGACGGCGGTGACGCGAATTCCGGCGATGGCCCAGCCCTCTTCTTCGGTGAGCGGATTCAAGACGATGACCGGGTCACTGGCGCGCTTCGTGGGGTCGCCAACCACGTCGGTTTGGCTGTCGCCTTCGACGATGTGGACGATCTCCGGGAGCACGTCTTTGCCGTTGACGTTGGTGAACTGGTAGCGGAAGGACGCGGGCTTGAACCCCACCGCCTTGACCTCCAGAACGTAGCCCATGCCACCGAGGCCGCGCAGGGCCGGAGCGTCACACTCTGCAGTACGGACGGCGACGATCTTGCCGTCGCCATCGCGGTCGACGCCGATGATCGGCGCGAGGCGCGTAATGGCTACTGAACGCCCCACTTCGAGTGAGACCGGGGTCGGGTCGCCAACCTCGACGGTGCCGTCGCGATAGATGTTTTCAGCCCGGAGCGTGCCTTTGAACGTGCCGGGGCGGTCGCCCGCACCGAAAGGGACGCCGAAGGGCCCGAAGCGGTTGATGCGGAGGAGGCTGGTGCCCGGGAGCACCGCTGCGCCACCCACGTCACCGGACTCGATGAACGTGCCGTCGTAGATCGGGGAGAGGGCGAGCTCGGGCACGTTCTCTGGGGCCGCGGCGCCCGCGGTCGACGCGGGGATGAACTGTCCCTCGAAGACGACGCGAGTACGGCCTTCGTCCGGCGACAGGAAGTTCTGGCCAAACACGACCAGCGGCTCACCCACGGTGACGGTCTGGCGGTCGAGTCCTTGTACTGCTGGCGCGGTCGGGATCGACGTCGCGTCGTCGACAGCACACGCGAGCGAGAGCAGCGCGAACGACGTCGCGACGGCGGCGTTTCGGAGGGTAGTCGAGACGAGGCGCATCGGGGCACTCCCACGGGCACGGAGTCGAAAGGGCCCACTTGGAAGCGGCCGGCCAAGTCACAAAGTGACGTGGGCGCCGAAACCAGAGGGCAAGCCGCGGATCGCAGCCACCCCATTGCTAATGCTGGAGACGTTTCGGGTCAAGCGGGACCGTAATCTGGCTCGATTTTGTCACAGAGCGGCTCGCCTCCAGCGAAGTCGTCCAAGTACACCCGAAGGCCGATTTGGCCCGCCTTCGCGCCCCACTTGTTGCTGGGTCTGGCTGGCGAAAGCGATCGAAGATCCTATCTGCCCAGGCCGCGCCGGCTACTGGCCTCACGGAGCCCGGGTCGCGCCGTGTGCGGAGAAGTGCGAGCCGCTCCTGGGCTTCCTGCTGGGCGCGGCCGGCACAACTACCGACCGATGAGGTCCGTGAGCCAGGTGGGGCGCGGCGGCACCACGACTCCCCGAGCGCCCGAACGGGGAAGAGAAAGGCGCGTCGTCGGGTCGCGGTCCAGCGCGTGGCATCTGCTGCGATTCGCCTTCCTAGCCCGCACTATTGACGACGGTCACGCGCCGGCATCCGAAACCAACTGCGAAGGGCTCTTGCCCTTCGCGGGCGTCTCGCCGCTGTCCTGCGGCTCGCACCGCGCCGCCGTCCGCCTCAATCAGCGCACTAACAGTGCGCTTCGTGCTGCGGATGCCCTCCCTACGGTCGGCGACGGCCCGGTCGCACGCTTTCGGCGCCAGCATCGCGCCCACTGATGAATAGTGCGGGCTAGCCGGTCCAAGGGGTCGCTGATTTGACGGAATCGATGCCTGTACGACAAGCTACTGCCGACATGCTGGCGTAGCAGTGCGGCGGAGGAAGCGTGAAGGTCTGGGGAGTGGCCATTGTCTGGCTAGGCTTGAGCGCTTGTGGCCGCGAGGCGGCTGACGCGGAGCCGGGGCTCGGGGTGTTTTCTTGGATTCAGGCCGCGGTAGGACCGGACGAGGATGGCGGCGGCGGCACGGACTCCGACGCCGGCGGCGGGCCCACGTGCCCGCCGAGCTGCAGCGACGGCGACCCCTGCAACGGAACCGAGAC
>CANMLD010000245.1 GCA_947498315.1 Pseudomonadota bacterium | reverse complement strand
GCCGAGCGTGACGAGGCCAAAGTCGACCGGGGCGGGCGAGCCTGCGGGAATGTCAGAGGCGAGCACGACCGAGTTGGAGACGCCGGTGTCGGACGTGAGCGAGACGGTGTCCCCGGCAGAGAGGCCCTCCGCTAGGACGACGACGCCGTACTGGAAGCCGGCGTCGGCCGACTCGTCGTCGTAGACCACGAGGACGGAGGCGGCAGGCTTCGTAAAGGGCCCCACGACCGGCGCCGAGCGATCGATCCGAACCGTGACGGCCGTGGACTGGGCGGCGAGCTGAGTGCCGACGTCGACGACCCCACATACGAGGGAGCATGACGCACCGTCCGTGAGTGAGACGTCTGCAAACGTCGCGAGACCAGCGTCCATCGTCCCGGTCGAGATCGCGACTCCGGCCCCACAGTCGACCGACAGAGTCGCCTCCGAGCCATCATCGACGTCGGTACCAACGCAGGTCACATCGCGGACGCACGCACCCGGAAGCGCGGCACATTCGGGTGAGGCGACGTTGAAGATCTGGCCCTCAGTCGGGGACGCGATCGAGACGGCGGGTGGGCCGGCTTTCACGACGATGGTTCGCGGCGCTGAGAAGCCGGGGATGCCAGCGTCGACAGTCGCCAGCACGACGATGGTGTGCGGCCCAACGGCGCCGAGGGCCACGGGGAAGCGGTAGCGCCCACCGCCGAGATCGTCGGCGACGACAGCGGCGAAGTCGCCACCATCGAGGGCGACGGAAAGCACTACAGGGCCCGTCGCCGCTACGCCCTGAGCGTCTGCGACGGTCACTTCGATGACGACGTTGGGGTCGATGGTGCTCGAGTCTTGCGCGGGGACGACTACGACCACGGCCGGCGCGTTGCTCACGAGGTTTACGGTGCGAGTGGCGGGCACGGCCGCGTTACCAGCGACGTCAACGCCCGTTAGGCCGAAGACGTTGTCGCCTGGCTGAAGTGTGACGTCCGCGAAGGTGACCGAGGAGGCGCCGTCAGCCACGGTGGCGCACGCGATAGCCTGACCGCCGAGAGAGAGGCAGACCTCGGTGCCGGCCTCGTTCACGCTGCCGGTGACGGACGCGACGACGTCCGTCTGGAAGCCGGGCTGAACGTTGTCGCTATCGGCATCCGATGGCGGAGTGAGGACGTCCTGGTCCGGAGTCGCGACGGCGAGCCCTGGGGCAGTACGATCGATAGTCACGCTGACGTTGCAGTCGCTCCCGACGACGCTACAGACGTAGTCATCGTCCGAACCCACTGGCGAGAACGTTACGGTGTAGGCGCCGTCCGGGAGGGCGGGACCAGCGATGTCGCCATCGGCAGTGAAGGCGAGCTCGAAAGCGACGATCCCCGCGGAGGGGGCGGCGGTGGTCGCCGAGTAGACCTCGCCGGTCGGGCCGGTGACCGTGTACTCGAGCGCAAAGTCGGCGTTGCTCACGGCGATGGAGGCGGCTAGAGACGACGCACCATCCGCATTGACGACGGCACCATCGGCAGGCTGAACCACGACGAGGACCGGCGCTGGGAGGACGACGGTCAGTGCGACACCGACGGGGGGGGCCGGCTCGGGGCTAGAGTCGACGACGCGACAGAACTTGGTCTGGTCAGCGCCAACCGGGATCGCGACCGGGATCGAGAGGGTCGTGTTGGCAGCATCGACCGTCGCCGAGCCGACGGGCACGAAGATGGCCCCCGAGTCGATGCCGTCACGGCACTCGACAGTCAGCGTAGCGCCTACGGAGCCGGACGTAACGGCGACGGTAAAGGTCGTCTCGTAGACCTGGGTCGTCGCAGGGTCGCCGTCGAGGTCGCCAGTGAGGCGGGCGAGGTCGACGGGGCTCACGATGACGAGCGCCGGCAGGGCGCCAAGTAGGACGTCGATCCCGGCCACCGAAGCGACTCCGGAGTTGCCGCAAGCGTCACTGACAGTGGCATTGATCACGGTGCCGGTCACGCCATCGGCATAGTCGAGGACGGCCTTCCACGAGTACGGCTCGGCAGCCCCGGTAACGATCGCGACGACCTTCTGACCGGTGAGACTGTCTTCGATCTCGATCACGCCCGACGCCGGCTCGAACCCGGTCGCCGTGCCAGTGACGGCCAACTGAATGCCGTTCGAGAGGTCGCCGTCTTCGTCGAAAGCAGCGCTGACGACGGTGTCTGCGACCGGCAAGGCGATCTGAAGCTCGGGCGCTCGCGCGTCGCTGTTGTAATCAGCGTACTCGGTCTCGACACGACGCTGAACGTTCGTCTGAGACGCCACGGCACCCTTGACCTCGAACGAGACCCCGTCAGAGACGCCCGCATCGACTGTGAACGTGAAGGTGGCGGCGCCAGCAACGAGCGGGACGGCCGCGAGCGTCGTCTCTTCACCACCTAGGCGGTAGATGATCTGCCCTTCGTCGCATCGCCCATCCGGGTTGGCGACGGTGAAGCTGGCCTGTGTTCCAGCCGTGTTCGGGTCAGCATCTTCCGCGATGCAGCCGGCTGCTGGCGTCACGGTGATATCGCACTTGCTGCTGTCGACCACGAAGGAGGTCGGCTCGCACGTGAGGGTCTGATCGCCCACTGTGAGCTCGATGTTGACTTCGGAGGCCGCCGCAAGGGTGACGTTCGGGAAGACCACGAGGCCACTGCCATCGGCGAGCGCCGTAAGCGTCAGCGTCTCCTTCCGTGTGCCGTCAAAGGTCAAGCGGACGGCGGTTCCATTCGGGACGTTGCGGGTGAGTGCGCTGAAGTCGACCTGAAGGCCAGGAGACGCCGCGTAGTCCGCCGGCTCGTCCGCGTCGGTGAGGGCGAAGCTGTTCGGAGGGCCGAACGTGGACGCGCCACCCGCGAGTCGCACTTCACACGCCAACGTAGGGGGCTCCACCACGTCAAGTCCGTCTCCGGACTCCGACGCGTCGCTGCCACCATCCACGTCATCACTACCATCCGAGGCATCGCCGGCGCCGTCGACACCGTCTTCGTCGTCGGTGTCGGCCGAGACATCGGTTGGGGACTCCGGGTCATCCTCGTGACAACCGGGGAATACAACGAGAGCAAGGACTGCCGCTCCGGCCGCAACCAGGCCGCTCAGCCCCCGAAGACGTGTCGAGGAGAGCGAAATCCCTGTCATCTTGTCCTTCATCGTCCCTGCCTCCAGCTGACTTGCAGCTGCGTGGTCCATCTTCTCGTCGCCACGACATCCGGGTTCGTTGGCGTTCGTATCAGCTCGCCCCCCCGGGGCCGGGCGCTCGAGGCGGGTCCGCGCTCCGATCCCACTACCGCATCACAGCGGTGTTGGGCTCGGGCCCACTGGCGGTTCCGTGGAATCGGCCAGACGGGCAAACGGTTTAGCGATTGCTTCGAGGTGACGACGGGACCGCTTCCTCAGACCCGCTCTGCACCTCAACCGCTTCAAGGCCTCATGGCCAACCCAACCTTGAGTGGCCTCGGGGCCGCCTCGCTCGACGGCTGGGCTCCTAGCCATCCCGACCGCTCTCGTTTTGTTGCGCCGACAGCTCGACGTGTTCACGAGAATGTGACCTGACCCAGGTGGGGATCTCTGCGAACTAGGCCGCTCGAACCGTCAGACTGGAATCGCCCGGCGGGAGGCTACGACTGGGGGCTGGGTCAGTCAAGACTCATGGCAAATCCATCGTGAATCCAACGGGTCACAACCGCATGACCGGGACGCAGATGAATCGCTGGCTCAAACCCACCACCGATCCCGTGGTCGAAGAACGCTCAGGTGGCCTCGTTCGGCAAGACCTCTTCGATCAAGTGAGCGGCGCGCAGGGAGCCGAGAAAGTCGACCAAATCTGCTCGGACATCCTCTGAGGACACCTCGAAGGACTCGGACAAGCTCCCGACCAGCGACTCGAGCGTGGTCGGGCCTGCAGCGAGGGCATGCCAGACCACGACCTCCACCTCGCCCGAGAGCTCGTGTTGTCGGTTGTCTGGGGTGATGGCGAAGATGTGGTCTTCGACCGCTCGCCACGCCGCGTTGGGCGCGATCCGGAAGGTCGGAACCGACGAGCCCGATGGCGTCGTCGCCAGTGGCGGCTTGTCGTTCGAGGGCCTGGTCACGCTCTGCTCGCCTTCGCGTACACGTCCATCACCGAATGGAGGAGGGCGATCGCGTCTGCTTTCGGCCGCTGAAAAGCGTTACGACCCATGATGGACCCAAACGAGCCGCCCGCCGCGAGCGCTTCGATCTCAGAGAGGACGGCGGGGGTGTCCTTCGCTTCACCACCGGAGAAGATGACGATTCGGCGACCCGCGAAACAAGAGTCGACCACGTGCTTCGTGCGTTCCGCGAGCGTGCCAATCGGAATCTTCTCGGCTGCATAGACCTTTCGTGCGGCGTCCTGCTCGACGTGGTTCGACGCGGGTTTGACCTTGACGATATGGGCGCCGAGCTGACAGGCCATGTGCGCGGCGTATGCGACCACGTCGATGCCAGTCTCGCCGTCCTTGGACAGCCCCGTCCCGCGCGGATAGCTCCACATCACCGTCGGCAACCCAACCTGGCGGGCCTCCTCGATCAGCGTGCGCACCTGCTCCAGCATGGTGTTCTTGTGGGCCGTACCCGGATAGATCGTGTACCCGATGGCCGAGCACCCGAGCCGCAGCGCGTCCTTTACGGACGAGGTCACCGCGGAGCAGGGATCTTTGCCCGCAGTCAGCGAGTCGTTGTTGTTCACTTTGAGGATGAGCGGGATGCGCCCGGCGTAGTCGTTCGCGATAGCTTCAATGAAGCCAAGCGGCGCCGCGTAGGCATTGCAGCCGGACTCGATGGCCAGCTCGACGTGAAAACGAGGGTCGTAGCCCTGGGGATTGCTTGCGAAGCTACGCGCCGGGCCGTGCTCGAAACCCTGATCGACGGGCAGAATGACCAGCTTGCCGGTGCCAGCGAGACGACCATGCTCGAGCATGCGAGCCAGGTTGGCGATGACGCCGGGCGGGTTGCCCGCATACCAGGACAGGATCTCGCGAACTACGTCGGTGCGCTGGGTCATGGATATCTCCTCGCTCTAGCCGTTCATGCGAAGGTAGGCCCACCTCGAGAACCGCCTTCGTCGCCGGGAGTGGCTTGCCTGTGCTCGACGCCGCCCTCGGCGGCTGGTTGGTACACCAGCACTCGATTGGGAGCAAGTATGGGTAGTTCCACCCCAACTTCGACGAAGAAGAGTTGCGCACGCCGATGGCACCCCATAGGGTGCCGTTCAGGATCGTGGAGTAGAGTCACGAAAGCCCGACCCACCAGGTGACGTGAGTTCGGTCGTGATGCGAACCCACACGCCGACTGGCCTCGCCTCGAGCGCCCGCGTTGGAGCGATTGCATGCGGATCCCCGCGTCTTTGGAACCCCTCATCGAGCGGGGGCTCATCGACGAAGTTGTGTGTCCCCTGATGAGCGGGAAGGAAGCGCAAGTCTACCTCGTTCGGTCGGGGGAAGAGCTCCGCGTCTGTAAAGTCTACAAAGATGCAGCCGTCCGAAGTTTCAAAGACCGGGCCGACTACACCGAAGGACGCAAGGGTCGTGGTTCACGGGATGACCGCGCGATAGGCAAGCGATCCAAGTACGGAAAGGCTCAGGTCGAAGCAGGATGGCGATCAGCCGAAGTCGACGCGATCTTCCTCCTCCGCAGCGCCGGAGTCCGCGTTCCTGAGCCCTTCGCGTTCGAAGAGGGCGTTCTCCTCATGGAGCTCGTCACCGACCCAGACGGTAACCCGGCCCCGCGGCTCGGTGACGTCGAGATGAGCGAAGCCGTGGCGCTCGAGCTGATGGACCAACTCCTGGCGGAAGCTGTGAAGATGCTCCATGCGGGGCTCGTCCACGGCGATCTCTCGGAATACAACATCCTCTACTCGGCGACTGGCCCGGTCATCATCGACTTTCCCCAGACGGTCCACGCGTCACAAAACAACGTCGCCCGGAAGCTCCTCGTCAGAGATCTCGAGAACTTGACGCGCTACCTGGGTCGCTTTGCACCGCAGTTACGCGGGCGGCCTTACGGGCTCGAGCTGTGGGGGCTCTTCGAACGCGGAGAGCTGACGCCGACCACGGTCCTGACGGGTGCCTTCAAGCAGTCCACCCGCAAGGCCAACGTCTCCGCGCTCCTCTCGGACATGCGTTACGTGGAACGGGACGTCATGCGCGACAAGGCGCGAGAGGCCGGACCGAGCGCAAAACGCGCTGCCGCACAGGACGACTCGGCAATCTTTGGAAACGTCCCTCCAGAAGACGTCCGGGCTGAAGAGCGCGGCCGACGAGAGAAGAGTGGACCCAGAGACGACGGTCGGCCCCCGGCTCGACGAGAAGGCGGCACGTCACCTCGGCGCGACGAACGGACGCCGCCGCGACTCGACCATCGCGAGCCACAGCGCTTCGACGACCGCAGCGCCCCACGAGTGGACGATCGCGGCCCGCCACGAATGGACGACCGCGGCGCCCCCCGAGTGGACGATCGCGGGACGCCACGAATGGACGATCGCGGGACGCCACGAATGAACGATCGCGGGACGCCACGAATGAACGATCGCGGGACGCCACGAACGAACGATCGCGGGACGCCACGCACGGACGATCGCGGGACGCCACGCACGGGCGATCGCGGGACGCCACGCACGGACGATCGCGGGACGCCACGCACGGACGATCGCGGGACGCCACGCACGGACGATCGCGG
>CANMLD010000244.1 GCA_947498315.1 Pseudomonadota bacterium | reverse complement strand
TCGGCGCTTCCGCTTCGGCGGCCTTGGCTGGGCTCGCTGGCGCTGCCGGCGCGGGGGTGGGCGCAGGGTCGTTCTTCTGGCACGCGGAGAGACCGAGGGGCGACGCGGCGAGCACGGCCAGCGCGACCACGTGCAACGCGGAGCGGTTGCCGACTCGGGAAGGAACCGGGGAGACCATCGGGTTTTTCATGACGGCGTTTCTAGCAGTCGGAAGCGCTCCGTCAAGACGAGGTCTGTCCAAAATCGGCCGCGATCCCATACACTCCCGCGCCATGTCGAACGCCGCCCTGACGCTCCTCCGCAGCCGCCACCGCTTTGGACCGCCGGGCGCCCGTGAGCGAGTCCGCGCGCTGCTCCCGGCCCTCCCCGATGGTGTCAAGATCACGGGCTCGAATGGGAAGGGCTCGACCAGCCACCTCACGGCGATGGGGCTCGCCGCGCTCGGGAGGCGAACCGGGCTCTTCATCTCGCCGCACTTCCTCGAGCCGCGGGAGCGCATCGCCATCATGGGGGCGGACGGGTCCCCGGTCCCGATCCCCGACGACGAGTTCGCCCGCGTCATCGCCGACGCGGCACAGTCGTTGCCCGAAGGCGCCCAGTTCGAGGTGCTCACCCTCGCGGCGGCGCGCTGGTTCGCGTCGCAGGCCCTCGACGCCGTGGTGTGGGAAGCTGGGATCGGCGGGCTACACGACACGACAGCGGGGATCCCAGCGAGCGTCAGCGTCCTCACGCACGTCGCGCTCGAACACACGGCCCTGCTGGGCAACACGCTCGAAGCCATCGCCGCGGACAAAGCGCAGCTCGCGACGCCAGGGTCGACGCTGATCCTCGGGCCAATCCCAGAGTGCGCAGAGGTGGCAGCACGCGCCGCCACGGGGGCCGCCCACGTCCACCGCGTCTCCGGCCCCGTCGCGTGCGGACTTCGAGGCAGCCACCAAGGCTGGAACGCGGCATGCGCCGATGCGGCGATTCGTCGGCTCGGCGGTCTCGACGCGGACGGTGCGAGTCCAGAGGCGGACATGAGACTCAGGGGAGCGTTCGCTCGTGCTCGGGTGCCGGGTCGCTTCGAGCGGGTGTGGGTCGCGCCCTCAGTCGGGGTCGAGGCGGAGCTCTGGATCGACGCCGCGCATAACGTCTCGGGGCTCGAGGTCGCGCTGGCGACGGCCCGCGACACCTTCGGCTCCAGACCGGTGGTGCTGCTCATCGGGGTGTCGGCGGACCGCGACGTCGAAGCGATGGTACGCATCATCGAAGCTCTTGGTACTGCGCTCGTCGTAACGACCGCCCATCACAAGGGCGCGCCGGCTGAACGGCTGGCGGCCGCGGCGACGCGGCTCCGGCCACAATGTGCAAGGGATCCGGCCGAGGCGCTCAACCTCGCGGCGAGTATCGCCCAGCGCTGCGGCGGCCTCGTCTTCGCCACCGGAGGCCTCTTCCTGGCGGCTGAAGTCGCCGCTGCCGCATCAGGGAAGAGCCCGCGAGAGCTGCAATGGTTCTAGTGCACATCAGCGCCAATGGCGGAGGCGTCCTTGGAAGGACTGAAGGACTTTTTAGACTTTCTGCGACTTTTTCCGTCGAAAGCTCAACAACCGGTTTCGGGGTCCCGAAGAGCTACGTGACCCCAGCAGCGAAAGCTGCTCCCGCCTGCCGGCCCGCAACCGGCAGCGGGGATTCAGAACAGTCCGCATGTTTTCCCAACAGCCGAGAGGTGTCATCGCCGCCCCCGGTTGAGTCCGCTTCCCCACAGAGGAACCCGGTGCCCGTTCGTCCTTCCGGCGGGTGGGCATCGGGTTCCATTCTTCACCACCCCACATCATCATCTGTTTCATGGCCCCACTCGATGCCTCGCCATGCCGACCGCCTCGCCATGCTGACCGCCTCGCCATGCTGACCGCCTCGCCGGACTTCTGGCGACACGGCCGTCGTCGTTGGCGTTTCGCTTCACCCCACCAGCCGGTTCGCCGTCTAATGGCGCTCCATGGCTTTACGGGAGACGGCCTCGACTACGCCCTCCTGGCAGAGTCGGTGGCAGCGCGCTCGATGGCGCTCGGCATTACGGCGCTGGACCTCCCTGGCCACGGCCTCAGTAACGCGGAGTCCGGCGCCTGCGAGTGGGACCACGAGGTCGACGAGATCGTGGACGCCCTGGCGCTCGACGGCGCGCCGGGCGCTCCCCTCCTCCTCGGCTACTCGATGGGAGCACGCTTGGCTCTCGCAGCGGCACTCCACCCGGGGCGAGGGCCACTGCGTGGGCTCATCCTCGTCAGCGGACACCCCGGACTACGCTCGGAGGACGAGCGACGCACGCGGCGCGAGAGCGACGAGGCGTGGGCACGGGACCTAGAGACGGCGGGCACCGCATCCTTTCTCGGGCGGTGGCAGCAGCAGGCGCTCCTGGCGCCGCAGCTCGCGTCGCCTGACGCCGAGGTACGCGCCACGCGCCGCGCCAACACTAGCCCAGAGGCGCTGGCCGCGACGCTGCGCGGGACCGGGACTCACGCCATGCCTGACTTTCGGCCGCAGCTCCCCGGCCTAGCCCTCCCCGTGTTGGTGGTCACCGGTGACCAAGACGCAAAGTTCACTGCGCTCGGCGACGAGTTGATGACGCTGTTGCCCCGAGCGACTCGGTGCCGACTGCCGTGCGGTCACGCGCCCCACCTGGAAGCTGCGGACGCCCTCGCCGACGCGATCCTGGCGTTTGACGACACTCTCTGAACGTTCGATTCCAGCGGCGTATGAGAGAAAGTTCGCGACTCTCGAAAAATTCTCGACGGCGCCCAAAGGGGTCCAGAAAGGAGCGGCGGCGGGCGCGTTGCTCGCTCGGGTTCCCGGGTCGTCGAGGGCCGGCCCGGGGGCTCGACCTCCCTGTTCGTGAGGGATGGCCCCTTCGCCCTCACCCGCCCATCGACGTCGTACAGCGCCTCACTTCCTGGTGAACACGGCGATGTAGAACCCATCCATCTCGTCGCGCTCTGGCGCCGTCAGGTGAGTCTCGACCAGCTCGAAGCGCCCTTCACTATTGGCCATGAGGAGGTCGACGACCTCGGTCGTCTCTTCCGGCGTCGTGGTGCACACCGAGTAGACGAGGCGACCGCCCGGTGAGACCCAGCGGCTCGCTTCGAGGACAATCGCCTTCTGCATGGCGGCGAGCGTCGTGATGTCTTCTGGTTTGCGGCGCCAGAGCGTCTCGGGGCGGCGCCGGATGACGCCGAGGCCGGTGCATGGGGCGTCGACCAAAACGCGGTCGAAACGAATGGCTGGGTCAAAGGGCAACGGCACGGTCGCGTCGGCGGCGACGAAGAGCGCGGCTTCGCCCGCAGGCGCCCAACGGGTGACGAGGCGGCGAGCGGCGGCGAGCTTCTGCGGCGAGAGATCGAGCGCGGTGAGGATGCCGCCTTCTTCCACGATCTGGCTCGACTTGACGCCACGGCCCGCGCAGAGCTCGAGGACCGACGCCCCTGGCGTCACCTCGAGTCGTTCGACGACGCGAGCACTCGCGGGGTCCTGGGGGATCCAGCGGCCGCGGGCCGTGCCGTCGCGGATCGGACGTGACTCGTGGCCCTCGGCGAACACCACACCTGCAACGGAGCTGGCGCGTCCGCCCGGGACGTCTTCGACCGTCACGCCGCGCTTCAGTCGCAAGGCCACGGGCGCAGGCTTTACGTTGGCGGCGAGCCGCGCTTCGACGAGGTCATCCGAGCCGAGCTCGGCGCGGAGTCGCTCCACCATCCACTCGGGATGCGCATACTTCTCCGCCAACGATGCGGGCTCGGGTCGCTGGCGGTCGAGGTTTCGGAGGACGCCGTTGACGAACTTGGCCTGACTCTCGCCGCGGACGCCGCGGGCCGCTTCCACAGTCGCGTGGACGGCTGCGTGCGGCGGGATGCGGTCGAGGAGCAGGAGTTGGTAGGCGCCGAGGCGGAGGAGGTTCAGAACTTCGGGGTCGTCGGGTAACTCGCGCGACACGATGCGTCCGAGCACGGCGTCGAGTCGCAGCCGAAAGCGCAGGACGCCATAGACGAGCTCGGTGGCGAGCCCCCGGTCCCGGTCGTCCACGAGCTTCGCGTCGGGGCCATCGAGGACCTCGCGCAGCACGCTCTGACTGGCGCGCCCGGGCGCTCTCTCGAGCCGCGCGAGCACTCGCAAAGCCAGTCGCCGTGCAGGATCACCCCCCATCGGCCCTTGCCCCATCCTTGACATTGACCCCTCCATTAGACGACCTTCCCGCGCTCGCGCGCCGAACATGGCCCGCTCACGCGGCCGGGAAGGCGCGCACACTACCCGAAAGGGCGGTGATCAGCTCTGCCGGACTTCAATTCCGGCGAAGGAAAGCAGCTCCCAGTGACCGAGGTCTTGAAGCGAGTACTCCCGTGGCTCGTCACGACGCTGGTCCTCGCGTTCATCGCGGTGACGACCGACCTCGAGACGGCCTGGGCGACCGTCCGCGCCACCAACTGGATCACCTTCATCCCCGCCGTCATCGGGGTGTGCGTCACGGTGTTCTTGTTCGACTCATGGTGCCTCGTGAAGCTCTTCAGCCGCTTCGTGGCGCCGGTGACCTTCCGGGAGATGCTGCCGCTCAAGGGCACCAGCTACTTCCTGAACGTCATCAACTACAACGCCGCCGCCGCGGGCATCGCGCTCTTCTTCCGTAATAAGAAGGGCGTCCCCTTCCTCGAAGCCTTGGCGTCGATGCTCTGGCTCAACTTCGTCGACATCGTGTCGCTGGCGGCGCTGGTGCTGATCGGGATGTGGGTCAGCCCCGTCGAGCTCGAGCCGAAGCTCGCGTTCTGGGTCACTGCCGTATGCAGCGGCGTGCTCGTGATCCTCGTCGGGTCCTGCATCTACTGGAATGGCCGCTTCGACTGGTTCTTCTTCGGGCGCTTCCGCACGTGGACCATCTTCGCGTCGTTCGCGAAGGCCACGCTCGCCGACTACGCCTTCTTCATCGGGATCCGTCTCGCCTTCGTGGGGACCTACGTCGTCTCGCAAGCCGTCTCGATGCCGTTCTTCAGCCTCGAAGCGGGACTGAAAGAGCTCTTCCTGTTCGTGCCGCTACTGACCTTCGTGGGGACCATCCCATTTACGACCATCGCCGGCCTTGGCACCGTTCAGGTTCTGATGCGGTCGTTCTACGAGCCCTTCACGCCCACCTATCCGTCGATGGATCAGGTACACGCGCACATCGACGCGTACTCCACCACGACGATCCTGGCGTTCGTGCTCGTGCGCATCGCGATTGGCGCGGTGTTCATGCGCGGGGTCTCGATGAAGATACAGGAGTCGGCCAGCCCCGACCCTGTCAGAGAGAATCCAAGCTGAAACGAAGGTAGAGCGCGCCGGGGCCGCAGCGTCTCGGTGAGGTCGCGAGGTCGCCACGCACCGTATAGCGGCGCACTAGGCCCTTGGCTTCGTCCTGCCGGGCGAGCATCAGGAGCCTCCAGGCTTCGGTGTCAACGTCGTCGAGGCCGTCGATCTCGACCCGCACCCAACGCTCACCGAGCAGGACCTCGAAGACCGGGCACGCGCAAGGGACCGGGTTGTGGCGCACGGTCTGGTCGCTTTGGTCGGAGGTGAGCTCCGCGGCGCGGCGCAACGCTTCCTCCGGCGTCTCGATGACGGGCGGAGGGATGACGTCGGGCGGCGAATCTGGACCCGCGACGGGCTCGTTTTGGAAGGTGGAGCCGCCGAAGTCGGTCGTCGCGCAGCCAGAGACCATCATGACGCACGCTGAAGCGAGGGCCAAGTTGCGCACCCAAGACCGCTGCCGCCCTGCGATCAACTGCCGCTCGTCCTTCACGTGCCCCTCCTCGTCACCAGCCGAAGTAGATGACCGTCGTGACGAAGGCGCCCCAGAGGCCCACGTTCACGAGGAAGGCGGCGTCGCGCACCATGGTGTCGGTCGGCGACTGAGCGTCGTCGTGGCGGCCCATGAGGTGGTTGAAGCGGAAGAGTCCGAAGATGACGAAGGGCACCGACCAGACGAGGCTGCGCGTGTGAAAGTGGTCCCAGGTGCTGTCCGACAGCGTGTAGAGCGTGTAGCTAGCGACTGTCACGAGCGCGAGGACACGCATGGCGAGGTCGATATGCTCGACGCGGTAGCGATCGAGGACGGCACGCGTCATGCCCGCGCCGGACTTCGTGACCGCGATCAGCTCATGCCGGCGTTTGCCGAGTGCGAGGAGACTCGCGAGCATGAAGGTGCAGGCCAGGAGCCAAATGGAGACGTCGACCCCAGTCGCAAGGCCGCCGGCGAGGACGCGGAAGAGAAACCCGAGCGCGATGCAGGTGATGTCGACGAAAGCGACGTGCTTCAGGACGGTGGTGTAGGCGACGTTGAGCAGAAAGTAGGACCCGAGGACGCACGCGACGCGCCAGTCGAGCGCCACCCCGATGCCGAGCGACAGGGACACAAGTGCACCCACCGAAAGCTTCGCGAGGTCGAGCGGCAGCGTTCCGGACGCGATGGGCCGATGCCGCTTGGTCGGGTGACGGCGGTCCAGTTCGCGGTCCATCAGGTCGTTCAAGAGGTAGACGGCCGAAGACACGAGACAGAAGGCGGCGAAAGCGACGAGGGCTCGCGCAAAGGAGACGGGGCTGCCGAGCTCGAGTCCGAAGACGAGCGGCGCGAGAACGAAGACGTTCTTGACCCACTGCACAGGCCGCATGGCTTTCAACAGGTGTCGAGTCACCGAAAGCGCACCGGCGCGGGTTTCAGTGGGTCGGACAAAACTCCGATTGGCGTCCACCGGCAATTTTC
>CANMLD010000243.1 GCA_947498315.1 Pseudomonadota bacterium | reverse complement strand
TGCTTCGACTGGGCGCCGCTAGGCGCGTACTCGAGTGACGAAGGCGGGCTGCATCGCCCGCCTTTGAGCGAGAGCAACTCGATGCTAGAAAATTGCCGGTGGACGCCAATCGGAGTTTTGTCCTACCCACTAAAGGGCACCGTCACTTCGACGCCAGCATCTCGCGCGGCACGCCCGATGGCCGCCGACCCGCCGAGGACGATGAGGTCGGCGACCGAGACGGTCTTGCCGTCGTTTTGGCGCGTGTCGAAGTCCTTCTTCACCGCATCGAGCGCGCTCAACACCGTCTGCAACTGCCAGGGCTGATTGACTTTCCAGTCCTTCTGGGGTGCGAGCCGGATTCGAGCGCCGTTCGCTCCGCCACGCTTGTCGGAGCCGCGGAACACGTCGTAATCGAGCCGATCGAACGCACTCGCATAGTCGAACGATGCGCCGAACGGGTTACCGGCGGGCGGCTGGTGATGGAGGATGTCGGGGTTCAACTGTCCGGGCCACCAGTCGCGGTTCGATCGGGCGCCAGCGGTCGATTGGGCGTGCATTGGGCACTTGCTCTCCGTGCTCATGGGCGTCTCCTCCAGGGCGATGTCGGTGCCGCGGATCGTCACGCTTGGTCGCTACGTGCGGCGTCTCTTGCCGGCGAATGGTGCCGACGTCTCTCATCGTGCCGGGCACCGTCGAGCACTACTGAACGCATGTAAAGATAACCGGCGCTCGGATCCATCCAGGCTCTCGCGCTGAACGAGGAAGTAGTCTAGACTCCGCGGCGATTCCGAGCCCAAGACCTGCCCCCATCATCGTCGCCCAGGAGGACGCCATGCGCATCGACGGACAACGCCTTTGGAACTCATTGATGGAGCTCGCGCAGATCGGCGCGACGGAAAAGGGCGGCGTGAAGCGCATCGCGCTCACGGACCTCGATGGTCAGGGCCGCGACCTCGTCTCCAAGTGGCTCCGCGAGGCCGGCTGCGAGGTCCGCGTCGACGCCATCGGCAACATCTTCGGGCGCCGCCCGGGCACCGACCCCACGCTCCCCGCCGTCGCGACGGGCAGCCACATCGACACCCAGCCGTCGGGCGGCAAGTTCGACGGCAACTACGGCGTGCTCGCTGGACTCGAGGTGCTGCGAACACTCAACGACCACGGAGTCAAGACGCGTGCCCCCATCGAGGTCTGCGCCTGGACCAACGAAGAGGGAACCCGCTTCACGCCCGTGATGATGGGCTCCGGCACCTATGCCGGCATCTTTAAAGCTGAGGACATGCACCTCCGGCCCGACCTCGAAGGTAAGACGGTCGGCGACGAACTCCGCCGCATCGGCTACCTCGGCGAGCACCCGTCGGGCCCGACCGAGCGCTTTCCGGTCTTCGGCTCCTACTTCGAAGCCCACATCGAGCAGGGCCCGGTCCTCGAAGACGAGAACATCACCATCGGCGTCGTGCTCGGCGCGCTCGGCCAGCGCTGGTTCGACCTCGAAGTCGTCGGCATGGAGGCCCACGCGGGTCCAACGCCGATGCCGCTGCGCCTCGACGCCATGCTCGCCACGGCCCGCATCGTGGAGGCCGTCAACCGAATCGCGCTCGCCGAAGCCCCCCACGGCCGCGGAACCGTCGGCTTCGTCCAGGTCCACCCGAACTCCCGCAACGTCATCCCCGGCCGGGTGAAGCTCACAGCCGACCTGCGCCACCTCGACGCCGCCGGCCTCGAGCGGATGGAGCAGGGCCTCCGAAGCGCCTGCGCCGAGATCGCCGGCAGCGTGAAGACCAAACTCGGCAACATCCAGATCGACGTGAAGCTCGCCACCCAGTTCCCGCCCTGCGCCTTCGAAGGCGCCTGCGTCGACGCGGTCCGCAGCGCCGCCAAGTCCCTCGAGCTCCCGACCCTCGACATCGTGAGCGGCGCAGGCCACGACGCGGTCTACGTCGCCCGCCTCGCCCCCGCTGGCATGATCTTCGTCCCGTGCAAGGACGGCATCAGCCACAACGAGATCGAAGACGCGAAGCCCGAACACCTCGAAGCCGGCTGCAACGTGCTGCTCGGGGCGATGCTCGCTCGGGCCCAGGCGTGACCGAGCGGCCGCCGCTCCCCTTCGGGCTGCGGCCGGAACACGTTCGCGAAGGTCCACATCAAAAACTTACCATCCCGCTCTTCCCTCGCTGACTCGGCGAAATGTCCCATAGGCCAAGGCTCGTCTTCCAGAGTCAAGACCGGCGCGAGACGGTCGAGGGCGACCTCGAGCTCATTCCTCGCTCAGCTGCGTCTTCAAGTGACGGAAGAGCTTCGGGAGCTCGACGCGCTGCGCCATGTTGCGCAGCTCCTCTGGGATCTCGGCCTTCGGCTGCGTCTTGCTGCGGTAGACCACGAGCATGCGCTTGTTGTCAGTGTGTGGCGTGATGGTCCAGCTCCCTTCATTGATGACGAAGTCGCCCTCGACCAGCTTCCACTCACGCTTCCACTTCTTGCCGGGCTGGACAGTGAGCTTAGCCTCGTTCAGGGACGTCAGCGGCTTCATCGGCCAGGGCATGTCGACGACGGTGCGGCACCGGATCTTTCCACCCTCGCGAGAGACCTCCTTCGACTCCTTGATACGGAGCATGGTCTTCTCGTAGCGGTTGCAGTCGTGGATGAGGTCCCAGATCTTCTCGGGGGCCGAGGTGAAGAGGGCAGCGACCTCGACCTCCCGCTTGTTACCGGTGCCTTTTGCCCGCACGACCGTCTCGCCCGCGTCGAGGCGCTCGGCTCGGTCGTCGACTTTGCGGTCGTCTTCTTTGGCCTGGGCGGCGCTCGTCAAGAACGTAAACGCCAGAATCGTAGTGAGCGTGGACTTCAAGTGGGCCTCCTCGAGCCGGGACGTCGTCGCCGATAGAATCGACGTTCTACCGTTGGGTAGTCAATGCCGTCTTTTACTTGCAGGGATCGCCTGCGACGCGGCCACCACCATCGGCCGGCATCCCCCCAATCGCTCTCCCGCGCAACGCCGCGTTGGCGAAGACCATGCGCCGGTTCAGGGCCCGGTTCTCAGTCGTGTCATTCGGCGCGATGGGCTTCGTGTCGCCGAAGCCAACTGGAATCAAGCGCTTGCAATCGACCCCCTTTTTCATCAGCCAGCGCGCAACGGCGAGAGCGCGGCGCTCCGAGAGGGCCTGCCCCTCCTCCGACGCGCCGGTACTGTCCGCGCCGGTACTGTCCGCGCCGGTACTGTCGATATGGCCCTCGATTCGCATGAGGGAGACGTAGCTCTTGTCGTCGAGGTAGTCCTTGGCATGGATCAGGACCTCGTCGCTCTCGGGCTTCAGAACCTCCGATCCCGTCTCGAAGACCACCGGGCCGGGCATCTTCAATGCGTTGTCTTCGATGACGAAGGGCGGCTTACCTTGTGCGGCCGCCGTCGCGAGCACGGCGGCGCTGCCCAGGGCTAGTGCACAAGCGGACATAATCGTTCGACTTCTCATGTTCACCTCCGACTCCCAGCGCCCGACGGCTCTCATGGATCCGTCTCATCGTCTCGCGGCTCAACCGTCGACGCCGCCCCCGCCTTCCGCCGAAAAGGCCCGGCCGCAGTGTACTCGGTCATGAGCTGGGCCGTCTGTGCGCTCTCCTGGGCCACAGCGCGGGCGATCGCTGCTCGTAGTCTTGGGTCCGCAATGAAGTGAGCGCTTCGGGTCTCGGCGGGGAGGAGCCCCCGCTTCAGCTTGTGTTCGCCCTGCGCGCCCGCCTCGAAACGCGTCATCTCCCCGTCGATGACCCATTCGATGGACATGTAGTAGCAGACCTCGAAGTGCAGCATCTCGACGCGGCCCTCCGCGCCCCAATAACGACCGTAGAGGTGGCGCCCCTTTGTGAACGCGAGCGCGCCGGCCACCGGCTTGCCCCCGTCGAGCGCCAGTGTGGCCTGAACGCGATGGCCGAAGTCCGTGCGGAGGCGGCGGAAGAAGTCCTCGGTGAGGTACGGGATGGCGCCCTTCTCTTCGGTCGTGGCTTCGTAGAAGCGTCGCAGCGCCGCCCACTCCACGTCGGTCAGCTCCGCGCCCGTTCGCCGGACCAGCTCGAGCCCAACTGTCCGGGCCTCTCGTCGTTCGCGACGCAACTTTCGGCGGTCTGGCGCGCGAAAGGCGCCCTCGAAGTCCCCGAAGTCGCGGTAGGGGAGGTCGGTCTCCGGGTGGCGGTTCTCGAAGTGGAACTGGAAGGTGCTGCGCCCAAGAAAGCCAGCGTCCACGAGCGCTGCGCGGTCGAGCTCCGAGCAGAACAGCACGTGGACCGACGAGGCCTCGAGTCGGCCCGCGAGCGCCCGTAGCCCCTGCGCGAGCGTCTGCCGAATTGCCGCCGCCTCATCCCCAGCGTCTGGCGCCACCAAAAGGCGGGACACCCCGGCTGGGGTGAAGGGCACCGCGGCGACGATCTTCGGGTAGTACTCGATCCCCGATCGGCGAGCAGCGTTCGCCCAGCCCCAGTCGAAGATATACTCGCCGTAGCTGTGTGACTTCAGGTACGCCGGCACCGCCCCGACGAGCGCCTCGCCGTGCCAGGCCGTCAGATGGCACGGCGCCCATCCGGTCACCCCTGTTGCGCTGCCGCTCGCCTCGAGGGCGTGCAGAAAGGCGTGTTCAACGAAAGGGTCGTCAGTCCCCGTGAGATGGTTCCACGCGGTGGCGTCGACTTCGGAGATGGCGGGATGAACGCGGAGTTGGTACTGCACGGAGAGACGTTCGCATAACGGCTCTTTTTTTTCGAGTCTTGCCATCACCCTCGCGCTTCGTCATACCCTGCTTCACGAACCCCGCCCGGAGCAAGACACCTTGAGCGACCCCAACCACGACGGACCGCTGGAGACGCCGGCACCCGCTGCTGCAGCTGCGGGGTGGGCCGGCCGCGTGATCGGCGAGCAGTTTCAGCTGGTTCGCCGGATAGGGCAGGGCGGCATGGGCACCGTGTGGCTGGCCGACCAGATCGGTATCGGCCGTCAGGTCGTCGTGAAGGTGCTGCTCGAGTCGGTCGCCACGAAGAGCCCTACGGCCATCGAGCGCTTTCGCCGCGAAGCCAAGGCCTCGGCGGCGCTCAACCACCCGAACATCGTTCAGCTTTATACCTTCGGGCAGACGCCTGAGGGGATCCCCTACTTCGCGATGGAGTATGTCCGCGGCCGCACGCTCCGCGACCGAATGGCCGTCGGGCCCATCGCCGAAGTCGACGCGCTCCCCATCCTCGAGCGCATCGCCGCCGCGCTGGCCGAAGCGCATCGGGCAGGCGTCGTGCACCGCGATCTGAAACCCGAGAACGTCATGGTGGGCGATCCAACGCGACGCGACGATCACGGGTCAGACCGGCTCGATCCCACCGTCAAGGTGCTGGACTTCGGTATCGCCAAAGTCATCGGTACCAACGCTGATCCGTCGATTACGCAAGTCGGCGCTGTCTTCGGAACCCCGAAGTACATGTCGCCCGAACAGGCCACCGGCAAGCCGGTCGACGTACGAACTGACGTCTACGCGTTCGGTATGATCGCCTACGAGCTCCTCTCGGGCGAGCACCCCTTCGAGGGCGACACAGCGCTCGACTTCATGCGCAAACACGTAACGGAGAAGGTCAAGCCGCTGCGCACCCGCTTTCGTGAGCTCGGCGTCTCTGACGGGCTCGACGCCGTCGTCGCACGGTGTTTGCAAAAGGCGCCCGGCGATCGTTATCCCACTGCGGCCGAGCTGCAACGCGACTTGCGGTCGCTCATTGGCCTAAACTCGACGGGGTCGCGCACCCTCGCGCCCGCAGAGATAGTGCGTCGCCGCGCGACCACCGTCGCGCTGGCCCCAAACCGGCCGTGGTGGCTGCCAGCGTCCCTCGGCGTCCTCGCCATCGCCCTGGTTGGCACTGTCGTCGTCGTCGTAATGACTCGCGACTTCATGGCTCCTCCCACTCGCCCGGACGCCGCTGGCAACGTCGTGTTGGGCGACGGCTGTCGCGACCGCCGTGAGGCCGCAGGCGCCGACCGCCGTGGTCGGGCCGAACCGACAGGCGCTGCCTCCGCCAGTTCGACCGTCGTGCCCAAGGGCGCCACGGGGCTCGCAGGCGCGGCTGCGGTAGACGTCCTTCGAACCGGTACGGAAGCCTTGCAGCCCGCCGGGAGTGGATTGGCACTGCCGAAGGCCGAGCCCACCGGGGAACCGCAGGATGTGCTCGATGCTCAGATCGATCGCAGCATCGAGGCGCTCGAAGCCGACGCGATGAAGCTCGTCGGCGCCGCCCTGGCGTCCGCACAAGGCGCTCTGGTGCCGACACTGCCGCCGCCCCAGAGCTACCCCGGCGCCAAGCGAGCCTTCTCATCCAACGTCATCGTCACCTGGGAGACGAGCGACCCCATCGCGAGCGTCATCGCTTGGTACGACAGCCGCTACGGCAAGCTGAAAGGAGTCTGGCGAATCGAGCAGGCCGAAACAGACGGGCCTCGGCTCATCCTCTCCGGAGCGCAGTCGCCGGCGGTCCCTTTCCTCGCTCTCACGGTCATGCCGGCAGGGAAACCAGGCGTGACACTGATCTCGGTGAATCTCCGCCCGGAGTGATGTCCGCAGCCTGTTGATGCCAGCCTCTTGATTTCAAAAGCTTACGTGCATTCGCGTTCTCGCCACCGGTGCGTAAATCGGTCGACAGTGGCGCCCAGGTCATTGAGATCAAGGTCCCGTTCCGCAGCTTCGAGGGCGGCCGACTGGCGCTCATCGATTCGCCCATCGTGCTCCTCGGCGTCGGGCTCTCGTTCGCGTCGGGCTCTCGTTCGCGTCGGGCT
>CANMLD010000242.1 GCA_947498315.1 Pseudomonadota bacterium | reverse complement strand
TCTCTTCGGCGCGGATCATGTGCGTCGCGTCACTCGCCGCGTATCTGGTCGGGAGTATGGCCGACATCTGGATGTTCGGTTGGCTCAAGCGCCTCACGGGTGGTCGTTTGGTCTGGCTGCGGGCGACGGGCTCGACGGTGGCCAGTCAGGTGGCCGACAGCCTCGTGGTCACGTGGCTGGCCTTCTCGGTCGGTCGCACTCTCATCGAAGGGGGCGGCGAGCCCATGCCGATGGGCGAGGTCTTGAAGGCCGCCGCGACTGGCTATCTCCTGAAGCTCGTCATCGCGCTCTGTCTCACGCCCGTCATCTACGCGGGGCGGCGAGTGCTCGAGTCGCGCTTCGGGCTGGTGCCGTTGCCGCCGGAGTGACGACGTTCGTCACGGGAAGTCGAGACCCTCTCGCGCCAGAAGCCCCTGAAAGTCCGGCGGAATCGGGCAAAGCAGCGGCGCCACGTTCGACAGGGTCAGCGACCAGGCGTGGAGGGCGGGTCGGTCGAAGCGGGCGGCGACGTCGGCTGGTGCGTAGCGCGTATCGCCGAGCAGCGAATGTCCCGCGTTTGCTAGGTGCAGGCGCACTTGGTGGGTGCGGCCTGTGAAGATGCGGGCGCTGACGAGGCAGGCGCTCTCGGCGGTCGACACGACCGTGACGCTCGTGCGCGCCGCCTTGGCGCTCGGCGCATCGTCCGGGACCACGGCCCAGCGCTTTTGAGCGTCGTCCCACCCGATGGCGCCGGTCAGCTCGCCGCTCTCGAAGGTCGGTCGACCCGCCGCGACCGCGAGGTAGCGTTTCTCGCCCTTCTTCAGCTTGTCCGTGAACACGTCGACGGCGCTCTTCTTGCGAACGAAGAGGAGGAGCCCCGTCGTGCCAGCATCGATCTGATGGACCGCCCAAACGAAGCGACCCAGCTGTGCGGTGAGGACCGCTTGGGCGCTATGGGGGTCGTCCAATGTGCGTCCGGTGCTCGGGAGCCCAGCCGGTTTGTCGATGACGACGAGGTCGCGGTCTTCGAACAGGATCCGGAGAGACCTTGGCGTGTCGCGCGTCGGAAGGGGCCCCGGCGCTGTCACTCGAGCTCCGCGGCGCGAACCGTCCCGCCATCGAGGCTCGGCTCCGAGCCGAGGCCTGTGCAGCGGAAGAGGCGGTAGGGGGCCGGAGACTCGAGGAGCTCGCGGCAGGAGGTCCGAATCAGGGAGGCGAGGGCCGGGTTGGCCTCGAGGGCGTCGAGCTCGGGCCGGTACGGTGTCGTGTTCCAAGCCACCCAGCCGGGAGGGTGTCTGTGCATCGCGTCGACCCGCTGAATGGCGAGACGACGAATCTCGGGGCTTGGGTGGCTCTCGGAAGCGAGGAAGCCATAGATGAACGGGGTCGCCGCCTTACGGCCCGCGAGGACGAGGAGCTGCAGCTCGTCGTCGTTCGTGAGGACCGTGTCCGTCGCTGGGCTCTTTTGAATCATCGCCGCTGCTGCCTGCATGGCGTCGTGGTTCCAGTGGCCGCCGACCTCATGCGCGCGGGTTAGGCCAGGGCCGAGATCGTAGCGGACGAGCGACGCGCCGTAGAGCGCCGTTGCCGCCGCGAGAGAGAGTGCCGTCGCGGCCAATGGCGCGATGGTGCGCGTCGAGTTGGCTTGGGGTGGCGCGAGCCTCGCCCACACCAGCGCAGTGAGCGGCGCCACGAAGGGGACGGCGCCATGCAGGTGATAGGTCCACCCTTTACGCTGGAGGAGATAGAGGAGCAGTGAGCCGATGAGCGCGAGGGTCAGGGTCATCGTGGCAGCGACGTGCGTCGTCGCTGCGGCGGTCCTGCGGGTCACTGCGACGAGGGCCACTACGATTAGCGCCAGGAGCCCGAGCGGCCACCGGCCCGAGAGCAGCTCGAGGAGCCCCAGCGACCATTGGCCGGCGTGGAGGGGAAGGACCAGCGCCTGAATCCCCGCGAAGGCGTCGAGCGCGTCATTGCCGACGAGCCAAAGGACCCACCCGGCGGTCGCTAGGCCGAAGCCGGCGAAGGATCCGAGCCCGAGCCCGATAGGACCGACGGCGCCCGGGAGACGTCGCTTCGCCGAGAGCCAGAGCCAGGTGAACCACACGGTCCAGACCACCAGCAGGTACGGCCACTTGAAGGACACGGCGACGCCAGCGAAGAGGCCCGATAGGGTCGCCAAGAGCACACCCGCGACGCGAGGACGGTTCACCGCGGCACCACCGGCGAGGAGCGCGAGCCCGAAGAAGAGCCCCTGCCACAGCTCGCGTTGGCCGCGGTCCCACGGCGTGATCGTCACGAAGGCGAGTAGCCCTGCCGCGAGCCCGAGCGCCAGCTCCGGCGGGGGGACGCGGCGTCTCAGCCACAGCGCAGCGACGACGAGGCTCAGGCCCGATGCGGTCACCGTCGCGCCGATGAAGGCGGCGTCCGACAGGCCTACGACCTGACTGAGGAGCCAGTGCCAAAGCACCACGCCGGGCGTATTGAACTCGAAGCTGTCCCGGTAGGGCATGACGCCCTGGTCCATGGCCCAGGCGTGGTACTGAAAGAGGCTGGCGTCGCTGCCGAGTGGGTAGCGGAGTGCGGCGACGACGTGGCCCACGAAGGTCGCGGCGACGAGCGCGAGGACGACGCCGCCGATTAGGAGCGGAATCCATGCGCGCGGGCTGGCGTCCGGTGCGTTCACGCCTGGGTCAGGACGACCGCCGGGTCGAGCTTGGCGGCGCGGTTGGCCGGGATCCAAGCCCCGACGACGCAGAAGAGGACCGCGAAGGCCATCGAGCCGACGACGAGTGGCCAGCCGTAGACGAAGAAGTCGTCGGGGATCATGGGGAAGCGCTCTCGGAGACTGCCGGCGCCTAGGTTCACCAGCCGGCTCACGCCGTAGCTGAGCAGGTTGCCGACGAAGCCGGCTGTGACGCCGATGAAGAGGCTCTCGGACAAGATGATGAGGCGGATGTCCCAGCGCGTCGCGCCGATGGCCCGCAACACGCCCAGCTCGCGTTGTCGCTCGTAGACCACCATCAGGAAGGTGTGGGAGATGTTCATCGCCGAGATCACGATGATGATGATGGAGATGAGCAGGAAGGTCAGAGTGACGATCATGAGCATCTCTCCGGCCTTGCGGGCGAACGACGAACTGCGAGACAGGTCGAAGCTCTGCTTCTGAATGCCTTCGATGACGCCAGCGACGTCTTCGTTGCGCGGGATCTGAAGCAGCACGGAGTCATAGAAGGTCGTGCTCTCTGGCCCGAGGTAGAAGCGGTTCAGCCGCTCCACGTAGGGCAGGGGGACCGTCCCGCCGAGGTGCATTGCTTTGTCCGTGAAGCCGACGATCTCCGCCCACCGGATCTTCTGCCAGACGGTGTCGAAGTCGTCGCGGAGAAAGGAGAACCCGAAGCGGAAGTAGCCCTTGAGGCCGAGGATGAAGCAGGGGTTCGGCAGCGGCTGGGTGCCGAGCTGGCTGACGACGTTCGAGTTGTAGAAGTCGATCATCAGCGGGTTCATGGCGACCGGGAGGTAGGCCTCGCAGCGCCCATCGACCGAGAGGACGTTTCGAGCCGCGCAGTAGCGACCGGGATCGCAGTTGCCGCGGTGGTTGTCGTAGATGTCGAAGTAGAGCCAGTGGCCGATGCCGTCTTCAACCTGCTCGAGCTGACACGGCGCGCCGAGGCAGGTGCCGGCTGTGAGCGCCGCCGCTAACGAGGCGAGGTGCGCCGTCACGCCGGCCACGTCGTCGAAGGTCCGGAGCGTGACCTTACGCTGGCTGAGCTCGGCCTCGGCTCCCTCCGCGAAGTCCGCGCCAAGGCGCCAGACCTCGCCCTGAACGCGTTCGGCGGCGATGGCGTCGCCCGGGACCACGTCTCCGACGTCGGCGATGGCCACGTAGTAGTCGAGGTCGAGGGTCGGGTGAGTGAGCGCGGCGACCGCGGCCTTGATGGGCTCGATGTGCGTCTTGTCTCGTACCTTCAGGATGATCCAGCGGTCGACGCCGCACACGTTGCCAGGCCCGCACTCGCTAGCCTGACGACACACGTCCGCCGGTGTGCGGTCGGTGAAGGCTCGCCAGTACTCCCGCGGCTTACAGACGCCCCTGCTCGCCGTGGACGACGCGCTGCGCGTTGCCATGAGCTCGCCGGTCGCGTCGACGCAGGCCATCCCTTCGTGCGGACACTCGGCGTCGATGACGCAGCTCACCTCGCGGCGTTTGCATTGATCCTGCTCTTCTTCCGAACACTGGGCTTCGAAGCCCTTCATCTCGTTGAGCACCGCGGGCGAGACCTCGAGGCCCTCAACGAAGCCTTCGCCAGCCATGCGCCGGTCGAGTACACCCGTCTCGATCTTGCCCGGGAAACGCGCGCGCATCTTCGGGTAGGCCTTGGCGACACCCTGGGTCGCAGCGAGGTTGGCGATGGCTTTACTGTCGAGCCGGCGCGGCCCACCGCCGAGGACGTCGCCCATGCCACCGCTCGTATCACCGGTCGCGTCGCTGGCGGACGCGGCGACGCCGCCGATCGGCTCCACTTCGAGCTGATCGATGGGGAAGATACGGTTCAGGACTCGATCTTGGATGCCTTCCGACAGCGCGAGGAAGAAGGTGAAGGTCGTGATGCCGACGATGATCCCGATCGACGAGAAGATGAAGTTCTTCTTTGATCTCGAAATGTTCTGGAAGACGACCCGTAGCAGCTTCTCGAAGGGCATGGGCTGGCCTACCGGGTCAGGAGGAGGCGAAAGATGGCATCGCCACCCTGCGCGTCGAGCGTGGTGACGAACTCGAAGGCCTGCGCGAGGTAGCGCGTCGCGCCACCGGGCAAGTTGCGGCCGGAGACCGCCTTCAAGAGTCCGTCGAAAGAGAAGTAGAGGCCGAGCGTTTCGGGGCCGTGCTCGAGCACCGAGATACCGAGAGGCTCGCGCGTCAAGCTTCGAAGGTCGTTGGCTTTGCCGCTCTCCACCGCCAACAGCCGGTCGAGCGCGTGGTGGCCCGAGGTGAGGTAGAGCGCGGCCGACGTCGCGAAGACGCCGTAGCGTTCACAGAGCTTTGGCGGTGGCGGCTTGAGGCCCTTTGGGGGCGGCGGAGGCGGCCGGCAGTTACGGCTGAGCTTCAACACGCGAGCCTCCGGGAGGGTCGCCGCGATCTCCTCGCTTTCGAAGCCGAACGCTGCCAGGACGCCTCGCTTTTGCCACCAGAGGTCGAGGAAGCGCTGACCGTCCGCGAGCCCAACCCCAAGGACGAGCTGCACCTGACTGAGCCAGCGGAGCGGGTTCGAGAGATCGCCGAGCTCGGGGAGCGGCGCCTTCCGATCCACGCCGAGCAGGGCCAGGGCGAAGTGGCCCGAGACGTGAGCCAGGAGGTCGTTCACGACGTGACGGTCGGCGAGCTCGGGGGAGACCTGTTTACCGAGGAACGCCGCGATGGGGTCTTCGCCGCCGCCGACCAGCGAGCCGAGCGACGCGCCCATCGTCGCGAGCGCGATGAACGGGTCGGCGATGGCGCCAACGTCGATGGCGGTTCTAACGACTGCGACGGTGTCTCGTGGCAATACCCGTCCGAAATCAGGAGCTTGCGTCTTCGGGCGGTACGCGGCCGGGATGAGTGGCACGCTGTCCCGAGTGCCGAGTGCTGCCAGGACCGCGGTCGCGCAGGGCTCGATGTTCATCCGGGCGCCAGCGAACTCCACCGACTCGATCCAGCGACCGAGGTAAGCGTTGACGCCCCCAGCGACGACATCGGGCAGGCCGAGCAGCTTGGCGACGTCGTAGCGGGGTTTGCCGTCGTCGGTCTTCAACGTGCGGGCCGCGGCTCCGTACCAGATCGGCCCGTCGCCGGGGAGCTGAGCGAGGAGCGCGCGCCCGACGGTGGAGTCGAAGAAAGGCGCCGCGGTGGGTGCGGACACGAAAGACTTGGCCGCGGCGACGGCGTCAGCGCCGGCGGATGGGAAGGAGAGGGCGAGGAGGCCCTCGTGAATGGCGACCGCGACCTCGACGGCGCCGCTCTCGTCACCGGCGGTGATGAGTTGAAGGCCACTCGCTTCGAGCGGCGCGGTCTCGACACGGGCGAAGCCCAGGTTCTGGAGCTTGCTTACCATGGCCGGGAGGAGGCGGTCCGGCGCTTCCGCGCCCGCGATGAGCGTGGACACGCGCTGGTGAACAATCACGGCAAACGCGCCTTCCGGGTCGAAGCCAACGGTTCGGAGGCCTTCTGCGGTGCCGATGTCGGCGCCCGTCTCGGCTTTGAAGAGGTCGCGGAAGCGGCTGGTCTCGGAGACGCCGCGTGCGAAGTGGAGTGCTGAGGTGATTGCCTGCTCTAAGTTCGGCAGAAACACCAGCGTGTCGAGCTCGGCCGGCAGGCGTGAGGCCACATCGCCCGACGGCTGGGCGCGGTGCCAGGCGCGGTACCCGTAGTAGCCGCTGGCGGCGAGGGCAGCGAGGACCAACACGGCGATGACGATACGACGAAGAATGGGGACCCTCCTCGAGCGGCCACTTGCGTTGAGGGCAAGTCATGTCGGACCCGAACGCACGACAGCGAGGGTCTGTTCCACCGCCTCGGGCGCATCGGCGCGCGAGGGGCGGTGCTATCACGCACATGGCGGCTGGACAAGGTCCGGCCGCTATCCCAAATCTGAAGGATTGGTCCGGGTCGCTGCCCGCCACTATCGCGCAGCACCGGAGTCCGAGCGACCCGGTCCAATCCTCGATTGAACGAAGCGCACCACAATTTGCGAGCGAGCGCGCCTTCGGCGGGAGCCTACCGGGCCGAAACCCCGCGCCGACTTAGCTCAAGACGCGGGAATCATGCGAGTTT
>CANMLD010000241.1 GCA_947498315.1 Pseudomonadota bacterium | reverse complement strand
CGCGTTCTTCGCTGCCGTCGGGGGCTACTCCACGCGGGCCATCGCGTCGGCCGACCTCGTCACGACCTTCCTCGATGCGGAGTTCGCCGTGCGCGGGAAGGCGGCCGAGACGCGTCGGGAAGCGCTCGTCAGCGCCGTGAGCCGTATGGACGACTACGAGCACCTCTTTCAGATGGGGCTCGCGTTTGCGTTCGGCGGCAGCCTCGAAGTCGCGAACCGGCTCCTCGGGTGGGCAGACGAGCTCACGACGGGCGCGGGCGTACCGCTCCCAGAGCTCTCCGTGCTGCGAGCGCTCGTCTTGACCATGGCCGCCGCACCGGCTGCGCCCGTGTTCGCCGGGTCGGACGCCCGAATCGGATCACTCCGCTGCGAGCCCGTGTTTCCGGCGCATTCGGCGCAGTGGGAGCGTCCCCACAAGCTACGGCGCAGCGCAGGGCAGCCAGACGAGCAGCTCCGTCTCGCCCGCCGTCTGCTGGAGGCGGCAGACGCGCTCGGCGCGAACGATCTGGTCGTCGATTCGGGCCTCGGGTGCGTCGAACTCTACCTCGGCAACATCGACGCCGCCGCCCGCGCATTCGCCCAAGCGGAGAGACGCCTGCCCGCGGGTGCTGCCGGCAACTCAGCTCGTGACGCGCTCGGCCGCAACAGCGCCGCCTTGGCGCTCCTCTCCTACGCCCGGGCCACCCCACTGCCCGCGCTCATCGACGGCCCAGCACGCGAGCGATGGACGGCCGCGTTCACCCAGATCCATCCAGACGCGGCGCGATCCGCGCGCGTGGCGGAGGTGCTGGCGGCGCTCCCAAAGCCGGGTGCCCGACTCGATGACGAGGTCGTAGGCCCGACCTGCGCGAAAGGGACGGCGCCGTTATCAATGCCCGCGCCTCCTGCCTTCGACAGCGGGAGCGCGTGCCCGAACGGAGCCAGCCGGATCGCGTCGCTCCCACCGGACGGGACGACGAGCGGTATCACCTCCGGCTTCGTGGCGTGTCGCCGTGCGGATGGGACCGAGGTCACGCACGTTCGACTGCCTGCGACCACCGATCCCGCCTACGGCGCCGAGAGCACCGTCGTGTCCGAAGTCGAAGCACACGGCACTGCCCGATCGCTCAGCGCGCGGTCCTGCGCGTGTGCCCTCACGATGCGGGGGGCCGGCGCTGAAGGCAGCCGGCTCTACCTGGCGTGCTGCAAAGACGCGAGTGGCGCCGCAGCGCCGGCCCTCCTTCTCGCCACCACGGCGAGTGGCGAGGTCGAGCGAGTGATCTCGTTCAGCGCACCGTGACGAGCGCGTTCGAGGCGCGTTGGCGCGAGGACGGTGTCCTGACGACGGTGAGTGATGGTTCGCGGCGCCTCGAGGTGCATGTGCAACCCGGTGCAAAGACAACGGAAGCGGTCGGTCTACACGGCGACCGGCTCAAGGTTCGCCTCGCGGCCCCGCCCGTCGACGGCAAGGCCAATGAGGCGCTGCTTACCTTCGTGGCTGAGAGCTTGGGGGTGCCTCGGTCGAGGGTGAGCTTGCTACGGGGACAAACCAGCCGACAAAAGACGGTAGCGATCGATGGTTGAGGCCCGGGCTCGGTCGCAGACGACCGGTTCGGTCACGAGGCTCAGCCGAAGAGCTCGCTGACGGAGTCGCCTTCATGGATGCGCCGTATCGCCTTGGCGAAGAGCGGCGCCGTCGGGAGCACCTTCAGCTTGTCGAAGTGGCGGTCGGCGACAGGGATGGAGTCGGTCACGACCAGCTCTTCGATGGCCGACTCGGTGATACGGCCAACGGCGTTGCCCGACAGGACCGGGTGTACACAAGTGGCTTCTACCGACCGAGCGCCTCGCTTGATCAAGAACTGAGCCGCTTCGATGAGGGTGCCGCCGCTGGCGACCTCGTCGTCGACGATGAGGCATCGCTTGCCATCGACGTCGCCGATGACGTTGACGGCACGGGGCTTCTCGTCATCGCCGTAGCGGCGCTTGTCAACGATGGCCATGGGCAGGTTCAGGCGGTTGGCGTACGAGCCTAGTTCTTTCGCCTCGCCCGCGTCGCCGGCTACGAGCACGTAGTCGGTCAGGTCGCGCTGCTGGTAGAAGTCGCAGATCATGCGGACCGCTTTGAGCTGGTCGACGGGGATACGAAAGAAGCCCTGAATCTGCGGAGAGTGAAGGTCCATCGTCAGGACGCGGTCGGCGCCCGCGGTCATGAGCAGGTCGGCCATCAGGCGCGCGGTTATGGAGATGCGCGGCTTGTCCTTCTTGTCAGACCGGGCGTACGGGAAGTACGGCAGCACCGCAGTGACACGTGCGGCCGAAGCGTGCTTCAGCGCGTCGATCATGATGAGGGTCTCTATGATCCCCTCGTTGACCGGTGGCGCGCTCGTCTGAATGACGAACACGTCGCACTCCCGCACGTTCTCCTCGATTTGAATCAGCAGGTTCTCGTTGGAGAACTTCACCGATCGGCTCCGCCCGAGCGGGATGTCGAGGAGGTAACAGATGTCCTCGGCGAGCCGCGGATGGCTTGCGCCGGCAAAGACTTTGAGACGCCCTTCCATGAGTCACCCTCCGACGAGTCTGCCTCCGGTCCGCCGCGTTGTATGAGGAAGGCCCCCCGTGTGTCAACGCGTCCGGATTCGCCGACAGGCGTAACCCGATCCCATCAGGACCGAGTGAGCTCGGCTCCCTCGTCACAGACGGTGGTTCCGTCACAGAGCCGGCAGCTCGGGTTGGTCGCGAGTGGTTGGATGGCCGGATCGGCGTCGTCGCAGTCGTGGGCGTAGTCTGCTTGGTCCTTGTCGCAGCAAGCGGCGCCGGCGAGGCAATTGGCGAAGCCATCCTCGTCGCTATCGCACTGCCGTGTGAGAGGCACCATGGCGACGACCATGTCCCCCGGTTCGGCGAGCGACGGCCGTGCGGCGTACGAAGCAACCGGCGTGTCGTCGTGGTAAGCCACCACTGACAAGATGGTCTCGGACGTGAACGGCGATCCCGGTGGCACGTCGAGCTTGACGCGGTACGGGCTGCTCGCGATGTCGATGCCCGTGAGGTCGATGTCGAGCGCCTTCAGAACGGGGCCATCATTGGTGTGCGTCATCACGCGTGCGACGAGACGAGTAGGCGGGATGACCTCCCCCGTCAGTGAGATGTCGAGGTAGACCGTGTCGTAGGCGACAACGTCTTCTTCCGCTGCGCAAGACGCGACAACACCAGCCAGCAAAAATCCAAACAGAGTTCGCTTCATCGTAATTCTCCTCCAAGTGACCAGGTGCGATCGGCAGGCCTTGGTGCAACCGTGTTGCTCCCGCCGTCATCGAGGCCGTAAACGAGACCGAGCGCGAGCGCCGTACCGACCGTGATGGCGGTGCCCACGCCGATCCAGATCCACAACGTGCGACTGTCGTCGTCGTTCTCAGTCTCCGCGAGCGGGACGGGCTCGGGGACGTCGGCGGGAGCGGCGACTTGGACGGGTGCAAGCGCCGCCTCGACCGTCTGCTTGACTCCCGGCGAGACGACAATCGTCGAGCTGAAGGTGACGTATCCCGAATGAGAGATTCGGAGTGAATGATCTCCAGCAGGCAGGTCGGCGGTCGCTTTCGGGACCCGACCGACCCGAACATCGTCGATGAAGACCTCCGCTCCGGGTGGTGCGCCGGTCACGACGACTCTTCCTGGCGCGCCAACGCGCACAGCGGCAAGGCGTTCAGTCGACGAGAGCCTGCCGACCGGGTCGCTTTCGAAGGACAAGTGGCGTTCATAGGCCTGTATGGCGTCGAAGACACGGCCTTGACGGTCGAGGATGACCGCGATGTTGAGCAGGAGCACCGGTGACGGATCCTGAGCAAATGCAGCTTCATAGAGTTCGATCGCGTCGTCGAACTCGGCCGCTCTCGCCTTGTTCGCCGCCGCCGCGGCGAGCTCGCGTGCCGTCGTTGGCGGAGCCGCTGTGGCCGAAAAGGGCGCGCTGGCGATGGCCAACGCGGCGCCGAGCCAAACCCATCTCGGAGCGAGCCGCGCGCGCGCACGCTCATGGCCGTTAGGGTCGTGCTGTGTCGGCAGCGTCCTCATGGAAGAACACTGCGGTCGAGCCGTTCGTATTCGACCGCTCCCGTTGCTGCAGGCTTGGCTGTGGTGGGCGATGCCGGGACCTCCAATCGCTCATAGCCACTATCGGCGGCTCGGGTCTCGGCCGCGGCGTCGTTCGGGGACGGCTGACGCACTGCCCGTGGAGTCGCCTGTCGTGCGGCTCTCGCAATCTTGGGGGGAGCGCGGGGTGAAAGAACTGTCGAGGAGAGCAGCTCGAGTTGACGCGGGGGCTGCCGGTAAGCCATCGCTGGGATCTGCCTCTCTATCGGGAGGACCGGTTCCCAGGACTCGACTGTTCGGCTCGGCTCTATGATGCCCTCAGTGGGGGAATTGAGCTTGGCCTCGGGCCTTTCGACGCTCGCTGGGCTTGCCGAGTCGCCGTTGGATGGACGCGCCGGCAGCGACGGCGGTGACGCTTCCGTACGTTGGCCTGCTGACCCGGCTTCTCCAGACCGAGTGGTGGCTCCTTGCTCCATCCACAAGAAGGTCGCGAGAAGGACAACGGCGATGGTCCCAAACGCGTAGGGAAGCATCGAACGGCGACGTCGCTCGGCCGTGGGCTGCTGACCGGTGGCGTCCGTCGTGGGCGTCGCGAACGACTCGAGCGCCAGCGCGACTTCGTGCGACGTCGGCCGCGAGACTGGAACTTTCGCCATCATCCGCGTGACGAGGGCGGCCAGCGCTGCAGAGCCAGCCTGCTCTTGTGTCAGGACCGCGACCGGCGCGTTCACGTGAGCCATCATGATGCCGAAGGGTGACGGGGCGTCGTACGGAGCCCGTCCGACCAAGCAATGATAAAGGAGGACCCCGAGGGAGTAGACGTCGACGGCGGCGGTGAGCTCCGAGCTCCCCAGCGCTTGCTCAGGCGCCATGTACAGCGGAGTCCCGACCACACCGCCGGCAGCAGTCAGTCGCGAGTTGGTCCCGCTTTCGCTGGGGAATCGGGCGATCCCGAAGTCGAGCACCTTGGCGAAGGGGACGCTCCCCGGTATCTCAGCCAAAAAGACGTTCTCTGGCTTGAGGTCGCGGTGAATGAGATCGGAGGCGTGCGCCTCGGCGAGCGATCGAGCCAGTTGTGCTCCGTATCGTGCCGTGTCAGCGGGTGTCAGCGGCCCATGCTCCAGGCGACCGAAGAGTGACTGCCCTTGCAAGAGCTCCATCACCATGAAGAGGTCGCCGCTCGGATCCTGTCCGAAGTCGAGAATGCGAACCGTGTTGGGGTGGTACAAGCGGCTCATGGCCCGGGCTTCCCGGTGAAAGCGCTTGACGGCTTCTTTCTTGAGCGCGAGGTCCGAGCGGATGAGCTTCACCGCCACGGGGCCGCCCGTCATCAGACGAGTGCCGCGGTAGACAGCCCCCATACCGCCGACGGCGATGAGAGAATCGATGCGGTAACGACCATCGATTTCCCGGCCCAGATTCATGTCCGATGTCAGCGCGTTCGGCATCACCCAATAGGTTCTCTCGCCGCACACGCTGCAGATCTCACCCTCGGATGGACGGTCGCATCGGCCGCACTGGCGGGGGTTGGCGGCGACGTCGCCACCGTAAGTCCGGGTCGGTTCTACCACTGACGTCCCTTTCTCCTCTTCCCGCATGACAGGCCCATGAAGTAAGCCTGTGATGCTCTGAATTGTACGAAGGTGCGCGCTCCTAAGAACGATTTTCCGCGGAGGCAGTTGGCTTACCCTGCCTCGGTGACTAGCGCGAGCGCCACGGCCTGCGAGACGCAACCGGGCCAGGCTAGCGGAACCTCCGTCCGGCCTTTCTCGGCTCGGCCGTCCGGACCTTGGCGAGCATCTTCGTCAGCCTGATGCGCAACCGGTCGGGAAAGAGGGACAGGTGAGTCGGGCTCTGGGCCAGCCGCGTCAGTCCCCGCGTCGAATGTCCCACCGAACCTCGATGTTGAGTACTTTCAGCTTGTGGTAGAGCGTCTGACGGGTCACGGCTAGCCGCCGCGCCGCCTCGACCTTGTTGCCGGAGGACCGCTCGAGGGCCGCGATGATCGCGCGCTCTTCGAGTTCGGCGAGGGAGAGATCGCCGACGCCGAGCAACATCGCACCGGCCACGCCCCCCACTCTTTTAGCGCCACGGCCAGCACCATCGCGCCCCCTTTTTCAAGCTCTGGCTGGTGCGCGAAATGGCTCTCGGTGAGGGTGCTGCCGTCGCAGACGAGGCAGGCGTTGAGTAGTCAAGCCGCGAGCTCGCGCACGTTTTCCGGCCAGTCGTAGCGCTGGAGCAGGTCGATGGCGCTCTGAGCGACTCGGAAGGCGCGACCGTACTCCTTCTCGAAACGCTGAAGGAAGTGGTTCACGACAAGCGCCATGTCCTCGCCGCGCTCGCTAAGAGGCGGCGAGACCACCCGGACGACGTTGAGCCGGAAGTAGAGGTCCTGGCGGAAGCTGCCCTCCTTCACCATGTCCTGAAGGTCACGGTTACATCGGAGGTTCGCTTCCCGACGTCCACTGAGACGACGAAGCGACTTTCGACATCGACCACCGTGTGGTCCCACTGGTCGCCCGCCATCGCATCCATCTCGGTATCCGCTGCACGAAGCCGGGAGGACGCCTCTTGAGCCATTTGTCACCGTCGGGGCATGAGCGAATCGACCATATGGAAGCAGCGTGTTCAGGCGTGGAAGACCAGCGGGCAGTCGGCGCTCGCATTCTCTCGGGGTCGGGGCTTCGCCGCGTCCGACCTGCGACAATGGGGACACGTCCTTTCCCAGCC
>CANMLD010000240.1 GCA_947498315.1 Pseudomonadota bacterium | reverse complement strand
TGCTTCGACTGGGCGCCGCTAGGCGCGTACTCGAGTGACGAAGGCGGGCTGCATCGCCCGTCGAGGAGCGAGAGCAACTCGATGCTCGAAAATTGCCGACGGACGCCAATCGGAGTTTTGTCCGACCCACTGAGACCCGCGAGCACGTCGAGAGCCTGTAGTGCGACCGGGGCGAGGACATCACCGTATCGAGCCACGATGCCGTCGGCAAGCCGTGGTCGGGCGCCGGTGAGGGAGGGGACGAGCGAAGCGTGGCTCATGGGCTGACTGCCTGAAGGGGGCTGTGAGACGGTGTGAAACGATGCGGTCGGCGCGGCCAGTCAAGGCCGCAATCATAGCCTAATCGACCCGCCAACGTCATCGGGCTGCGACCTTGAAATGGTCCTCGAGAGCCTTGGATCCTACGGCCAGTGCACTCGGCTCACGTTGGCCAGCAAGGCGTCCGATTCAGCCCACTCCACTCACTCATCGAGTCGTCGTCAGAAGGTCCCGTGGAGCTGTATCGATGTGGGGCTGATGTCGAGCTGTAGCGGAGGGCGATAGGTGCTGTTTTCGAAGCGCTCGTCGAGGACGAACCACAAGATGCCGCCGAGGAGGGCGGCGCCGCCGATGGAGTAGGCCGCATAGGCGCCATTCAACATCTTGTCAGCCTGGTCGAGATGAGTCTTCGCCTCGGCGGAAGTGAAGCAACTGCGGCAGCTCTCGTAATCGTCGATGTCCAGCCGACCGGTCAAATGAAGCCCAATCGCCGCCCCAAGGAGCCCCACCCCACCCGCCGAGAGCGCCCACGCGCCGCCGTTGTCGTACCAGGGCACGCGGTCGTTGCGTTCGACGAGGAGGCTCGTTTCGTATTCCCCTTCGAGCCACGACGAGCCCGACTCGCGGGAGAGCGGCTCGGCGAAGAGACGCTCTTCGAAGTACTGGTCGGTGCTGCGCCCGGCCATCGTGCTGCGGGGGCGCACGGAGAGCGACGCGACGGTCAAGTCACCGCGAGCACCCTGTGGGATGACGTACTCGCGGTCACCCGCCACGATGGTGAAGCCTTCGGTGCTGGGCAGGCCGAGCCAGAAGCCCGTGTCGGCCGCTCTGTGAAAGTCGGCGAAGCGCAGCAGCTCCGTGCTCAGGAGGTGCGCTCGCCCGGCGAGCCGACTGTCGACGCGGACGCGTGCGGGGAAGCGCGCCGTGGCAAAGCTCAGGATGGGCATATTGGGCGCCGAAAGCGGCGGCCGTATGTAGGGCCGTATACGGAAAGTCTCGTTCTTGATCTTCGAGTTGGCCGCCGCGACGAACGCCGAGAGCTCGGGAAAGGACACCTCACCGTCGTCATCGAGATCGCCCGCGCCCATGAGCGCCGACCGGACCTCATGGCTGAAGATGCCGGACAGGAGGCGGCCCCACTCGTGGACCTCGAACGCGCCCGACGAGCTCAAGATGACGCCCACTCTCGGATACGACTCCAGCTTCAGGCTGGTCTCCGCCGCCCGCCGGCGCACCGGGCCGCCACGGCTGTTCACGAGCAACGCCGCGTTGCAGGCGTCGATGACCAAGACGACGTGATAGGGCTCGGGACTCTCGGTGGGCCCGAGCACCTCGTAATAGAGGTCGCGAGTCGTGAAGCGACCGTCGCGGAGGTGGACGTAGCCCCTCCCCTCCTGATCGTAGTTGCCGTGGCCACTGTAGACGAAGAAGAGTACCGGCGATGCGCCGCGAGCCCGTGCTTTGGCCATGTCGGTGCGCATCGAGGCCAACGCTCTCAGTACGTTGGCGCGAGTCGGAGCCACATAGCGGACGCCATCGAAAGCACGTTGTGAGTCGGCATCGAGATCGGTCAGAAGCTCGGTTCTCTCCGTCGTCAGTCCCAGGAGCTGTGCGTGCTTGACGGCGTCGTCGTCGGCATAACGAAGCGGTGCGAGGGCGGTGTCGTCTGAGGCGTTGTAGCCGATGACGATGGCGAAGCGGGCCCAGTTATCGGGCTCGGCTGCCGAGGCTGTTGACGTGAGGAGGCACAGCCACATCAACCAACAACACTTCAGGTCAGTGCGCATTGGCGCGCGACCCCGGCAGGACGTCTACCTCCACGAGTCGCACGATAGCGTCCTCCGCGACTTGGCTCAGCGCAGGGAGGATCGAGTCCGTCGCTGCATCGCTCGCGAGCTGCATACCGCTGAGGGCGCGCCCGAGCTCACTCGCTGAGACGGGGGCGCTCGTGAAGATCGCAGCGACGACGAGCCGACCCGGCACGTGCGACGACGACACCTGAAACTCGACGGGCTCCTCCTTCCCGCCGAGAGGCACCGAGCGCTCGCGCGCGACAAGTTGCGACGCCGTCTCGCCAGCCGCTGGGTCTGGGCAGTACCAGACGAGGTCGCGCCCGTTTTGAAGCCCGACCACGGCGACGTAGCCGTGGGATTCGACGTCGCGCGTCGTCGTGATGCGCAGGAAGTCCTCGGCGTAGATACCGTCGCCAGCGATGACTTCGTATTCCCGGCTCGATTCAGTGACGCCGGAGAGCCCAATGCCGACGGTGACGGGGTCGTGCGCGACACTGCGGGCGCCGATATAGTCATCGCCGTGCACGGGGATGACCGCGACGTTTCGCTGCGAGATCAGCACTGCCGCGGCCGCGGCGCCGAGCACGCCGAGGCTGGCCGCCCAGGTGCGCCATGAACGAGTTGCCTCCTTCAGAGTCCCCATGAGGCCCGGTGACGGGATCGGGATCACGGAGTCGAGAAGCGCCGCTTCCATCCGAGCGCGCTCGAGGCCCGACGGCATGTCGGCGCTGCCGCCGGTGAAGAGGCGGTGCCTCACGACGGCGCGGTCGTAATACGCTCGAGCGTCCTGGTCGCGACGGTAGAGGTCGCGCATGGCTCGATCATCGGCCGCCGACCACCGGGCGCCTGGGCGCAAGTATCGCGACATCATCCCCTCCATCTCGGGCTTACTCCAGGCCATGGGCTTTCATGAAGCGCCGCATGCGCTTGTCGAGGAGGGCGATGACCTTGCGGACACGGTAACGAGTGAGGCCCAGATCGACAGCGATCCCTTCTTCGGCCTGGGCTTGCACGAAGTAGCGGTCGAGGATCTCCGGCTCAGGTGGGTCTTTGACCGTACCCCGGAACTCGGCGGCGAGGCGACAGAGCTGCGCATCGGCCAGCACCTCTTCGGCGCTGTCAGGAGCGGCAAACTCGAGCTCGGGCTGCCCGTCCGTGCGTCTGAAGCGCGTGTCGCGTTCGAGCATGCGGCGAATGACGTTGTGGCCGATGCCGCGAAGGAAGGCTGGGTAGCCGTCGATGCCGTTGTAGCTGAGGCGGCACTTCTCCTCAAAGGCCGCAGCGAAGATGGTCTGTACCGCGTCGTCCCGATCCGCTGGGTTCCAGAAGCCCCTGAAGTTGCCAAACCCACGGGTGGCAACGTTGACGGCAACGGGGAAATACACGCGATACACCTCCGAGAGCGCCCAACGTTGCCCGTCGCGGAAGGCGAGCCGAAGGGCCGCGTCTTCGCGTAAGGGATCAGCGGACACGGCACGCCTCGTAATAATCGCTGCCGAGTGCCTCGAGGCTCGATGTGAGCCGGCACCAAGCGAGCGGGCTGAGACGCTCCGCACCCACGCTAGCCCTTTCGGGACAGGTTGCGTGGTCGTCGAAAAAAATGCGGGGTTGCGCGATCATGCCGAAGGGACCGGCGTCAGCCGTCGGCCGGGGCGCCGAACACCACGAGGTGATAGGACTTCTTGCCGCTGCGGAGGAGGAGATAGCGCCCAAAGAGGAGGCGGCCCGCGCCGATGGGGGCCGCGCCGTCGGTGATGCGCTCATTGTTCACGTACATCCCGCCCTGCTGCAGCAAGCGCCGTGCCTCGCCCTTCGACCCGCAGAGCGAGCTCGCGAAGAGCTCGATGACGTCGCGCTGCTCGCCGTAGGACTCCGAGAGCTCGGTACGCGGCACCTCGCTGGCGACGGCGAGCAGATCGGCCTCTGTCAGCGAGCTCGGGCTGCCGCCGTAGAGCAGCTCCGCGCCCGCGATGGCCGAGCGCACGGCGTCTTCGCCGTGGATGAGCGTCGTGACCTCTCTGGCGAGCCGCTTCTGTGCCGAGCGTTTGTCGGGGCTCTCGGCCAGCTCTGCTTCGAGTGCCGCGATCTCGTCCAAAGGCACGAAGGTGAAGAGGCGCAGATAGCGGCCGGCGTCGCGGTCGTCGGCACGAACGAAGTACTGATGGAAGAGGTAGGGGCTAGTGCGCTCGGGCGACAGCCAGACCGCGCCGGCCTCCGTCTTGCCGAACTTCTGGCCCGAGGCCGTCGTGATGAGCGGCATCGTCATGCCGTAAGCGTGACCGCCGAGCCCGGGACGGGGGTGCTGGGGTCGCTCCCCGCCCGCATGGCCATGAGTGCGGCGTATGAGCTCGATGCCAGCCGTGATGTTGCCCCACTGATCGCTGCCACCGATCTGCAGAACGCAGTCGTGGTGGCGGAAGAGGTGTTGGAAGTCCACGGCCTGAAGCAGCATGTAGCTGAACTCTGTGAAGCTGATGCCCGAGTCTCGGTCGAGGCGCCCCTTCACGGAGTCCTTGGCGGTCATGTAGTTGACCGTGAAGTGCTTGCCGACGTCGCGAAGAAAGTCGAGCAGCGTGAACTTGCCGATCCAGTCATGATTGTCGACCAGCTTCGCGGGGTTACGCGTCGCTTCGAAGTCGAGCAGTAGACTGAGCTGCTTCTTGATGCACGAGACGTTGTGGGAGAGCACCTCCGACGTGAGCAGGTTGCGTTCGGCCGACTTGCCCGACGGGTCGCCGATGAGCCCGGTCGCCCCACCCGCGAGCGCGATGGGCGTGTGCCCGCTCATCTGAAGCCGGCGCAGCGCCAAGAGCGGGACGAGGTGCCCGATGTGGAGGGAGTCGGCAGTCGGGTCGAAGCCGCTATACGCGGAGATCCCGGTGTCCCCGTCGAGGAGCGTCTCGACCTCGGGTCCGGTCGTCGCATCCACGAGCCCGCGTGCCTTCAGATCCGCAAAACAGCCTTGTCCCATGGGTACGCCCTCTCCTGCCCGTCCGCCGGGCGGCGGGAGGATAGTCCTCTCCGCGGTGAAGCGCGAGATCGCGTGGACATTGCGGCGTGGGCTGGCCCGTGCTCTCCTCGGCGTCGCGTGCCGCCACGAAAACCGTCACCGACCTTCGCGGAGAGCTTTCGCTTCCCGCTCGCGACGCCGGAAGCGCGGCGCGACGTCGTGGTCGGTGGACTCTGGCTCCTGCTGACCGTACCCGGCTGGATCCTGAACCTCGGCCACCGTCTGAACGTGGTCGCGCGCCTGCATCGCGGCGAGGTGCCCTACTTCCGCGGTTTCGACCCGCTCGGCGCGACCTTCGTGCGAGGGCTACGGGCCTTCGCGGCCATCAGCGTCTACCTATCGCCGAGCGCTGTGTGTATGGGTGCCGGCTGGGTGATGGAGCGCGACGTGGCGCTTCTGACACTGGGAGGCGCGCTCTTCGTCCTGGCGATCTTCGCCCTGCCCGGCGGCATGACCTACAACGCGGCCTTCGATGACCTCTCATACCTCTACCGACCGGATCGGGCGTTCCGGCGCGCGGTTCAAGGTGGCAGGGCCTACCTAAAGGCGTGGTCGATCGCCATGGCCGCCGTGAGCTTGTCGCTCCTCGGGCTCCTCGCACTCGGCGTCGGCTTCCTGTTCACGAGCGTCTGGGCTTGGAGCGTGGTCGGCCACGCGTTCGCCAGGGCACTCGTGATGGCCGATGACGCCGACGCGTGATGTGAACGTCGTCAAACCCCGTCGAGCAGGTGCCCGAGCTTCTCCTTCTTGCTCTTTAGGTAGCGGTAGTTCTCGGCAAGCGGCGGGATCTCAGCCGGGCGGCGCTCGACGACCTCGACGCCGAAGGTCGAGATCCCCTGCACTTTTCGAGGGTTGTTGGTCATGAGGATGACTCGGTGGTAGCCGGCCTCGAGCAGGATCCGTGACCCGACACCGTAATCACGTTCGTCGTCGCCGTAGCCCAGCTCGAGGTTGGCCTCGACCGTGTCGCGTCCCAGGTCTTGGAGCGCGTAAGCCTGAAGCTTGGCGGCGAGGCCGATACCGCGGCCCTCTTGGCGCAGGTAGAGCAGCGCACCTTTGCCGGCCTCGGCGATCGTGCGCATCGCCCAATCGAGCTGGTAGCCGCAGTCACAGCGGTGGCTGTGGAAGGCATCGCCGGTCAGGCACTGCGAGTGGACGCGCACGAGCGGCACGCTGGGATCGGCGGCGGGTCCTCCGAGCGAGAACAGGAGGTGAGAGTTCGACGTCATCGTCTCCTCCCAGACCGAGACGTCAAAGTGGCCCCACCGAGTCGGGAGGCTCGCCCGGTCGGTGCAGTTCACGAGCGTCTCCCGCATCGTGCGATAGCGAACGAGCTCGGTGACCGACACCACCGGTGCGTCGAGCCGTGCGCCGAGCGCCTCGAGCTCTGAGGTGTTCGCTTCGTCGCCGTCGTCGTTCAGCACTCGCGAGAACGCCGCTGCAGAGGACGGGGAGCCCGAGACGCGTGCGAGATCGAAGACCGCCTCGACGAGGCCGCGCTTCTCGAGCACTCCCCCCGGCTGAACAGCGTGGATGAAGACATGGCCGGGGCATACGAGGGCGTCGGCTCCCATCGCAGGATCGGCGATGACCCGCACCGTCAGAGCGCGGTCGGCGACGCTGATGCCGGTGGAGACGCCGTGCCGGGCCTCGACAGAGGCGACCTGAAAGCTCGAGGGTGCCGATGGGCCCGCGACGATTCGCTCTTCCTGCGGCGAGAGCCCGAGCTGGCGCACGCGCGCCGTGGGGACCACGACGGACACGATCCCGCGAGCGGCTGCTGCAAGAAGGTTCACGTCGTCCGGGG
>CANMLD010000239.1 GCA_947498315.1 Pseudomonadota bacterium | reverse complement strand
TGCCGACGATTTTGGGGCTGGGGCGGCGAGCCTTGGCGTGTTAACGTCTTCCGCCATGACCCAGCCATTCCTCGCCGCCGCCGTCCAGCTATGCTCCACCGAGAACATCGACGAGAACGTCGAGAGCGCCGTTCACCAGGTCACCAAAGCGGCACGCTACGGCGCGACGCTCGTCGTGGTGCCAGAGAACGTGGCGTTCCTTCGCATCAACCCAGCGACGCCGCAGCCTCAGTTTGGGCCGGATCACCCGGTCATGACGCGCTTCAGCGAGCTGGCGCGCACGCTCGAGATCGACCTCGTCCTAGGCTCCGTTCCAGAGCCGAGCCCGGTCCCATCGAAGAGCTACAACACGTCGGTCTACATCGGGTCCACCGGCGAGGTGCTGGCTCGATACCGCAAGCTGCACCTGTTCGACATCGACATCCCAGGCACCGTGTCGCTCAAGGAGTCGGACACGGTCACACCCGGTGACGAAGCCGTCGTGGTGGACACGCGCCTCGGCAAAGTCGGTCTGTCGATCTGCTACGACCTTCGCTTCCCCGAGCTCTATAGACGGCTCACCAGCGCTGGCGCGCGCATCCTCCTCGTCCCAGCCGCGTTCACGCTCCAAACTGGAAAAGATCACTGGATCCCGCTGCTTCGAGCGCGCGCCATCGAGAATCAGGCGTGGGTCATCGCGCCGGGCCAGGCAGGCAAACACGGCGGCGTACGTGAGAGCTACGGTAAGTCGCTCATCATCGATCCGTGGGGCATCGTTGTCGCTCAAGCCCGCGATGGTGTCGGGGTGGCCGTGGCCGAGATCGACTACGCGCACCAGGACCGCATCCGCGCCGGCCTGCCTTGCAGCGAACATCGTCATCGGCTCTTCTGGTCGAGCGGATCGGACAAGGCTCCCCGCTGATGATTGGGTGGACGCTCCCGTTGGTCGTCCTGGCGGTGAGCGCGTCGCCGTCGGACGCCTCCTTGCACCAGCTCTGCGTGAACCTCACCTGGGCTCCGACGTCATCATCGGTGTTTGGGCTCGATCCCGACCGCTCCGAAGAAGACGCCTCCGAGACGGCGGTCTGGACCTGTCGATATGAGCGTCGGATCGTCGATGGCAGCCGAACCTTCCATGAAGTCGCGCTCATCCGTGTCACAGACGGCAGTGGTCAGACGGATGCAACTCACCTGGCGCTCGCGGTTCGCGAGCTTGGCTGGGTTCATCTCGGCTTGCTCTTCGAAGCCACACCGCGCGGGCGTAGTCGAGTCGTCGAGTTTGACGTGTCCGACAGGGCACTCGGCCCCGAACCCGAGATCGTGCTGATCTCCGAACGCGACGACGGGCAGTCTTTCGAGCGCACAGCTCGGGTCTGCGTCGACCGGGGTGCGGGTTTAGGAGGCGTGTGCATCGGGATCCCCATCGCCATTGGCGAGGGTCGACGTCGGCGAAAAGAGGGGGAACGACTCGATCTACGAGTAGAGCGTGACGGGCGCATCGCGCTCGAACAACCACGTAGCCGCGATCTCGACCTACTCGCACCGCTCGCCGGCGTGCACGACGTAGACACGCTACTGCTTCTAGGCCGGTCTCTCGGACCGTGTGATGAAGGGCCTTGCCTTCGCACCTATGTCTTCGACGCACCTAAATAGGCGGCCTACTCCACCGACTTCATCCAGTTCGAGAGGGCGCGGCTGAGCGACGCGTTCGGCTCAATCCCGCGTTGACGGGCCGCTTCGACCAGCGAAAGCAACGCTTGTCCGAAGTGAACCGCTTCGGGAGAGTCAGAGCGGTCCGCCCGAGCTGTCTCTGGCGCAGGCACCGGGCCGAGCAGGGCAAGGTGGCCTAGCGCGTCGGTTAGAGCATCGGGACCACCCGGGGTGGCGCGCCGTGCCGAGGCGGCCCGAGAGATGGCTGTCGAGGCGCGGGAGAGCGCCGGCATGGCCTTCGGGATCCCGTCGAAGAGCCCACGTGGCCCTTTCTCGATGGCCTTTCGTTCCTCCCACTGCCGCGCCACTTCATCTGCCGACATCGCGCGCTCTTGCTCGTTGCCAAAGACGTGAGGATGACGGTGGGTCATCTTGTCGCTGATCGCTTGGTCGACTGCGGCGAGGTCGAACCAGCCGCGTTCTTTGGCGATCTGCGACTGAAAGACCACCTGCAGGAGCAAGTCGCCGAGCTCCTCTCGTATCGCCTCTGGATCGCCGCTCTCGATGGCGTCGCAGACCTCATAGGCCTCTTCGAGCACGTACTTTCGCAGCGACTCGGGCGTCTGCTCGCGGTCCCAAGCACACCCATCTGGAGCGCGAAGGCGAGCCATGATCTCTTCGATTCTCAAGGGGATTCTCCTAAAGGGAAGGCTCGCTGGTGACCCGAAGGCGATAAGGACCACGCTCCTCAGCGTCGTAGCCTTCAACGACGAAGTAGATGGTCTGTCCTGTGGTGAGGGGCACACGAAGCCGCGGCCCGCCGGTGTGGACGTCGGTTGCGGCGTCGCATTCGTCGAAAGGGCATGCCCGCGTGGCGAGCAAGAGCCCAGGCCCACAGCCGGGACCCGAGACGCCAGCGCAACCAGTGCCGGCGTGGAGCTCGGCCACCGCGACCGCGGCTGCGCTGGCCGTGTAGCGGAACACGGCGTCTCGTCCGCCGGCTTCCGTACGAAGGCATCCCGGGAGCGGAACGATCGCGGCTTCGAGGGGGCCGTTCGGGCTCAGATCATCGTTTGCTGAGTCCGTGGTGCCCACGTATTCGAAGGGCAACGCGCTGATGTCGAGCGCTGTGCTGCATCCATCGTTCTGCAGCGCCGCCGGCGTCCTACACGACGACGAAGCACAGACCTGCAACGTCGGGCACCCGCCGCACGAGCCGCCGCAGCCGTCGTCGCCGCACGCCCCCGGCGGGCAGTTGGGCGTGCAGGTGCAATCGGTGCATGGGGCGCACGTCGCGCCGCCGTCGACGTCTTCGCAGCGCGTCCCGCTGTTGCAGGTGCCGCACGAGCCGCCACAGCCATCGCTGCCGCACGCTCTCGCGACGCAACTCGGCGTGCAGCACTCGACAGTCAGGGCGTAGTCGCCGTCTTCGCCGAGCAAGGAGCTCAACGACAAATAGCGGAGCTCCTCGGCCGATAAGGGCAAGACCGTCTCCGGTGACCACGCGTCGCAGCGGCTCGGGTCGCAGGCGCCTTCGAGGGCTGCCAGCGTGCGCACGAAGAGGGAGCGATGTGCCGTCGTGTCGGCCGTCAATCGGAGCGTGACGCGGGCCGCAGTGGCAGACCAGACCGCGTAGCCGTGAGAGGCGCTCTCGAGGGACCCTTCGATGAGAGAGCAGCCGTGGTCGATCGGGCTCGGTGGGCCCGACAGGGTGCCGACCGCGGACTCGCCACACGTAAGCACCTCGCGCACGAGGCACACCCCTGCCTGCCCTGCATCGGGCTTCACCGGTGTCACGACGGGTGGGAGATCGGGGAGCGTTGAGTCCACGCCAAGGTCCGTGGCAACGGTTACCTCCGGGATGCCTCCCCCGTCTGGCGGCACGTCGGTCGAGCGTGTATCGAGCGCGACGGCGTCGACGAAGACGACATCGGTAAGGGCCACGGGTGGTGTCGACTCGTCGCCAGACTCCAGCGAGCAGGACGCCACAATCACAGCGAACCACGCCACGAGCGACCCCCCGAAACGACGCTGAGCGGTCGAGATCAGGCTGCGTGCTCCTCGGCCGTGATGGCACGCTCGACATGGACAAGAAGGAGGCCGATGGCCGCTGGCGTAACGCCTTCGACTCGGCTGGCCTGGCCGATCGTGCGCGGTCGGGCCCGTTCGAGCTTCTCCCTTACTTCGAATCCGAGCGCGGTGATCGCGCGGAAGTCGAAGTCGAGGGGGATGAGGTGGTCTTCTAGCGCTCGATAACGCTCGAGCTGGGTCTCGGCACGCTTGATGTATCCGTCGTAGCGCGCTCGGGTCATGGCCTGTTCGATCGCATCATCGCTGACGTCCGTGAGAGCGGCTTCGAAGAGGCCGCGTAGCAGCGCTGTGGTCGTGCCTTGACGGCGCATGAACTCGAGGCCCGTGACGGCTCGCTCCGGCACTTCTTCACCCATCGTCTCGAGGAGGCCTCGGTCACTGGGCCCGACCCGCAGGTTCTGCATTCGGCTTTCGAGGTCGGCGATGGTCGCCCAGCGGTGCGTCATGACGCCCAATCGGGCGTCGTCGACGAGTCCTAGACGATGAGCCAGCCCAGTGAGCCGCTCGTCGGCGTTGTCTTCACGGAGAATGAGCCGGTACTCGGCTCGGCTGGTGAACATGCGGTAGGGTTCGGTGACCCCGCGAGTCACCAGATCATCAATCATGACGCCCATGTAGCACTGAGAGCGTTCTGGTTCCCAGAAGGGCTTGTGTCCATGCTCGGAGCGTGCCCACAGCGCGGCGTTGGTGCCCGCGACGAGGCCCTGCGCTGCGGCTTCTTCATAGCCGGTGGTCCCGTTGATCTGTCCGGCGAGAAAGAGCCCGGGGAGCGCTTTGACGCCAAGCGTGCGGTTCAACTGACGGGGGTCGACGAAGGTGTACTCGACGGCGTAGCCCGGGCGCGTGATCTCGGCGCGTTCGCAGCCCGGGATCGTGCGAACGAGGGCTATCTGAACATCGAGAGGGAGGCTCGTGGAGATGCCGTTGGGGTAGATCTCGTGCGTGTCGAGCCCTTCCGGTTCGAGGAAGATGCGGTGGCTCTCCCGCTCGGCGAAGCGGACGACCTTGTCTTCGATGCTCGGGCAATAACGGGGACCGCGGCTTGCGATCTGACCACTGTACATGGGGCTGCGGTGCAGGTTCTGCTGGATGACGGCGTGGGTCGCGGCGGTGGTGGCGGTCATCCAGCAGACGCGCTGAGGGAGGACTGGGCCGGGGCCCGTGAAGCTGAAGCCGAGCGGCGGATCGTCGCCGTACTGAAGCTCGAGGCTCGCCAGATCGAGGCTGCGCCCGTCTAGTCGGGGGACGGTGCCGGTCTTGAGCCGGCCGGTCTCGATTCCGAGCCGCGCGAAGGTAGCGCCAAGACCACGGGCGGCCGAATCACCTGCACGCCCACCGCTCTGGGTCTTCTCGCCGTAGTGGAGCAGCCCGTCGAGGAAGGTGCCCGTTGTCAGGACCACGGTGCGGGCCCGGTAGCGGATCCCCAGACCGGACTCGACTCCGACGACCCGGCCCTCGCTGATGAGGAGCTCATCGACGGTGTCCTGTTTGACCAGGAGATTCGGCGTGTCCTCGAGCGCGAATCGAACCCAGGTGGCGTAGCGCGCCTTGTCTGATTGGCAACGACGCGCCTGCACCGCTGGGCCCTTCGAAGCGTTCAGTCGTCGAAACTGAATGCCTGTCGCATCTGCGGCGCGGCCCATCAGGCCACCCATGGCGTCAATCTCGCGAACGAGATGGCCCTTTCCGACGCCCCCGATGGCGGGGTTACAGCTCATCGCGCCTAGGCGGTCGATGGCCATCGTCAGGAGCAGGGTGCGTGCGCCGAGCCGAGCGGCAGCACTGGCTGCTTCGGCTCCAGCATGACCGCCACCCACGACGATGACGTCGAAGTCCTTTCCGTACTCCATCTCGCTGCTCCCGTGTCGTGGCGAACCGACGACCGCGATCCTCTACCACGGCCCAAGGGGCCGCGACGACGCCCTTTCGTCGACCAAGGCTTCGAGCCTGTAACTCCGTTCGTCGGCACGCTAGCTCCCGTGGTCTTCTCCCGTGGCCGCCTCCCGTGGCCGCTTCCCGTGGTCGCCTCCACACTACTGACGATGCGGATGGTCCGACTCGTCGGCGAGGCCGGCGAGTCGCAAGAACGCGTACGAGGTAATAGGGCCCACATGGGTAAAGGTCGACTGAATGAACTCCGTGCGGCGTTCAAAGACTTCGGCCGAGAGCGCGTCGAGGATCGCCGAGAAGCTCCCGTAGACCTCGGCCAACCGAACCAGGGTGCGGGCGTTCGACAGGGTCGCTGAGAGCTTGCTGCGGTTACGGATCAGCCCCGGGTTGGCGTGAAGGAGCGACAGGGAGCTGGGATCGAAGGCCGCCACGACAGCCGGTTCGAAGCCCTGGAAGGCAGCTTCAAAAGCGGGCCAACGCCGGTTCACCTCGCCCAGCCGAAACCCGACGCTGAAGATGAGCCGAGTGATCTCGCGCAGGGCATCGGCGTCTGACCGCAACTGCAGTGACGGGGCCACGGAATGCTCAGCTCCAGTCGTGGTCGTGTCCGAGGCTGCCGGCTCCCTTGCCGCGCCATAGGGACCCTCAAAGCCGTTCGATTGGGCCGCATGGTCAGATGTCGTGTGGATCATGATGGCTACTCCGCGGCAATGCCGGTTCGGGTTCGAGGCGGAGCACGTCGCTCTGCTCGAACCCTCACATGGCAGGAGTCGTGCCATTGCATCGATCGCATCCGGGACTGGATCGCCCGGCGCTGACCGTCCCACGTGTTGTCCCAATTTCGGATGGCTTGTCCGAAATTGGGACTGAGTGGGACTACTTAGTAATGCGAATGGGCGCGGTGGACCCTTCCGGGCACGGCTCTTGGACCGTGTGCAGCAGCAGCTCCGACGTTGAGCGATGCTGCGCCCCGGGCTCAGCGAGAGGTGCTCCGGTGCGCCGCGCTGCCTTAGCGAGTTGGCCTTCGAGGGTCGCCAAAGGCGACTTCGCCCTAACCAAGACGGTTAGGAGGCCAGGTGCCCCTGTCCATCGTCAGACATTGAACCGATGTTTGAGGGACTCGAGATTCCAATGGGTTACGGGCGTTGTCCCCTGCTTGTACCCACTCACGCCATCGAGACGACCTCAACCTGCGCACCACGGCGGCGAGCATCGGCCGCCCGCTCCGCCAAATCGGCGGCCACCGCGTCGTCAATCCACTCCTCGCCGCACT
>CANMLD010000238.1 GCA_947498315.1 Pseudomonadota bacterium | reverse complement strand
CGGCAGCCGCGCTAGCCGCGGCTCAGGCAGCGGCTCTGCAGGCGGCTCAGGCGGCGGCGGGTGCTGCTGGAACGGCGGATCCGGCGGCGGCGCTGGCGGCTGCTCAAGCGGCAGCCGCGGCCGGTCAAGCGGCGGCTGCAGCGGGCGGGGCGGAAGCTCAGGCGGCCCTCGCAGCAGCTCAGGCGATGGCTGCCGCGGCAGCGGCCAACCCACAGGCGGCGCTAGCAGCCGCTCAGGCGGCTCAAGCCGCTGGTGCAGCGGCTATGCAGGCGGGCCTCGCTCAGGCCCAACAGGCGGTCGCGGCAGCGGGTGCTGCAAATCAAGCGCTGCCAGCCGACGCCCAAGCGGCGCTCGCGGCAGCTCAGGCCCAAGCTCAGGCGGCGATACAGGCGGCGCAAGCCCAGGCCCAGGCGGCAATGGGGCAGGCGGGCGCGGTGGCTGCGGCGCCGGCGGCCGCCGAGCTCGGCAAGCCCGCGCCGGACTTCACTCTGACCGGCCTCGACGGCGCGTCGTTCTCGCTCGCTGCGGCCAAGGGCAAGATCGTCGTCGTCGAGTGGTTCAGCCCCGGCTGCCCGTTCGTCAAGGCGGCTCATGAGAAGGGCGGCCTCGCGGGGCTCGCTGACAAGTACAAAGACAAGAACATCGTCTGGGTCGCTATCAACTCCAACGCCGCTGGCAAAGAAGGCCACGGCGAGGAAGCGAACAAGACGGCTCGTGACAACTGGAAGCTCAGCTACCCGATCCTCTTCGACGCCGACGGTTCGGTCGGACGCGCGTACGGCGCCCTGAAGACGCCGCACCTCTTCATCATCGACGCGACTGGCGTCCTCGCCTACCGAGGCGCTCTCGACTCGTCAGAAGGCGGCGAGCCGGATCCTGGCGAGACCATCGTGAACTACGTCGAGAAGGCGCTCGAAGATCTGCTCGCGGGTCGCCCCGTGGCGACTCCCGACACCAAGGCGTGGGGTTGCTCGGTCAAGTACGCCGATCTGTAGCTAGACCTACTGACCGGCTAGGCTCCACACCCAGCCTATGCCGGTCCAGGCGCCGATGGCAGCCCCGAAGGTCGACAGGAGGGCGACGAGCAGGACCCGCGTGAAGCGGTTCTTATAGATGCCGCGCAGACTCTGAACGTCTTCGTTGATGGCTTCGCAGTCGGCGACCGTTGGGCGACGAAGCCACGCCTCCGAGAGTCCGACCGGCATGCCGGCGACGATGAGCGGATTCAGAGTCGTCAGAGGGGCCGAGAGCGCGGCGACGATCACGGTGAGGGGGTGAGCGAGGCCGATCATCGTGAAGACGGCGCAGCCGAGGGCGGTTGGTAAGATCCAGGCTTTCACCATCTCCTCGAGGGAGCCGGCGCCCTGATTGAAATAGCCGACCACGAACGCGGCGAGGACCGCAATGATGAAGCCCCACTCGAAGACTTTGAGCCATGGCGAGGGCGGTGGAATGACGTCGAGGGCTTTCCGGTCCACCGCTTTGCCGTAGTAGCCAACCATGCCTTGCACGTGCCCGGCTCCGACCACGGCCAGGATGCGCTTCCCCGGGGCGTCGGTGATGCTGCTCATCAGGTACTGATCGCGCTCGTCGATGAGCGGTTTATGTACTTCGGGGAGCGCCTTGGCGAAATCCTTCATCATCTCGGATAGTTGCGCGCGCTCCTTCAACTTCTCGATGTCGACGGTCTCCTCCGATTTACCGGGGAAGAGCGCTTCGATCATGGCGCCGATGAGCGCCGACTTCTTCCAGAACCCGAGGCTCGCCCACGTGCGCTTGAGCGTGACGTGGATGCTTCGGTCGACGAGCTCGACCCGCGCTCCCGCCGCTTCGGCGGCCTGAGCCGCGGCGAGGAGCTCCGCGCCCGGCTTCACGCCGAGCTCGGCTCCGAGGCGGCGCTGGTAGGCGCCCATGGCGATGTTGGCCATAAGGAACAGGGTCTTGCCCTCCTTGATGACCTGGAAGATGTCGAGCTTCTTCCACCGAGACTCATCGGTCAGCGCCTTGTAACGTGGTTCGCAGAGCTCCACGCACACGGTGTCGGGTGCGAGCTCGGCGATGAGCGACTTCACCTCGTTTACGCTGGCTTCGGAGACGTGGGCTGTGCCGACGAGCCAGATGGTGCGGTCTCCGTCGTCGATACGCGTGAGCGTGTCTGAGAGCGGCGTAATGACAGGCGGCGTAGTGGCGTGCTCTAGACCCTGAGTGAGCTTTTCAGCAACAGACGCGTCTCCGCTCATGGGCGTGTGATGTGACGGATTGGTTGTCCGAACGCGGTCTTCCAGCGAGTGCGACCGACCATCTCCGCCATCCGGACCTTCAGCGCCGTCGTGTAGACCGCCGCGGGGCTCTCGAGACCACGTCGCCGTAGGGCGTCCCAATCGGCCAAGGTCTCTCTCACCCCACGCTTTACCGCTTCGGGCAACGTCTCGGGCAAATTGCAGAAGGTGGCTCGCACGATCGTAGTGAACTCGCCCGGGATCGACAGCTTGCCGGTCGCGACGGCCTCTTCGGTCGACCGGAGCTGGCCTTCATCCTTGAGGCGCTCGAGCCACCGAATGCCGAGGTCGCCGCTCTTCTTGAAGGGGTGCTTCTCCCAGACCGACTTGCGAAACGCAATGAAGTCGAGGGGATCGATAGTCGCTTGCTCGAAGCGGTATGCGTCGTATGGCGACAGGCCCGGCTCGGGTCGCACGAGCCCGCGGAGCACGATGGAGCGAGGATCGGCGAGGAGCGGACCCGCCAAAGCGTTTACCCAGCCGTCGCCCTGCGGGACGAGGTCCGGCGCCACCAGGATGACGATCTCGCCGCGACACGCCTCGACCGTCCGGTCGAGCATGGATCTTACGACCAAGCTGCCTTCATCGGCGTAGACCGATGTGTAGCCTGCATGTTCGAGCTTCTGCGTGAGTGACGCTGACCGCTCTCCACGGCCAACCACGAGCTCGACGCCGTGAAGGAAGCGCTGCTGCTTCACCGAATCGATGAACGCCGCGTCGGGCATGTGGTCGACCGTCGATACGACCACCACCGAGACCATCACTCGCGTCGCTGCTTGGCGCGATGGCGGTGGCGGCGGCTCATAGCGCGGTCGCACTCGTTCCGGCGCTTCGGGTGTACGGGCTGCCGGGGTGGCCGCCGGCGCGGGAGCAGGTGCGGTGCTGACGGCCGCAATCGGCGAGGCGGCTGGTGCGGGAGTAGGCGTGGGCGTCGCTTCAAGGCGAACCGCTGGAGCGGCATCGAACGGCGACTCTTGGGAGGCCCCGGGATCGTTCGACGGCGCGAGCCACTGCGGACGGTATACGGGTCGGCGCCGACGCGAGCCGGGCTCGTCGGTCAGCTCTCGACCGTCGTCGTCCACGTTGCCCGCGTCGACAGCTGACGTGTCTGTCGTCGCTACCGGAGATGGGTTTGCCGTTGGCGGCGGCATCACCGGCAGCGGTGGTGGCGGCGGCGTTGCGCGCTCGATGGACGGCGCCGTCGGAGGCGGGACCGGTTCGAGGACCCGACGCGGTTCCGGTTGTGTCGGTCGTGCGGGTGGCACCTCTGGAGTCGTGGTGCGTTCCGTTGGGGCGGCCGGTGCAATGGGCCTGATCACCGCTGGTGCTGCCAGACTCTGTGGAGCCGACGTTGATGACTCTTTGGTAGTCGGCGCAGGCGACATCGGCGCGGGGGCGGCGCGAGGGGCGACGACGGGCGGCGCAGGGCGCGGTCCGGGCCTGCCTCCAGAAGGGGGGGCGCTACCGCGAGCGGGCGGCGGCGCTGACGACGTCTGTCCGCGTCGAAGGTCGATGACCCCGTAGGCTGGTCGCCGCGGCGGAGTAACGACCGGCGCGGGCGCGGCTACGGCCGAACGCGGCGCAGCTGCGGGCGCCTTGGCTTCGGGTTTCGGCGCGGGCTTGGCTTCGGGCTTCGGCGCGGGCTTGGCTTCGGGCTTGGCCTCGGGCTTGGGCGCGGGTTTGGCCTCGAGTTTAGGCGCGGGTTTGGCCTCGGGCTTGGGCGCGGGCTTGGCTTCGGGTTTGGGCGCGGGCGCGGCGTCGGCCTTCGGTGCGGGCTTGGGCTCGGGTTTGGGCGCGGGCTTGGCCTCGGGTTTGGGCGCGGGCGCGGCTTCGGCCTTCGGTGCGGGCTTGGTCTCGGGTTTGGGCGCGGGCGCGGCTTCGGCCTTCGGTGCGGGCTTAGTTGCCGCTTTCGTTGCTAGTTTGGTCTCGACCTTGGCTTCGGCTTTGGCAGCTGGCGTGGCCTCGACCTTGGCCTCGACCTTGGCTTCGGCTTTGGCAGCTGGAGTGGCTTCGACCTTGGCTTCGACTTTGGCAGCTGGAGTGGCTTCGACCTTGGCTTCGACTTTGACAGCTGGAGTGGCTTCGACCTTGGCTTCGACTTTGACAGCTGGCGTGGCGTCGGCCTTCGCAGCCGGCTTGGCTTCGAGCTTCATGGGTAGAGGCTTGTCCTCCACCTTCGGTTCGGTCTTAGCCTCGGTCTTCTTGGCCCCGGCCCCAGTTTCGGCCTTCTTCGCAGCGGGCCTCGCCTCGACCTTGGGTCCAGGCGTCGCTTCCAACATCAGTTCGGCCTGGGCGGATGGCTTGGGCTCGGGCCCCGCCGCGGCGCTGCCTGCTTTGGCGGCTGCGGTCTTTCGCGGTGCGGCCTTCGGTTCAGCGACCTTGGAGGTACTCTGAGTCTCGGGAACCGCCTTCGGCTCACCTGGGGTCTTTCGGCTCATGCTCACTCTCTCGCGGGCCTTGGGCCCAGCGCCACGCTCTGGCGGGTAGGGGATGGGCCTGTCACTCGTCAAGAGCGTCGGCGGCCCGTCGGGAGGAAAAGGGCGTAAGCACAAGGCTTACATCCATTCGATGCGACCTCAGCAGGGCGCGGTGCTCATCGTTCAACGTCGATGAAGATGTACCGGCCTTCGTGCTTGTACAGATAGCCTGCGGGGCGGGAAAGGTGAATCGTTACCTGCGCGCCGCCCTTCACGTTCTTGGCTCGCACCGCAGAGACCGACGTCGCGTACTGGCTCGTGACGAGCGGGCGTCGCGTCTGCCGGGCCGGCACTTTGGCGTCGTCGATGAGGATGACGATGCGGCTCGGGTCTGGCTTGGTTATGGTGTAGTGCGTGAGATGGGTGGTCTGGACGAAGACACGCGAGGCGAAGCGTTGCTGTTGAAAGCCGACCCACGTGACGGCGGGCGAGACCCGCTTGCCCTTCTTGGTACGGGTGCGCGTGACGCGGCCGATGTCGTCGCGCTGATTCGGGACGACGCCGTGGTAGCGGAGCTCCCGGTAGATGTCGCCCTTCTCGTCGACGAAGATCTCGACGACCTCACCATCCCGAATGGGGGCCGACGGCGAGAACTTCAGCTCCTGAGCGCTGGCGGACGCCGTGCCGAGGAGGCACGCGGCCAGGAGGAAGAGGGTGCTACGGATCACGTTGGGGCCTCCCATGGGCGCGGTCGTGGACTGCCCGCCAGGATAACAAAGCTTGGGGCATTCCGGTAACTTCTGGCCGCTCGCGGTCCGCCGACGTTGCATGGGCGAGCCGTCAGAACAGGTCCGAACCCGAGAGAGAGACCTCGCCCGAGGCGTAGGGCGAGTTCCGATTGCACTGGCCCGTAACCGCGTCGCAGAGGCGGATGCGGTACTGGTCGATATACGCGCCGCTCGACTCTGCGATCTCGATGACCGTGATGCTGTCGCTGGTGGTCACCGCCGCGTCGTTGTCCCAGATGCAACGGAGGAGGCCGCCATTCAGCGAGGTGTACGTGCCGATCTCCTCGCTGCCGCTCGCGTCGGGGGCCCCCTCCGCATTGGCGGCCGAGAGGCTGTCGCTTTGGCAGGACGTCATATTCGCGACTTGGCACCCTGCTAGGTACGTGCCGCCGTTCAGCTCGGCGGCGTCGATGTCCGCGCCCGGGCTCTGGATGTTGCCGGTGTCGCATTCCTCGAAGCTCGCGTTGTTCGGGTCGTCTTCGAATTCGATGACGGACCATTGCTGGTCTTGGCCCGGCTCGCCGCAGGGAGCGAGCCCGTCCACTCCTTGGTCGCAAGCGACCGATCCGTAGTCGGATGGGTACCGTCGAGTAGTACGCTCGGACGTACATGAGACGAAGGCCACGCCCACCGCCAGTGCTCGCAAAGCCGTGATTGCCATAGGCCAACATGTGACGCCAATGGGCGGCTTAACGCAACAACCCCCACGAACACGAGGTCCGTGGGGGTTGCGCTACCGACGCTCAGCTCCCGTGTGGGCCGCCGTCAGAGGGCTGCGAACAGCCGATCAGAACAGGTCCGAACCCGAGAACGAGACCTCGCCCGAGGCGTAGGCCGATTCCCGCTGGCAGCCGCCGGCGAGGGCGTCGCAGAGACGGATGCGGTACTGCTCGACGTTCGTGCCGCTGGTGCCGCCGATCTCGATGACCGTGATGTTGTCGCTCGACGTCACCACGCTGCCGTTGCTCCAGCGGCAGCGAAGGAGGCCGCCGTTGAGCGAGGTGTAGGTGCCGGTCTCTTCCTTGCCCGTGGCGTCCGGGGTGCCTTCCGCCTGCGAGGCCGAGTCGCTGTCGCTCTCGCACGAGGTCGTGCCCGTGAGCTGGCAGCTGGTGAGGTACTCGCCACTGTTGAGCTCGGCCGAGTCGATGTCCGCGCCCGGGCTCTTGATGGTGCCGGTGTCGCACGGGCTGAGGGTCGAGTTGTTCGGATCGTCCTCGAGCTCGATGACGCTGTTCTCGATGACGGGGTCGACGTCGGTGCTGTCGACGCCGTCGGTGACAGTGGTGCCGTCAACGCCGTCCGTCCCCGTGGTGTTGTCCGTGGTGGTGTCCGAACCCGCGCCCGGCTCGCAAGCCGCTGCCAACGCCACTACGCCGAACGCCATCACGAGGCTCTTCATCATGTTCTTCATCGCTATATTCTCCCTTTGCCGAGTT
>CANMLD010000237.1 GCA_947498315.1 Pseudomonadota bacterium | reverse complement strand
GCGCGCAGGTCCCCGTCTGGATCGCGGACTATGTGCTCGCGACCTACGGCACTGGCGCCATCATGGCGGTCCCGGGTCACGACACCCGCGATCTCGAGTTCGCCCGCACCTTCGACCTCCCGGTGATCGAGGTGGTGCAGGCGCCCGAGGGCGACAATGTCGGCTTTACCGGCGAGGGCGTCTCGATCAACTCGGGCTTCATCACCGGCCTCGCCACGCCGGCCGCCAAAGAGGCCATGATCGCGTGGCTGGTCGAGAGAGGCATTGGTCACGGGACGGTCAACTTCAAGCTGCGGGACTGGCTCTTCAGCCGTCAGCGCTACTGGGGTGAGCCCTTCCCGGTCTGGCTCGACGAGGACATGTCCACGGTACAACCGGTCCCGGAGAGCGAGCTCCCCGTTCTGCTTCCCGAGGTGGAACAGTACCGACCGAACGACCGGGGTGAGCCGCCGCTGTCACGCGCCGGCGAGGCCTGGCTGAAGCGCACGGACGACGCAGGCAAGGTGTGGCAGCGCGAGACCAACACGATGCCGCAATGGGCCGGCTCGTGCTGGTACTACCTGCGCTACATCGACCCGCACAACACCGAGGCGGCGTGGGACGCGGAGAAAGAGAAGTACTGGATGCCCGTCGATCTCTACGTCGGCGGCTCCGAACACGCGGTGCTCCACCTCCTCTACGCGCGCTTCTGGCACAAGGTCCTCTACGACGAGGGCCACGTCTCGACGCCGGAGCCCTTCGCGAAGCTCGTCCACCAGGGCATGATCCTCGGTGAAGACGGCGTGAAGATGAGCAAGTCGCGGGGCAACGTCATCAACCCCGACGACATGCTCACGCGCTTCGGCGCCGACGCGTTCCGCCTCTACGAGATGTTCATGGGTCCGCTCGAGGAGGTGAAGCCATGGTCGACGGATGGTCTCCGTGGCACCAAACGCTTCATCGATCGCATGTGGGCGCTCTACGGCAAGCCGCTCGTGGACGCACCTGCCGAAGACGGTCTCCGCCGGCGTCTGCATCGAACGGTAAAGAAGGTCACCGAAGACATAGAGAAGCTCCGCTTCAACACCGCGATCGCGTCCATGATGGAGCTCCTCAACGAGGCGACCCGCGGAGAGACGTTGTCCCTTGAGCTCGCCGAGCCCTTCGCGCAGATCGTCGCCCCCTTCGCGCCGCATCTCGGCGAAGAGCTCTGGGAGCGGCTCGGCCACGCGCCGTCCATCGCCAAAGCCCCTTGGCCGACGTGGGACGAGTCGCTTTTGGTCGACAACGTGGTCGGTTACGCGGTGCAGGTCGGCGGCAAGCTGCGGGCGTCCTTCGACGCGGCCCCGAACGCGACCTCCGCCGAGCTCGAGGCTATGGCGCTCGGGAACCCGAACGTTCAGAGGCACCTCGAGGGCAAGACCATCCGCAAGGTCGTGGTCGTGCCCGGAAAGATGGTCTCCTTCGTGGTGTCGTGAACGCGCCGTGAGCCGGTTCAACCGGTGTCATCAGTGCGGGGGCTGGGTCCCGAAGCAGGACGCCATCTGTCCGCACTGCAATACGGCGCAGTCCGCGTTTCAGCGTGCGTTGGCGGCGTTGAAACCCTCGAAGGGGGCGGCGTCGCGCACGTCTGAAGAGTGGAACGTCTCTTCGACCATCCTCGGCGTGCTCGTCTTCCTCTTCGCAGCGCCCCTATTTGCACTGGGAAAGCAGCCCGACTTCTCGGTCACGAGTTACCTGCTGCGTGGCGACGCCGAAGCGGCAGTCTTACTCGGCGCGCTCACCAGCATCCCCGGTCTCGATCCCTTCGTGGATGGGCAGTGGTGGCGCCTCGTGGTCCCGAGCTTCCTTCACTTCGGGATCCTACACCTGGGCTTCAACGGTAGCGCGCTGGCCCAGCTCGGCCCTCGTGTGCAGTCCGGGTATGGCGCAGGGCTCACCGTCGCGGTCTTCGTCCTGACCGGGATGTCGGGCTTCCTCGCCAGCCACTTCCTCGCTCCGGCCACCATTACCGCAGGCGCGTCGGCGTCCGTCTTCGGGCTTCTCGGCGTCATCATGATGAACGCGTGGCACGTCCGCGACCGCGAGTCCCTACGCATGTATGGCGGCTGGATCGTCGGCGGCATCGCCATCGGCTTCATCTTGCCGATCAACCACGCCGCTCACTTCGGCGGTTTCGTGGCCGGTGGACTCTTCGCTTGGTTGCTCCCGGAACACCGCGTTCGGCTCTACCCGAAGCTCCCAACGCTCGGTGCGGCGCTCGGTGTCGCCATGGCGCTTCTGTCTGCGGCCGCCATTGCGCGCGGCGCGCTTTGGGCGAAGGAGATCCTCGGAGCGGGGTGATCAGCGGTTCTCAGGCGTATTCATCGTCGAGTGGGTCGCCCATCGTTGCCTGACGCTTCTTTCGCTCGCGCCTCTTTCGTACTGCGAGAACGCTGAAGGTCAGGCCGGCGAGCGCCGTCAGCACCGTCGAGCCGAAGAGGACCGGCAACCAGGACGCGGAAGTGCCCACTTGCTGTCGGAAGTCGGCTTCCAGAGAGGCGATGGGGACGCCCCAGGTCGAGCCAACGGCGTCGTCGAAAGCGACGCCGTCGCGGAGCTTGGTGACTAGGGTCCGTATGGCGGGCCAGCCGGCTCGGCCCAGTAAGTAGCCAACAAACGCGGTGGACTGGGCGTACGCGAAGTCGGCGCTGGTGCCGTCGGCGGGGAATCCGTCCACGAGGGTGTTCATCGGGGGCAAGCTGTCCGTCAGCGTGGCCACGGCCGTCTTCTGCCATCGTTCGGCGAGGCGCTCGCCCGCTTGATGCACCGCGACGCCCTCCATGAACCAGTGAGGCAGGTCCGCGTGGCCTGTGGCCCAGCCGAGCACGACGTGCGAGATCTCGTGCTTGAACACGTCGGCGACCTCGAAGCGGGTGTTGCCGCTGATGCGCATCACGATGATGGCTAGGCGCGGGAAGGCCACGCCAGCCGCCCACTCGATGTTCCGCCCTGACGGCATCGCCGTAACGAACTCCTCGTCGGTGTGGGCGATGCGCACCTCGATCTTCGGGAGGGTGAGGGATCCGGCAACGCCGAGCTGCCTCGTGACGTCGCCGTAGGTCGGCTCGGCGAGGTCCGCGAGCTCTCGGGCCATCGCCGGGCGATCGGGCGAGTGGACGAAGCGGAAGTGCTCGGTCTCGAACGAGACCGTGCTCGCCCATGCAGCGCTGCTGAGGGCGATTGCGAGCAGGAGAGTCGAGATGAACGTACGGACGCGGCTGAACACGACGGTTCCTTTGCGCGGCGTCTCGCTGAGTCAGCGCCGGGCACCAGCTACTTGTGGGGGGCACGCGCGGGGCGCGGGCAGGAAGTCGAAAGCTAGGAGGGCTACTCGCCCGGCGCAACCCCGAGATGATCCAGCAACCCCGCACAACCCGCACTGATGAGGTCGAAGACCTCGCCGAAGCCGCCCGTGTAGTAAGGATCCGGGACATCGCGTGGCCCGAACTCGGCGAAGTCCAGCAGCAGCTTCACGCGGCCCACATCGAAGTCCGGCGGCGCCATGTGAACGAGCGCGTTCTTGTTCGACGTGTCCATCGCGATCAGCCAGTCGAAGTGCCGGAAGTCTCCCGGACGTACGGGTCGCGAACGTTGGTCTTCGATGGCGAGGCCGCGTTCCCGCGCGATGTCGATGGAGCCACGGTGCGGCGGGTCGCCTTCGTGGTAGTCCGATATCCCGGCCGAGTCGACCTCCATCGGGATGCCGCGCGCCGCGGCTTGGGCCTTCAGGATCCCTTCGGCCAGCGGCGAACGGCAGATGTTACCGAGGCAGACCATCAGGACTCGGACCGGGTTACTGACTGTGGTCATGAGAACTCCAAAGGAGAGTCAGCGCGGCCCCGTCGCCAGGATCGCGACGCCGACGATGCCGCTCGGGTGGTCGGGGAGTTGAACGACGGCGAGGCCGATGCGGGCGAGGCCGGGCTCGAACAGCGCTTCCGGCAACTTCAAGCTCTCCAGGTCCGCCGACGTCTGGACCCAGGCGTAGCCACCTCGTCGGGTCTCGCCCTGTCCTGATGCGGCGTCCATCAGCTCCTTCGCCATCGCGTCGTTGCCGCCTCTCGCTGCCGTGAGGGCCGCCGAGCGGGCCAACTGTTCGAGCCCGCCCGAGTCTGCGAGCGCGGCCGCACCAACTCTCCCTCTCTCCTCGTTGAGGCGAGCGACGAGAGCTTCCCGCGCACGAGCGGTGTCGAGGAGCTCGGTGGGCCGTGCGTACATCTGCGTCAGATACCACTGGGTCTCGTCGCCCTCACGCTTGCCGACCACGCCAATACCGACGTGGGTCATGTCGCGTGAGAGGATGTTTCGGCGGTGCCCGAGGCTGTGGAAGAGGCCTTCTTGCGCACCACGGATGGTGCGAGCCGACGCCACGTTCTCGGCGTGCCCCGCCGCTCGATAACCAGCCGCCAGCAGGCGGTCGCCGGGCGTGCCCGTCTCCTCCGACCAGTGGCCGAACCAGCCTCCGTCGCGCATGTCTCGGCTATGCCCGCGAGCCACCGCGTCGAGTGCCGGGTCACCAATGAGCGAGGGGAGGCCGAAACGGAGCCGGTCTGCGTTCAGGAGCTCGAAGGCGAGGGTCTCCGCGGCGCTCGCGTGGGGGAGCGCCTCGACCTCGGGGAGCGTCGTCTCGAGGGTCTCTGGGAGCGCCTGGCCGACCTCGACCGGGACCTGGAGCACTGGGCTCGGTCCATGCGGGCCCGTCGCGAGGACGCTCACCTCCAGGGTGCCGCGGCGGTCGCCGACCGGTATCACGAGGGTGAAGCGGCGCCCTTCCGAGCGGATGGGGAAGTCGACGAGCTCACCTGCGGGCGTGTGCACGAGGGCCGCCGGTTCCGCGTAACCGGGTGGCAATGTGCCGGTGATCTGCCACGACCCGCCCAGCTCGACGCGACGTGGCGCCGGGTCGAGTGTCAGCGCTCGGGTCGAGACCAGGATAGAGATGGTACGGCCGAGGCGAGCGCCTGGCAGGAAGGCCTCGCCGATCCCGACTCGGTGGAGGCCGCTGTCACCGCGCCCGGCGGCGCTCGCCAGCAGCTCCTTTAGCCGCGCGGTGACGGGCTTCATCGGATCGTCGTCGCCGCCGTCGCTCGTCTGAGTGAGGGCTTGAAGCACGGATTTGTCGACCGCACCGGCGCTCCGCAGAAGGAAGTCGAGCACGTCGCCAGGGAGCGTCGAGCCGATGATCGACTGCTGGTAAGCCACTTCTCGCGCAGCGTGGCCGAGGTTGACGTCGTAGACGACGTCTTTTCGACCCAGTGAGCCGACCAACGCGCCATAGACCGCGTCCGCTTCGCTCGTGCGAGTGCCGCCGTACCGCGCCGCGGGGGGCTCGGTCAGCTCGATGGTGACGCGTGTGCCGGGCGTGATCTTCGGCGTGAGGGGAACGAGTGGGGCCGGCGCCGGCGCCAACTCGGCGGGCCCAGGGGACGGCGCCAGCGTGCCGATGGTGGACGCCGGCCGCGGCATCGGCGCGGGACCGTTGGGCCGCAGCCCCAGGCGATCCGCGTTCACATAAGCCCACCCCAAGGCAGCGATGAGCAGGGCGAGCGCGACGAAACGATTCATCGCGAGTACCTTATCGCCTCAGTGGCGCTTTCGCGAACGAGCGGCATCGGCGCCCCTTGGGGGCCTGTGGTAGAAGGCCGCCATGCCCATTTTTCGCCAGTTCGAACGCGGCGGCTTCGCCGCATTTGTCGTGGGTGCATATCCCGATCTTCACCGAAGGCGTTCAGCGATCAGCCTTCAGCTTCCAGCTTCCAGACAGCCTGACGAGCCAACTCCGTCGGACGGTCGTTTCGATCCACTCGAATATTGCCGAGGGCTATGGCCGGGGAAGCGATGCGGCGTCTGACCGCTGACCGCCGACTGCTGACCGCTCGGCGGAAGGTACCGACTGCAAATTGGGATATTCACCCATTTGACGTGGAGAACCAGGAGGAACGGCGTGTCACCGTCACCATCGATCCCTGATCCGGACAGCGGGCCCTCGGTACGGCGCCGCGCCCTAGGCGCCGCGCTGCTGCTGACGGCGTCGACGCTCCTCTCGCGCGTGCTCGGTTGGGCCCGCGACGCCATCGTGGCCGCGCAGCATGGCGCTGACCAGCAGACCGACGTCTACTTCGCGTCGTTCACGCTCCCCGACCTCATGAGCTACATGCTCGCGGGCGGGGCACTCTCCATCACGTTCGTGCCCATGGCGACGCGCGCGTTTCAGGAGGGCGGGCAGGCCGCCGTCGACCGCGTCTTCTCGGTCGTCGCGACCACGATGGCGGTCGTCCTCACGCTCGCCATCGCTGTCGCGTGGGCGCTAGCACCCATCCTCCTCCCGGCGCTCCTGCCGGGATTTACGCCTGACGCGCTGGCCGAGACCGTCACGCTGACGCGCATCGTGCTGCCGGCGCAGCTCTTCTTCTACGTCGGCGGTCTGCTCGGCGCGACGGTCATGGCGCGCACGCGCTTCCTCGAGGTCGCGCTCGCGCCACTGGTCTACAACGTCGCCATCATTCTCGGGGGCGTCCTCCTCGGCCCGTGGCTCGGGCTCGCCGGCTTTTCCTGGGGCGCCCTCGTCGGAGCCGCGCTAGGGCCCTTCGCGCTGGTCGCGATTGCCGCTCGGCGGTCAGGACTCGGATTCACGCCGCGGCTCGCGCTCGCCGATCCCGACTTCTTGCGCTTCGTGAAAGTGTCTTTACCCGTCATGGCGGGCTTCTCGCTCGTGACGGTCGACGAGTGGATTACGCGCTACTTCGCGTCGTCGTTGCCCGCTGGGTCCATCTCCTGGGTCCAGAACGCACGCCGCCTCATGTTGGTGCCCGTCAGCGTCCTCGGTCAGGCCGCGGGGCAGGCGGCCTTGCCTTTCCTGGCGCGCCTGCGGGCCGAAGGCAAGAGTGACGAAGCGGGGCGCGTGCTCCATGACGCCCTGTCGCTGGTCGCGTTCTTGACGCTCGTCGCGTCGGCCG
>CANMLD010000236.1 GCA_947498315.1 Pseudomonadota bacterium | reverse complement strand
GATGACCTGGGTGATGCGTCCTTGCGACATATTCGTTACCCCTTGAGCGCCTCGGCGCCGCCGACGATTTCCATGAGCTCTTTGGTGATGGCTGCCTGACGGGCGCGGTTGTACTGAAGCGTCAGTCGACCGAGCATCGCGGACGCGTTACGCGTCGCGTTGTCCATGGCAGTCATGCGCGCGCCCATCTCCGAAGCGATGCTCTCGAGGATGGCGCGGTAGATCTGGTTGTTCACGTAGAGAGGGAGGACCTCGTCGAGGACGCCCGCCTTGTTCGGCTCGTATTCGAAGTCCAGCGACGCGCCTTGCTCTTCGGATTGAACGCCCCCTTCCTCTCCCGCCGTCGGTCCAACGCGGTTCTGGCACTTTGCGGGACGGCACCATGTCCCATTGGCGAGCGAAGCGAGCAACCTGTTGGTCACCGTGAAGTTGCCGACCTTCGCCCCAAACTACGATGGCACAGGCATCGGGTCACTCGCGACCCAAGAGCAGGCGGCAACGCCGCCGACGACTTGGTGTTGGCTACGAGCTCTTGAACATCCCCTCGAGAGAGCCTAATGTGGTCGAACCTCTAGGGTTTTTCGCCGGCATGCAGAGCGAACAAATCGCTAGGCTGAGCCTCGGTGAACCAAAGCCTACGCTATGAAGGAATCCGCACGATGCGCAACGGCAGCCCTAAACTTACCTACTTCAGCACAATTATAGCAATCGCCGGACTGTCGGGAGGATGCGCGCAGCTCGGAACGATGGCGCAGCAGGCCACCGGCGGCAGCCCGCTCGGGTCCGCTCTTGTTGCGAGCGCTATCACTGGTGCAAAGCAGCTCATCTATGACCAAGCCGCAACGATCCTACGGGACAAGGGCGTCCCGAAGCCCGAGCAGTTCATCGAGGCCATCTCGCTCATGTCCGCGAACCGACCCGACGCGGCCACTACCCTTCTAGCCAGCTATATCTCAACCGAATTTGCCGAGCCCTCACGCCGTCAAACGCTCCTGGTCGTCGTCGAGCAGCTTGAACTCTGGTCCACGCCATTGCTTGGACAAGCAAACGAGGTCTCTCAGGCCGCCAGCGCGGCAAGGCGAATTCTCGCTGAGGCTCCGGCCGTGGCGGCAAACTCGAGCGTGCCAACTCCTGCTGCGGTCGAGCCCCCCATCAGCAGACAGCCTGTCTCAGTCACGGAGCCATCGGCGAGCGGGAAGACCTTAGTCGGGCTTGACGAGCGCGTGAGTGGCACGAACTCGTTCACCAGCCAAGGTCAGGCGCTGTTCGACAGTGGTCAGTACTCGGCCGCCCTCAACGCATTCATCCTCGCCACAGTAGCTGATCCTGGCCCGCAACGGCAGTTGGATCTTGCGAAGACCTACGAGGCGCTTGGCAACACTGACCTAGCGGCGTTCCTTTATCGCCGCTTTCTGGACGAGACGGATCTAACGATTGCGCGAGAAACCGCGCGGTTACGTCTTGAGCATTTGGGCCACCGAAGTGGCGCACCACTGGCCACGGCACGCACCGCAAGTGCCTTAGGGGAGGTGAAGCCGGTCGCCCCCACGACGCTTAGTCTCACTGTCACGCAGACGGGAGCCGAGGTTTTTCTGGATGGCGCACTCGTCGGTCGCTCGCCCGTGAGCGCTCAGACGATCACGCCGGGCACCCATCGAATCGAGGTCAAGTTGCCTGGCTATGAGGCCTTCGCACAGGAGGTCCAGGCCCCTGCAGGCCAGCAGAGCGCGATGGTCGTCACGCTGGCTCCGGTCGTCAGCGCGCCGGTCACGGCACCGCCAGTCAGCGCGCCCGTGGACGCGTCGCCCCCGCCTACGCCACCTACTCGCACGTCACCTTCTCTCACATCTGCTGCACCGTCAGTGTCGACCGGCCTCGCGGGTTCGTGGTTCGCCACGCCTTACTCCGAGAAATTGGCGCGGGAGAAGCGCTCGCTGACGATGACGCTCGCAGGCGTGGGCACTGAGATCACGGGAGAACTGCTCCTTACCAACTCGAAGCTGCTTCCGGCGCACAAGCGCGGCAAATGTGCCGGAGCCACCGAAGTGACGGCGACGACCCGCTTCCGGGTCCGCTATAGCGGTTCTGCCGAGTCGGGCACGCTATTTGCCGAAGCACCGACCATCTCGGCCTGTAGCTGCGAAGGCCAGTGTTCTACCGAAGACGGCTTCGCGTTACCCTTGCGACTATCCACTCGTGCCTCCGTAATGGCAGGAGAGGACTACTTCTTCCAGCGCTACGACGGGGGGGCCGTACCTACGTCTGTCGCCCGCGCGCTGGACGGAGGTGCAATGGCCGGCGCTTGGACCGTCTTCGTATCCGGAGTCGCTGGCAGCGGAGCCGCAATGTTGAAGGGGTCCGCCGGTGAGCTGAGCGGCACGATGACACTCGCTCGGTCGGTAGCTATTCAGAGTTGGCGAAAGAACGAGTGCGGCGGTAAGGACACAGCCGAAGCTACCTTCCGTTACAAGGTGAGCGGGGAGGGCGACATGGCAATCGACCTCGAGTTCTGGGGCGACAAGTGGGAGACGTGCTCGTGTAGCGAGGGTGCTTGCGCTTCGGCTGCCGCCTTAGCAGGCATTGACGACGATACCGCGTACTGGACTGTCGACGGGAACCACATCGTCAGTTCAAAAGTGCTCATGGTCCGAGACTGAGACCCGCCAAGACCGAGAACCGCGGAGAGTTTCAGCCACTTGAGTTCGTCACCCGAATCTTGGCCACGCTGCCTCCACCCAAATTCCCGATGCTCCCCTTCCTCTTAGGCACCGATAACGGGCGCGATACGGGTCGTTGCCCGCTGCCCAACACGTGCGCCCCCGAGTGCGTGTCCTTGCAGATCCGTCCGCGTAGTCGCAGAACGACCGCCGTCGATTATTAAGCCACAATAAAAGTAACTACATAATATAAAAATAGTCTAAATAGCCGACGGGTCTGATTTCAGCGTGCTGGACGGGCCTGCACGGGAGCGCGAGTGAGGCAAGTACGGATACTGACAGATCGGACCAGCCGGAATCGCAGTGGGCGATGCTAGTCATCACACCGCTTCGCGCTCTTCTGCTTCTTGACGTTCGGTGACCGTGCCGATGCCGGGATTTGCAGGACTGGCGGGTCGTGGATCTGGATCACCCGGCCTTAGCGCGTTTCGCCCTCTGCCCCTGATAAAGTAATGACTAACATTCAGTCGCGTACCCAACGGCCATCGACGGTGTACGAGTCGAAGGCAGTCGCGTATTGAAACAAACGGCCTCCCGCCTGCGTGACGCCGCCTCGGAAGGATGGCGTGTCATGTCCTCCCCAGGTCACAAACGAATGGTCTGCTGGGGTTTGCTCGCGCCAATCTTTACCGTCTTGACTGCCTTCCCGTCTCCTTTGATCAACTCGACGCGGTGGGTTCCGTACCGAACCTTCTGAGTGCCGGACTTGACCCGGTTCCCATTCAGGATGACCTCGACGTCTGAGGGGACGACGATATGAATGGAACCAAACTGCGGGATCGGTTTGACGGTCTTCTGGGCCGAGGGAAGGCCCTCGGCTGGTACTTGTGTCGGAGCCGGCGCCGTCGAAGTCACTGCGGCTTGGGCAGCCTGTGGGGCCGCACCAGCCAAAGGGCCGCTCGGAGGAGCTCCCGAGTCTGAGAGCACTCCGACGGCCGCCTTTGAGATATCACCCGAACCACGCGCGCCGACAGTGGAGGTGGATGGCGCACTGGCGCCCGTTGGGATCGGAGGATCCGACGGAACGATCGCGACCTCATCCACGCGGCCGACGTCATCGCTTGGAATGCCAGTCGGGACCTGTGATGGCGGCGCCTCGGCTGCGCTCGTGATGGTTTCTGCAGCGTCCGTGTCGCTGCGGCCAGCATCGACCGCCTGTTTCGTGACCTTGGGTCCTTCGGGGAGGTGACCGACGGTCTTACCGCCATCCTCCGCGAGTGCTGCGGTGACTTGAGTCGGCTCTGGAGCAGTGGCCAGGCGCGTCGCTTCGCCTTGAAGGCTGGCTCGCGTTGCACCGGTTGTTTTACCTACCGCGTCCTGGCTCACCCCTTCCGAGCTTGCGGAGACGAGTCTGGAGTCCGTAGCAACGACAGAGGTCTGGCGTGACTGATACCACTGCGAACCGAACCACCCTGCCGCACCAACCGCACCGACGACCACCGTGAGAAGAGCCCACCTCCACTGCGGAGGCGCCTTGCGAGCCACGCCTGAGAACGCCGGCGTGCGGTCGATCGACCCATCAGAGGAGATGGACGGAGATAGCGGCCTTTCGCTCGAGACCGACGTTGAGAGGCCTGCTCCGATGGGAGACGTGTTCTGGTCGTCGTGGAGTTTGATGGGCGGGGCTGCTGCATCGACGGTCACCGTCTGAGTGGGCGCGTCATCAAGGTCCTCAGCCACGGGGAGTGTGTCCACATCTGCATCGCGCACATGTCGGTAGATGCCCGTATTCAACATCTCTAAATGGTTCCCGGCCGCCACTTGGCTGAGCGCTTGTCGGAAAGCCTGAGCCGTGGCGTATCGGTCGCCGGGGTCTTTGGCCATCGCACGGCAGATCACCGACTCGAGGGCGGTGCTCACCCCCGCGTTCACGCTAGACGGCGCGGGCAGAGCGTCCTCCAGATGCGCACGCATTGCCGCGAAGTCCGACTCGTAGGGGAAGGGCGCTCGACCGACTGCCGCGTGATAGAGGCAAGCACCGAGGGCGTAGATGTCCGCTCGACCGTCGACCTCTCGGGCCGAACGGACCTGCTCGGGCGCCATGTACCATGCTGTCCCCATATGGGAGGACGCCGCAGTCATGCCGCCTGTGCCGGCCGTGATCTTGGCGATGCCGAAGTCCACGACTTTCGGCAAGGTTCGGCCGTCAAGAGCGACCAGCATGATGTTGGCTGGCTTCAGATCGCGATGCACGACCCCGCGTCGATGTGCGTGGTCGAGGGCCGCCGCCACTTGGTCGAAGACCTCATAGATCTCGCCGAATGCCAACCCCTCGGGGGAGGCACGCAGCCTCGCTTCCAAAGTCTCGCCCGCGAGGAACTCCATCACGATGGCTCCGAGCTCGGGCATGAACTCGAGAACCGTGACAATGTTCGGATGCGCGAGAGATGCGAGCACGCGCGCTTCCTGCTGAAAACGCTCCATGACCCGAGCGTTGCGGCTCACGTGTGGGTGCAAAATCTTGATCGCAAGCGGGCGAGCTAAGCGGGGGTCGCGGCCGAAATAGACCTCGCCCATCGATCCTGCCCCAATGGAAGCCTCGATGCGATAGGCGCCGAGTGAACGGCCGATCAAGCTTCCTAAGTTCTCATCCATCCTTCCTACGCCTATCATGCCTCCTCGAAGCGAACAACGAGTATGCAAGGTCCAGTTAATCTCAGGGGTGCCTGGCGCCTGAACTCCTATGGGAGGCGACCCACAATGGAGCACCGTCCCTTGATGAGTCGCGCGCGACTTGCCGCGTTGAGCGAAGTCTGGGACACCAGTGGCCTCGAGAAGCGGGCCTGAGAGGAACCGTCATGTTTGAGCCGGGTTCGCAGTTGGGGCCTTACGTCATCGAGGGATTCGTCGCGAGCGGCGGCATGGGCATCGTCTATCGCGCGCATCATCGTGTGCTTCGTAAGACGGTGGCCATCAAGGTCTTGGGCGATACGTTCGCCGCGAGCCCAAAAGCAGTTGAGCGATTCGAACAAGAGGCGATGCTGCAGGCGCACCTGCAGCACCCTGGGCTCGTGGGGGTTACTGACTTCATCGCGTCGAATGGCCGGGTAGCTCTCGTGATGGAGTTTGTTCCGGGGCCGTCGCTCGAGGAGGTCATCGAGGAGGACCAGCCGGGTCCTTGGCCGGCCGCGCAGTGGATGGCGCTCATGCGCCAGCTCCTCTCGGCGGTGGTGTATGCCCACGACAAGGGAGTGATTCACCGCGATCTCAAGCCGGCGAACGTGCTGCTCGACCGGAGCGGAGGCCGCCCCGGGGTGCCGCGTATCACGGACTTCGGCATCGCGAAGATCGTCAGCGGGACGGGGCCCGCGCGGACGGGGATCGGGACGCGGATGGGCACAGTGCCGTACATGGCACCGGAGCAGTTCCGGGGCGACCCCGGTGTTGGGCCGTCGAGTGATCTCTACGCGCTGGGCATGATGGCGTGGCGACTTGCGGCAGGGCAGCTGCCGGTCAGCCCTGACGATCTGCTCGCCGCCTCCGAGATCTACTCGGGGAGGCGCCTTATCCCGTCCTTCGGCGAGCTCGCGGGCGACATCCCCCCGCCACTCGTTCGCGCGCTCGACGCGTGCCTGGAGCTGGCGCCGGCTCGGCGTCCGGCGAGCGCTGCCGCGCTACTTGAGGCGTTCGAACTACCTCTGCCCGGACTTCCATCGCTCTCGACGTCACCTCCGCCAGCTCCCCTCTCAGTGGCGCCACCCGACGCGTCGATTCGTGTGCCGACGGTGCCGGCTGGCGGAGACGGCCGGGATCCGGGCATGCACACTCTCGCGGCCCATCCGGCGATGAAGGAGGCAATGACAGCTCGGACTCGCCGGGGGCGTGCGTTCGCGTTCTTTCTTCTGCTCCTGTGTATCGGTGGCTTCTGGGTTTGGGCTCAGCTCAGTTCACGGCGTGCCAGCACGTCGGCGCCCCCGGTCTATCAAGCTGGGGCTGTCGAAAGGACGCGTCCGGCACCGACAGAGGCTCCCGCGCTCGTGGACCTGGAGGCGGCGTCGGCGCCGTCGGGTTTCGTCTTGATCCCGTCTGGGAGCTTCACGATGGGGGCGAGCCCGGGTGATTCGGAGTCCTCCGGCGACGAGTCTCCCACGCGTCAGGTCACCATCAGCCGCTCCTTCTGGTTGCAGTCGCGTGAGGTAACCCAGGGAGAGTATTCGGCGGTCATGGGAACGAACCCATCTCACTTTTCGAGCTGCGGTGCGAGCTGCCCTGTGGAGCAGGTGAGCTGGGAGGACGCGGTTCGTTACGCCAACGCGCTGTCGACGAAAGAAGG
>CANMLD010000235.1 GCA_947498315.1 Pseudomonadota bacterium | reverse complement strand
TGCCACCGAGACGCCACCGAGACGCCACCGAGACGCCACCGAGACGCCACCGCAATGCCACCGAGACGCCACCGCAATGCCACCGAGACGCCACCGCAATGCTACCGAACTGCCCCCGCTTTCGCTCACGTCGCCTCATTGTTAGGTCCTCGAGACCCGCGTATGCTCCCGCCCGCCGTCTTCCCGTATCCGGCTGGAGTCCCGCATGCGCGCATCCTTCGCGATCCCCCTCTTCGTCCTCGCCCCTGCCGCCCTGACGCCCGCTTTCGCGGAAGTCCCGTCGGGCGAGACGAACGGAAGCGGTCGTCCGCCGGCCCTCGAGTTTACGCTCGGCGACGTCTCGCTCCAACTCTCGGGGCGCGCACAGCTCCAAGCGGCACTCTGGGTCGGTGACGACGCCCGCCTGTCCAACGGTCAAGCCGCCGAGGAGATCGGCTTTCGGCTACGCCGCGCCCGCTTTGGAGTGGGGATCGAGTTCAAGGGCCTCGAAGTGGTCGCCGAGACCGATCTCCTCGAGTCAGAAGGGACCGCGCTCCACGAAGCGTTCGTGGGCTGGTCCGGCACCTGGGGCAGCTACGGCTTCCACACCGCGGCGGGGCTCGTCAAAGCCCCGATGTCGCGGACAGCAGGGCTTAGCTCGGAGTCGGTGCAGCAAGCCGAAAAGTCAATCGTCACGCGCTCCCTCGCGCCGGAACAGCAGCTCGGTCTGACCGTCCAAGGCGACTTCTGGGACGAACGAATCCGGCTCGAAGCCGGCGTCTTCAACGGGATGGAGCGCGGCACCACTTTCGCTTCCGGCTGGGCCCGCATCGATCCCAAGGTCGGCAATCGATTCGGAGGCTGGGCCGTCTCCGCTCGCCTCGATGTCGAACCGCTGCCGAACGGGTCGCTGCTTGGTGACGGTGTCGCCGACCTCGGCAAGCGCGACAAGCCCGCTTTCGGGTTCGGTGGCGGCTTCCTTTACAACGACGGTGGCTCCATCACCTCGACGGCGTGGTCCGCCGACCTTGCCTTCAAGGGCTGGGGCGTCGGCTTCCTCGCCGAGTTCATCGAGCTCACCACGGCGCCACAAGACGAGCCCACTGCGGGCGCGAGTCTGGGCGCCCTCGAGATCACCTCACGCGGCATGACCGGACAGCTGGGCTACACCGTCATCAAGGACCACCTCGAGCTCTCAGTTCGTGTCGATTGGTTCGACCGCGAGACACGACTCGACAACGAGGGAGACTTCATCGGAATCGGCGGCGCGGTATCAGGCTACCTCTTCGACGGCCGCCTGAAGCTGCAGCTCGACTACGAGCACAGAAACGAACAGCACGGCAGTGTCCTCGAGAACGACGTGTTCATGGCCCAGGCCGAGGGCCGCTTCTGATGCGCGCCGCCCCTCCGCTCTCCAGGGAGCACGGGCTCCTTTGGCGCACGCTCCTCTTGACGACCACTCTCGTGGGCGCCGTGGCCTGTCGCGACGCGGACGAGCCTGGCAAACGTCTCTCCGCACGCACCGTCGCGTCTGACGCCGACCTCATCGGCGGTCCACTCGCACACGGGCAGGTCGGCGACTTCATTATTGAAAATGAGTCGGTCCGATTCATCATCAGCGGCGCTCACCACTCTTGGGGCCCCGGGCTCTTCGGCGGCACCGTCGTCGACGCCGACCTCCAGCGCACGGACCCGGAGTTCTCCGGGCTGCGCGGCAACGACCACTTCGCGGAGCTCTTCCCGACCGTCAACTTGCTGGTCGGCAACCCGACCGACACGGAGGTCCGGGTGCTCTCGGATGGCTCCGACGGCAAAGCCGCCCAGGTCGTCGCCGAGGGGGGTGGGCTCTTCTACCTCGATGGTCTCTCACTGCTCGACCCCGAGCGCTCCGACTTCTCATTCATCTTGAAGGGCCTCGACCTCAAGACGGCCCTCCGCTTCAAGACCATCTACACGCTGCGGCCCAACACGCGCGTCCTCGAGATCGAGACCGAGGTCATCAGACCGGAGAGCTCGATTATCGCCGATACCGTCTGCACGGGGAGCCTCGATGGCTGCGGTCTTACTTGCGACGCCTACCGCCGCAACCCGAACACGGGCTGCTTCACGTGTGAATGCGACGAGGGCGCCGAGCTCGAGCTCCTCACCGAGTCGGTACCCCTCCTCGCGCGTATCCTCGGCGACACCATGTCGTCGACCGGGGCGCCCAAGGCGCTCGAAGCCGGCCTCATCGGCGGCGACTTCCTCTTCTTCGGTGGCTCCACCGACGTCTTTGCGCCCGGCTTCGGTTTTGACGTCAAGGGACCGATCTTCGACAACTTCTTCCGCGGCGTCGACACCATCACGAACCCGTTGACGTTCGACTGGGTCGCCGCACGCGGCAAGAACGTCTCCTACGCCATGTACACGAAACGAGACACCCGCCCGACGCAGTGCCTTCACCGGGTGGTCCTGACGCGAATCCTCGAAGGGGGCGACGAAGCGGCGCTCAGCGCCACCCTCGCCGCGACGGGCGTCGCGGAATCGCGGCTGAAGATCGGGCTCGCGGGCCTGTCGCAGCAGAAGATCCCGTTCTCGGTCGAGTTCGGCGTCGCGCCCGGGGACCTCGATGCGCGCGTCGCCGCCGTGCAGACGCTCGTGGGAGACAAGATCCGCGTCGGGACCGAGTTCGATGGCGACTGCCGGCAAGAGAAGGTCCTGGTCCCGCTCTTCACCTCGTCGGCGACCATGCTCGCCGGCAGCGGTTCGTCGTGTCTCCTCGACGACGCAGACGACGCGACGTGCGACAGCGGCGGGCGCTTCAACTTCAAGCGTTATCTGGTCGTCGGTGACGGTGACATCAGCAGCGTCACGGCCCCGATCTTCGAGGCCAAGGGCATCGCTACTGGGAGCGTCCGCGGCGTGGTCTTCGACACGACCCTCGGGCGACAAGAGGCGAGCGCCGACATCTTCGTCTTGCGCGATCCAGACAGCACCAAGACCTTCGAGACCTATGACGCCTTGACCCGGGCCAACCTCGAGCAGTTCGGGTCCTTTGGGATCGAGAACCACGCGAAAGCCGACGTGGGTACCGACCCGCAGAAGTCCGGCCGCTACGCTGTGACCTTGCCCGTCGGCACCTGGCTGCTGGTCGCGCGAACGGCCCAAGGCGTCGTCTCGAAGCCTGAGCGCGTCGAGATCAAGGCCGGTACGGAAGAGGTCCTCCATCTCCAAGTCGTCGCGCCGGGGGGCGTCGACTACCGCGTCGTCGACGGTGCCGGCAACCTCGTGCCGAGCAAGCTCACGTTCCAGGCCTTGGGCGACGATGGCGAGCCCCTCTATGCCGATGGCAAGCGTCGCCCGGAGTTCGGCGACGGCCGCTTCGATGACGGCATCTTCACCATCATCTACAGCCCGTCGGGCAAGGGGACGCAGAAGCTCGAACCGGGTGAGTACCTCGTGACTGCCAGCCGCGGGATCGAGTACGCCATCTCGCAGAAGCGTCTTCGCATCGAGCCCGGCCAAGTCTCCAGCTTCAACGCATCACTCCCTCGCGAAGTCGACACATCAGGCTACATCAGCGGTGATTTCCACCTGCATGCCGAGCCGAGCATGGACGCCGGCATGGACCTCGGACTCCGCGTCATCACCAACGTCGCCGAAGGTGTCGAGCTGCTCTCGAGCTCCGACCACGACTCCATCACCGACTACCGACCGAAGCTCCTCGAGCATGGGCTCGACCGCTTCGCGACGACGCAGGTGGGTCTCGAGGTGTCGACGCTCGAGATGGGCCACACGCTCGCGTTCCCTCTGGGCTACAACTTCACGAACCTGCCGGTGCACGGCGCCATCGACTGGGTCTGCCAGCAGTACGACCCGATCTTCCGAGCGGCCCGCGCCCTTGGCGAATTCGGCCCGGACAGCACGGTGCTCACCGTCGCCCACCCGCGAGACGGCTTCCTCGGCTACTTCGACCAGTTCCGCCTCGACCCGTGGACGCTCGAGCGGGGCCCAGGCGGCCTCGAGTCGAACAACCCGCTCTTCCGTACGCTCTCGTGCGACTTCGACTCCATCGAGGTCTTCAACGGCAAACGATGGGAGCTCATCCACACGCCGACGCAGAGCGAGATCAACGACGTCAACCGTTGCTGGGACGAGATCAACGCCGCCAGCACGAACGACGCCATCATGGGCGTGTGCACCTGGCTACGGAAGCCAACCGTTTGCGCGGGCGATGCGACCGAACACCAGGGCAACCCCTGTTCGTGGTGGGACTCGTTCGAGGTGGATCTCAAGGTCTGTAAAGACTCGGACACGACCAGCCAATGCAAGGACAAGGTCCGTAACGCCCTGACACGACTTACGATTCGCCGGCTGTTGCGCCGCACGGAGGCCGAACAGCTCGCTTGGCGGGACGCGTCCCCCGAAGCCCGTGACGCTGACAAAGCGAAGTGCTCCCCGGCGTTCCTGAAGACCCTGTCCGCGTGCCCTGCCAACAAGCAGGCCGCGGACGAAAAGGCCGGCAAGCCCGTCCTCACCGCCGTCGAGTACGCGGCCGCGTGTGCGGTGGAGAACGGCTGGCTCGCCTCGGACAACCCGCTAGAAGACGCGTTCGACGCCCCCTGTGCTCAGCATCAAGGGGTGGCGGAGGACTGGTTTCAGCTCCTCAACTTCGGCCTGAACGTCACTGCCATGGGCAACTCGGACTCGCATGGCACGACCCTCGAGCCTGGGCTTCCGCGCAACTACATCGCGAGCAGCACGGACGACGCGTCGCAGATCGACAAGCAGGAGATCGCCAAGAACATCAAGGCCATGAACGTCGTGCCCACGACAGGCCCCTTCGTCACGGCGTCGATCGCCGGCAAGACCTTCGGTCAGACCGCCACCGCGACTGGCGCCGTGACGATGCGCGTCAAGGTGCAGACGCCGAGCTGGTTTGGGACGAGCCGAATCGAAGTCTACCGTAACGGCTACCTCGCCGCGTCGCGAGACCTCGACGTCCCCGAGTCGCAGATCGTCGACTTCGACGGAGACATCGACGTGGGTACCCCGACAGAAGACTCCTGGTACGTCGTCGTAGCTATGGGGCTCGATGACGAGGACTTCCTCGCCCCTGTCTACATGACCGTGGCACTCGGCGATCTCGGCCTCGACAAGATCACCTCGCTCGCGTTCGGAAACCTCGGCGCCCTTGCGTCGCTCCTCGACTCGGAGCTCTCGCTTCCGGACTACTTCCCTTCCATCCCCTACGCCATGGCGAACCCGATCTTCGTCGATGTCGATGGCGGCGGCTATGCGGCGCCCGACGGCCCGCCGCCCTTCTGCCCGGTCGCATGTACGCCAGGCGAGAAGGGAGACGACGGCAAGTACCCGCAAGCGGACTGTTCAGATGGTGCAATCGAAGGCGAGAAGCAGGTCTGCTATCCCAACGCGTTCGTTGGCCGCTCGGGCGACGGCGGCACCTGTGGGCGTGACATCGATGGCGACTGTGGGCTCGCGTTCGTGCCACCGGTGGCCGAGAACTCCGGCGCGGTCGTATCGAGCGCGCTGACCGTGGCACCTTCGGGCGGTCATGACGACCATGGCCCAGGGCGACCGACCGTCCCGCGTGAGGCGCCCAAGGACGAAGCCTCGAAGAACCACCTGAAGCACTCGATCGGGCGCTACATCTGGAACTCGTTCGTGCACGGTTTCCACGCCCACGACCGACACTGAACGAACCCGTCGACTGCTGGGCCCCACGCCTCGGTCCGAGGCGGCGACTCGCCCTGGAGGCTCCCATGAAAGCGATCCTCACCTGTGCGCTCACGGGGGTCCTCACTGACCCCAAAGACCACCCTGTACCAGTGACCCCGAGCGAGATGGCGGAAGAAGCCCGTCGCGCCTACGACGCCGGTGCCGCGATGGTGCACGTTCATTTCCGACGGCAAGAGCCAGGCATGGGGCGCTTCCCTAGCTGGGACCCAGACGTCGCCGGCGCCATCACGGACGCGATCCGGGCGCGCTGCCCGGGCATCCTCATCAACATGTCGACGGGCGTCGTCGGAGCGGATCTCTCGGGCCCCCTCGCTTGCTTGGCGCGCGTCCGTCCCGAGATGGCGGCGCTGAATGCGGGCAGCCTGAACTACCTCCGAACCCGCTCGGGTGGTGCCGCCGTGGACGGCGTGAAGCCCCGCCCCGTGTGGGCCTGGCCCCCGATGGTCTTCGACAACTCGGTCGACAAGATCTCGACCTTCGCCAAGGCCATGAATGACCTCGGGACGGTGCCCGAGTGCGAGTGCTTCGACACTGGGATCGTCCGTAGTGTGGCCATGTTCGAGGAGGTCGGGATCTTGCCCCCTCCCGTCCACATCTCACTCGTCATGGGCGTCGGTAGCGGTATGCCGTGCAAAGCGGAGTGGCTGCCACTGCTCATCGCAGAGATGCCGAAGCGCGCCCACTTCCAGACCATCGCGATCGGCCGAGCCGAGGTGTGGCCGGTTCACCGGCGCACGGCTGAGCTCGGCGGCCACCTCCGAACGGGCCTCGAAGACACCTTCTATCTACCGAACGGTGACAAAGCGACCAGCAACGGCCAACTCGTCGAAGCGCTCGCGCAGGTGGCCCGCGAGTGTGGACGCGCGATCGCGACGCCGGACGAAGCCCGGGCGCTCATCGCTCACGGTTGATCAGGCTTGCCGTCCATCGCGATCGCGACGGAGACGCGCCCAGTATCCCCTCTCAATGGGTCGGACAAAACTCCGATTGGCGTCCGCCGGCAATTTTCGGTGGTGTCCCTATCACGGGGCCACCTTCGATCGGCGAGTGCGGCGGAAGTCCACCAACGTCGGGGATCGGACGCTGGCCGTCTTCACAACCTGGGTGAGTAACAGAGACTCAACCGAGATGGGACGCTCAGCAATGCCGATGGCCATGGCTGGCGTGCGATGCGCGAACGCGCCGTCGTCTTTGCGAAGCCGTAGGCTGCGGTGGGGGTGATGGAAGTTGTAACCGAACATGACCCACCACGTCACCGCGATGTGCACCCGCAGGTCCTTCGAGAACTCGTAGGTCTTGCGGGCCT
>CANMLD010000234.1 GCA_947498315.1 Pseudomonadota bacterium | reverse complement strand
GAGGGCCCGAGAGTCGAGGGCCCGAGAGTGGAGGGCCCGAGAGTAGAGGGCCCGAGAGTAGAGGGCCCGAGAGTAGAGGGCACTGGAGTTCAGGGACAGAGCACCGCTCACTTCACCGTGACAGCGAAGGGGACCGCACGCTGACGAAGAACCTGACAGGTCTCTTCGTTGCATAGGCTGAAGCTCATGGTCCCACTGACCGTCTCGGACCCCGCGGCGTTGCCGCGGCCCTTGATGGCGACCGTTCCGGCGGTGTCGTCGCCCTTTATGTCGCCTTCGGTCTTCTTGAGCGCGACCTTGGAGAAGGTGACCTTCTGGCCGTTCACGAGTTCGAGCTTCGCTGGGTAGTCCTTGTTCCACTTCCAGCCCTTCGCCGGCTTGATGACGAGCTCGATGGCGCCGTCTTTGCCAACATCGAGCCCGCCCTTCACTTCGGTCGTGTAGAGGCCAGCCTGGGGGTCGGCGGCGACCGCCGCAGATGCGCCAAACAGGGCGATGGAAGCGGCCGTCAGGGAGAAGAAGCTGCGAAGGCGATTGTTCATGAAAACTCCGTAGAAACTAGTGATCAGGTCCCGACATTGCTGGGATAGCTCCCACGCGTGGCCGGACGGTCGGCGCCAACACTAGCGCCCGATGATACCTTGTCAAAGCGGCGCTCGAGATCGAAGCTCAAGTTCCAGCGCCGCGTCCCGACTTAACTCATCATGACCCTGTTCTCTTCCCAGCTCCGACGTTGCGCCAAACCGTTCGGATCACGGTTTGGTCCTGCGCTCCTCGTAATTTGGCTGGCGGAGGCGTGTTCTGAATCCCCTAACCACACTGTGGACGAGCCGGCCATCGAAGCCACCTCTCTCGACACTCCAGATTCCGAGGCCGCGGCTGGTGACGTGGAGGTTTCGGCTGAAGATGCGCCAGACGTGGCTGAGACCGGCGCGAGTGAACACGGTGACTCGACGTCGGACTCGACAGCGCATGCCCTCGAGGAGGGCCCAGCACGGACTCGAGAGAAGGCAGGCAAGGGCCTCGAGGACCACCGTGGAGACGTTCCAGCCGACGGCCTGCAGCCCGCGCGTACTCGTCAAGTGCGTAGACCGCCGCCACGCGGCACATTGCCGGACTTCTACGACTCCGCCGAAGCCGAAAGGCTCGATCAACTCTGGACCCGACCCGGCGTCACCGTCGTGATGGCGCGACGACGCCCCTTCGACGGGGTCATCGAGGTCGCGACGGAACGAGTCCCAGACGAGCCGACTGCCACACAGCGGCGACAGGAGTTTGCTCGGCTCGGCTTCGAAGCGTGGCCGCCGATGCCACGGCCGGAGCTCTCGCCCATGGGCGACCCGACGCTCCGCGGTTGCCCCTTTCTCTTCACGGACGAGCGAACAGGGTTGCCCTTCAACCCGAGCCTCGACTCGAAACCGAAACGCGGCGTCGTCGTATGCGCCAAAGATATCGACGAGCTCGAAGCCCTCGTGCGCGGAAACATCGCAACGGCTGTGGCCATCAAGCGCGCGGCACCATGTCGAGAGCTAGCGCGAGTGGACCCGGACTCGCCGGCCAAGCTGATCAGTGCGAAGGGTACGGGATCGAAGACCGGGTCGGGTGCAACCGACGGCGATGACAAAGCAGGTTCCCCCGCAGCGAAGGCGACAGGGGAGCAAGCGACGCCGATCCGGTACTCGCGACAGTCTCTTCAGGCGATGCGAATGATTTGCCGAGACATTCGCGACATGTTCGCGCTTGGGTATCCTTTCCGAACGGCGCCCATCGACCCTTAAGGGCGCGCCCGGACGAAAGGCGCGCCCGGACGAAAGGCGCGCCCGGACGAAAGGCGCAGCGGAACGGACAGCGCACCGGCATAGGGCGATCAGACATAGGCCGATCAGTTGGCGGCGAAGGAGCGATCGAGCGCAGCGCGCACGAGATCGACGTCGGCCGGCAGCTCGATGGGGACGTTTCGTAGTGACTGCTGAGCACCCGGGAGCTCGCCCGCGTGGAAGGCGGTCTTGACGTTTGAGAACTTGAGGCCGTGAGCGGTGCTGACCACGACGACGCGGTGTTCGGGTCCAATGACGCCGCGAGCGACGAGCTTCTCGAACGCGGCGAGCGCAACGCCGGTGTGCGGGCAATTGAACAGGCCGGTGCGATCTGCGCGCGCCGCCGCGTTCAGGAGCTCGGCTTCGGACGCCTGTTCAACGATGCCGTCGAAGGCGCGAAGGCCTCGAATGGCTCGGTGGATACTGACCGGGTCGCCGATCTGAATGGCAGAGGCCGCCGTGGGCTTGGCGGTGATGGGCTCGTAGTGTTCGAAGCCCTTCACGAACGCGCGGTAGAGCGGATTGGCGTGTTCGGCCTGAGCGCACACGAGCCGCGGCCGCTTCTTGATGAGCCCTAGCTGGTGCATCATCTCGAAACCCTTCGCGAACGCGTAGATGTTACCGAGGTTGCCGCCGGGGACGATGACGAAGTCAGGGACCTGCCAGTCGAACTGCTGCACGAGCTCAATGGCGATGGTCTTTTGCCCTTCGAGGCGCAACGGATTCATCGAGTTGGCGAGGTAGATGCCGCTGTCCGGCGCTTCAGCGACCGCACGCACGATTCGCATGCAGCCGTCGAAGTCGGTGTCGAGACTGAGGACGAGGGCACCGTTTGCGATCGGCTGGACCAGCTGGGCCGGGCTGATCTTGGCCCGCGGCAAGAAGACCACACACGGCAGGCCCGCGGCGGCGCAGTAGGCCGAGAGCGCGGCGCTGGTGTCGCCGGTGCTGGCGCATCCTACAGCGCGTATCGGCTGTCCGAGCCGCACCATCTCGCGCACGGCCGAAACGAGGACCGTCATTCCGAGGTCTTTGAAGGAGCCGGTGTGCGTGTTTCCGCACTGCTTGATCCAGAGGTCCGGTATCCCGAAGGCTTTGCCGTAACGCTCGGCCCAAAGAAGATTGGTGCCACCTTCGGCGAAGCTGACGATGCTCGAGGGATCGATGCCCGGATAGACCCACTCGAGCTTGCCCCACACGCCCGATCCGTAGGGCCAAGCCGTCCGCATCCAACGCTGGTCGAAGAGTTTCATCCAGGCCGCCGCGGAGCGATCTCCCAAAGCCGCCATGTCGTGGGTCACGTCGAGAAGTGACCCACTTGGAGAGCGGTAGACGACATCAGTCAGTGGCCATGTCTCGGTGCCACCATCGAAGGGAGAGAACCAGGCTCGGTACACAGAGGCTCCTGCATTGCGTGGCAGCAAAGCGGCGTCGACCCGCGTGAGAGAAATTGACGCCGTGGGCATCGACGCCGTGGGCATCGACGCCGTGGGCATCGACGCCGTCTCATTCGTCGCCGTCAATGCCGTCGCCGTCAATGTTTCGGCGGTCACAGCCTAAACTGGAGTCGGGTCGCCCGCTAGTACAGCCGAGTCCCACTTCAGGATCATGACGCAGCAAGTACTTCACGCCGGATCGAGTCACCTTTTGCGCCAAGTCGAACGCGGTGCTACCGTTTGCGAGTTTAGGGCCTGAAGTCGCGGCGTTCTCGCGAGTCCGGCCGTCGGACTGCGCCTGACGGGCGCCGCTTGGAGCGACCATCTCGACCATGAGCAACCAGCTCCCTCAGCCCTTCGGCAAGTACATCTTGCTTAACAAGATTGCCATGGGCGGCATGGCGGAGATCTTCCGTGCCAAGACTCTGGGTGCGGAGGGCTTCGAGAAAGAAGTCGTCATCAAGCGCATCCTCCCGCACTTCACCGAAGACGAAGCGTTCGTCACGATGTTCATCGACGAAGCCAAGGTCTCGTCGAAGCTCACGCACCCGAACATCGTACAGATCTACGACTTCGACCTTCTCGACGGTTGCTACTACATCTCCATGGAGTTCGTGGAGGGTAAAGACCTGAAGCGAGTCGTGGACGTCGGGGTGAAGACCGGCAAAGGCATGACCGTCGCGCAGATGGTGCACATCGGCGCGGAGACCGCCAAGGGCCTCCACTACGCGCACACGAAGCTCGACAAGGGACAGCCAGTCAACATCGTCCACCGCGACGTGTCGCCTCACAACGTCATGATCTCCTACGAGGGTGACGTGAAGGTGATGGACTTCGGCATCGCCAAGGCAGCAGCACGCTCGACCAAAACGCGCGCGGGCACCGTGAAGGGCAAGTGCGCTTACATGTCGCCCGAACAAGCGCGCGGTAAGAACCTCGACGGCCGAAGCGATATGTTCGCGGTTGGCGTCATGACCTGGGAGATGCTGACGAACCGTCGCCTCTTCGCCGGTGAGTCCGACTTCGAGACCCTGTCGAATGTGCTCAAGCAGGAGGCCCCTGCGCCGTCATCGATCAACCCGGACGTGCCTGCCTCGCTCGACGCCATCATCTTGAAGTGCCTGTCCAAAGATCGAGACGAGCGACAGGCAGACTGCCGGGAGCTCGCCCGGGAGTTGGAGCGGTGGCTCTACGAGAACGTGGCCGATCGCCATGCCGCCGAGCTCGGCAAGTACATGGAGGACCTCTTCGTCGACGACATCGCCGCGCTGCGCGTGATGCAGAGCGACGACGGCCAGGGGCAGATCGCCGAAGTCAGCGAGGCCGTGCGGTCGCGCACAATGTCGCAGGCCGTGATAGGCCAGTCGTCCGGGTCGCACCGGGCCGTCTCGGGCTCGCGTGCTAACATCAAGGCCGTCCAGAACGACGCCCGAACCCTTGCGCTCGACATCAGCAACGCGCCGGGGTTGAACTCCGAACGTACGGTCGCGGTCGACACATCATCGATGCCCATTCGCCCGGGCATGCACTCGCCGGAAAAAAAGAAGAGCCCCGTCCTTTGGATCGTGCTCGCCCTCGTCCTCGTCGGCGGCGGCGTGGGCGGCTTCTTATGGTGGCAGAGCCAGCAGCAGGCGGCGGCAGCGACAGCACAAGCGCAGGCCGCCACCACCACCGCCGCCGCAGCAGCGACAGCGCAAGCCGAGCAGGTGGCAGCGGCAGCCGATGTCGCCAAGAACGGAGGCGGCGGCGATCCCGTGGTCAACCCAGGGAGCACAGACGCCGGCAAGGCCCCTATCGCCGAGGTGGCTGCAGAGCCTGTGAAGCCGAAGACCCGCCGAGTCGTCGTCCATACGACGCCCGTAGACGCCACACTGCAGGCTCGTGGCCTCATGGAGACTGGAAAGCTCGAGATCGAAGGCAAAATCGGCGACGTCATTGGCGTACAGGCCACCCACGCCGACTACGAGCCGCTCGCTCGCGAGATCACTGTCGTCATTGGCGAAGGCGAACAGCGCGTCGACATGCTCCTCTCGACCAAGAAGGTCGTCGCAGCGCCGGTCCCAGTTCCGGTCCCTGTGCCTGCAGGCGATACGCTGGCCACCTTGACGTTCACCGTCACCCCGCTCGATGCCCAGCTCTCGATCAACGGACAGCCGCAGACCGGGGTGGGGCCGGGTCAATTCAAAGTGATGGGCTACAAGGTTGGCGAGGACGTCGAAGTCATCGTGACCGCATCAGGATTCAAGAAGGAGTCCGAGAAGTTGCGCATCACGGCCGCGGAGTTCAACAAAGCCTTCGAGCTGAAGAAGAACGTCGTGGTGGCTACGCCGACGGGCCCTGGCAAGGTGTCCTTCAAGGCGAAGCCGTGGGCAAAGGTGATGGTCGGCGGCAAGAGCTGCGTGACCTCCTGCACGCTGGAGCTGCCTAGCGGCAAGCATAGCGCTGTCTTCGAGCAGGGTGGCGTGACCAAACGAGTCAGCGTCACCGTCAAGGCCGACGCGACCGTGTCCGTCTTTCAGGACATGACACAGTGATGGACGTCGTGGGGGCTGCCAGCTCGGAGCTCGACGCCAAGATCTCGACGCTGAGAGCCCTGCTCGACGAGATGGGCTCGGTGTTGGTCGCGTTCAGTGGTGGCGTCGACAGCACGTATCTGCTTGCCGAAGCCCTGGGCGTCCTCGGTCCCAAAGCCATCGCGCTCACTGCCGTCTCTGGCACGCTCCCAGAGGCGGAATACGAAGAAGCGCGGGCACTTGCCCAGGAGCTCGGCGCTACCCACATCCTGGCCGACTCGAACGAGCTCGAGCTCGATGGCTATCGCCAGAACGCGCCGAACCGCTGCTACTTCTGCAAGACTGAGCTCTACGGGATCTGCACCCGTGTCGCCGAACAGCGCGCGATCCCGTTCGTGGTCGACGGCTGCAACGTCGACGACCTTGGCGACTATCGTCCAGGGCGAAAGGCGGCGGCAGAGCATCAGATCCGCTCACCGCTCATCGAGGCCGGCATGACCAAGGCCGACGTTCGTGCGGCCAGCGCGCGCCTCGGCCTCCGGACGGCCCGCAAGGCCGCCTTCGCGTGCCTCGGGTCGCGGTTCCCGTACGGGACCGAGATCACGCCCGAGCGTCTCCAGAAGATCGGCGCCTGCGAACAGCTCCTCCGCGACCGCGGATTTCATCAGTTCCGCTGCCGCTTTCACGACACGATCGTGCGCGTCGAGCTCGCGACAGACGAGCTCCCGCGGCTCTTCACTGAGCCTGGGCTGCGCGAGGCGCTCGTAGCCGGGATGAAGGCTCAGGGGTTCCTCTACGTAACGGTTGACCTCCAGGGTTATCGCCAAGGCGCGATGAACGAAGCCTTGAGCCACTACGTCCCGGGCCAGGACTCCGCACGCGTTTCAGTGGCGGCGCTCGGCAGATCGCGCAAAGGCGTGGACGACGCGCGCGGCGCCACCACCGAGACTTGAGCGGCGCCACATCGTCTCCTAGCTCGTCGTCGCCGACCGCCCTACAGCGCGGGCTGTTGCGTTGGGTCTGGCCAGCGTTTCGCCTTCGACGCCTGCAGATCCTGAGCGGCGTCACCCTGCTCTGGGCCGCGGTGCTCCTCGCGGTCCCGCAGTTCAACTTACTCAACTACTACTTCTCGTTCGCGGTCGCGCTGTGGGTACCACTCGCGACGGGCCTCGTCGCGGCCCGCCTCGCGTCCGACAGCCTCGCGTCCGACAGTCTCGCGTCCGACAGTCTCGCGTCCGACAGTCTCGCGTCCGACAGTCTCGCGTCCGACAGTCTCGCGTCCGACAGTCTCGCGTCCGA
>CANMLD010000233.1 GCA_947498315.1 Pseudomonadota bacterium | reverse complement strand
GCTGGTAGTACTCCTGCGTGAACTGCCGGTCGACCACGATGCCGAAGGACTCTTCGAGCTCCTTGGTCAAGGCGGTGCAGTCTTTGCCCTTCACGTTCTCGACGGTGATGGTGATGTTCCCGTCGTTATCGATGGTGAAGATGATGTCGGTCTTTTGCGCCATGGTTTAGCCCCACGTCCGGACGCGGATCTGCACGGTCTGGTCTTCCTTCACCTCTTCGCTCTCGAGGGTGTAGCCGCGCTTGTTCACCTCTTGCATCACCTTGTGATAGCTGTAGCGGCGCGTCACCTTCTTGATGAACTCGTCTTCGGCCCACCCGCGCGTGGTCTCGACGCCCCACCAGTCCGCGACGAACTGCACGTTGCCTTTGGCGTCCACCTTCACCCCGATGTCATAGGACTTCGAGATGTGGATGGCCATCTTGGCCCCCGTGGTCTGCCCCTGATAGCCCTTCACGAAGACCTGCTCTTCGGCGAGGGCTTCGGTGAACTGGATCTGCAGGTCAGCGAGGGCACGCCTCAAGCAGATCAGGTCGTTGATCTTGGTCTCGACGGCGGTGAAGTGACTCATGGACGATCTCCCGTTTGGTTCCGGTCGCGACTAGTGCTTGGACGCAGGAGTGATGAGGCCATCATACGTAATCTGCGACATGAGGAACGCTCCGTGGCTGTCGGGGGTTGCAAGGGGGTCGCCCCCCTTCCGCGCACTTGCCCACGTGTCCGACACGTCGGCGACGCAGGACTAGATCTCGAGTTGCCGCGTGGTCTCGGCTTCGAGCGCGTCCGCAGTCGTGAGCGACGCGGCGCGCGCGCGAGACTTCGACCACTCTCGCATGCCGTCGATGGTCTCCTTCATCGTGTAGGCCAGCGGGATGAACTCCTGGCAGCTCTTCACGATCCGGTCCGTGTCGATGTCGGTGCTGTCTTCGAAGGCGTCGTAGAGCGCCGACACGATCGCCTGCTCAATCTCGGAGCCGGAGAAGCCCTGCGTCGCCGACGTGATCTTGTCGAAGTCGAACTGGTCCGCGTCGCGATTCTTCTTCTTGATGTGGATCTCCGTGATCTTCTTACGCTCTTCCGGGGTCGGGAGATCGATGAAGAAGATCTCGTCGAAGCGGCCCTTACGGAGCAGCTCGGGCGGGAGCATGTTCACGTTGTTGGCCGTCGAGATGACGAAGACCGGCGAGGTCTTCTCCTGAAGCCACGTGAGGAAGCTCGCGAACACGCGGGCGGTCGTGCCGCCGTCGGTGGAGCCGGAGCTCTGCGTGCCCGAGAAGCCCTTCTCCAGCTCGTCGAGCCAGAGGATGCACGGCGCGACGGCTTCGGCCGTCTTGATGGCCTTTCGCATGTTCTCCTCCGACTGGCCGACGAGCCCGGCGAAGACCTTGCCGATGTCGAGACGGAGGAGCGGGACCTGCCACGCTTGCCCGACCGCCTTGGCCGTGAGCGACTTACCGCAGCCGGGGATACCCAGCAGGAGGATGCCCTTGGGCATGGGGAGCCCGAAGTCGCGGGCCTCTTTGCTGAAGGCGCGAGCACGCTTTCGGAGCCAGTCCTTCAGGATCTCGAGGCCGCCAACGTCGTTCATGTCGCTGTCGGTCTCGTAGAACTCGAGCACGCCGGACTTCCGGATGATGTTCTTCTTCTCCGCGACGATGGTCGAGATGTCGAAGTCCTTCTTTCGGATGATCGACTTCGAGAAGACGTTCTCGGCCTCTTCGGCCGTGAGGCCCAGCGCCGCTTCGACGACGCGCCGGTAGACCTCGGGGTCCTTCTTGAGGGCGAAGTCGAGGCGCAACGACGCGCAGAGCTTGTCGACGATGGACGAGATGTCTTCGCGAGTGGGCAGGTCGAAGTCGACCACCGCCATGTCTTTCTCGATCTCGTTCGGGACCTTCAGGAGCCCCGAGACCAGGACGACGTTGCGCCGTTTGGTGCCGCTCTTGAAGTCGCGGTTGAGGTCGCGCAGGCGGCGGGTGACCGTCGGGTCCTGCAGGTAGGGGTGAAAGTCCCGCAGCATGAAGATGGCGTCGTCTTCGTACTTGGCGAAGTACTCGAGGGCCCGGAGAGGGTCCTTGATGTCGGTCATCGACTCGGACGAATCAGCAGAGGTGATGCCCTGCGTACACGACCAGAGCAGCACTTTGCGCTGCCGCCGCTTGCCGAGCTCTGCGAGCGCGAGCTCGACGCGCTTCTCCTCGGCAGAGACGACGTAGATGAGTGGATATCGAGCCCGGATGAGGTCTTCGATCTCTTGGATGCTATCGATCTTGGCCAAGGTGAACCTTCCTCAGGTGCCGTTCTGGCGTTGCATCTTCTGCAGGCCCTTTCGGAGCATCGTGGCGTCCTGTTCGACCGCGGTGACGATGTCCTTGATCGAGTCGAGCGCGTCCCGCGGATCGCTCAGCTCCGGGTCGGTCGCCGTCGGGCTCTGGGAGACCGCGGCTTCGACGTCTTTCAGATAGGTCTTCAGCAACATGAAGTTGCCGCGCCATTGTTCGAGGTGTTCGAGGAGCGAATCGAGCTCCCGTGTGGCGTCCTCGCGTGACGGCTGCAGCGAGACCGACACCGGTGGTGCGATGGCGACCGTCGGCGGCGACGGGACTACAGCCGCTGCTGCCACGTGAAGCTGCTCCACCTGCCGTTCGAGCTCGGCGACTCGGCTCGCGCCGGCGGCGAGCTTCTCCTCGATGGTCGCGCTCTTCCGCTTGTAGAAGGCCAGCTCTCCAGTGAGCCGCTTTTTGTCGTCGGGGCTGAACTCGCCGAGCTTCGTGCTCGTGTCGGCGAGCTCCGTCTGCACGTCGGCGAGCTGTGACTCGAGCCGTGAGATCTCACGGACCTTGGCCTTGAACTCAGGGTGTGACGCGAAGTCGGCGGCCGCTTGCGCCTTCTTGTCGGCGTCGGCTTGCGCCTCTCTGAGCTTCTGCTCGGCCTCGACCCGGTCGTGTTTGCTCTTATCGATCTTCCCGCGAAGCTCGTCGACCTCGCGCACCTTCGAGTAGTAGTCCTCGAGCAGCTTACGCTTCTCGTCCTCGAGGCTGCTCATGCCGACGCCCATGCGAATCTGCCGGATCTCGATGTCCTTGTTCTCGAGCTCGAGTCGGAGCTCGGAGATGACACTCTCCTTGTCAGCGATGATCTCGCGAAGCTGATTGACGCGCCGCTCGAGCTTGGCGGTGTCGCCCGCCTCGGAGTTGAACCCTTCCTGAAGGGTCTCGAGCTCCTCCTTCTTGGCGCGGAGCTCGAACTCCATGAGGTCGTACTGACGCTGCAAGTCCTCGATCTGACGTTCTTTCTGCGTCAGCTTGATCTTGAAGCCGCTGACATGCTCCTGCGTCGCCGAAGCCCGCTCACGGGCACTCGTGATCTCGGTCTCGAGCTCTTCGAGGCGGGCTTCGAGCTGGAAGACTTTGTCGTTGCGCTGCTCGAGCTCTTCGCGGGCGTCTTCGAGACGCTCCTTGCTGAGGGTGAGCTGGTCTTTGAGCTGGACGTACTTTTCCGTGACCGAGTCGAGCTCGACCTCGTAACGCTTGGCCCGTGACTCCCAGTCGGACAGCTTCAGCTCGAGGTCTTTGACCATCGAGCGGTGTTCGCCGAGATCGAGGCGCAGCGTCTCAATCTCGGCGCCTTGCTCCTTGATCTGACGGACGAGCTTCTCTTCCCCCTCAGTCCGACCGCTTGGCGAGACGTTGCGCGACGGCGCCGGCTCCGGTCGACGCTCCGGTGAGCGGGTCTCGCGAGGCGGCGCGTAGGCGTCCCCCGCAGCGCCAAGGAGCTCCGAAGCTGGACGGGGCGCCATAGTTGGGCGGGCTTCGGGGCGACGTCCCCCGGCGTCACGCACGGGCTCCGGACGGGGCAGCTCGGGCTTCGAGACCCTGGAGCTGGTCGCGTTTACGGGACTCTCGGCGATCCCCGCGCGCACGTCGGACCGGCGCGGCGCTTCCACGGGTTCGGCGCGACGGGCCCCTTCGGGGGCGTCGTCCGCGATGAACGCGATGACGAAGTCGCCGCAGCGGACGCGGTCGGTGGCCTTGAGCGATGCGTCCTTGACCGGCTCGTCGTTCAGGAAGGTGCCGTTCGAGCTTCCGAGGTCTTTGATGTGCCAGGTGCCGTCTTGAAGGTAGATTCGGCCATGATTACGAGACACGGACGGGTTCGCCGTCTGGATCGTGGAACCGGGATTGCGGCCAATGCTGACCTGCGCCCCGCTCGCGAGGGGCACGATCGCTTTAGCTCCCGTGTTGTCGATGTACTCGAGGTGCGGCACAGCCGAGGATTATAGACCCGGTCGGTGGGGTCCGTCATCCCCCCCTCGTGTTCTTTGATGCGAGAGGCGCGTGACCGACTCGAGAGCGACCGATGTGCTGGCCCGATGCTGCTACGCGTTCTCCAGCGGGTTGACGAAGCGCACGCGAGCGAATCGCCGAAAGTCGTTGTCCGCGCTGTACACCGTGAGACCGTGTTCGAGCGCCAATGCCGCGAGATCCGCATCCATGAAGAGCTTGGATGTCAGCCGTTTTCCGACGATGAGCTCATCCAATGCTGCCGTGTGAGCTGACGTAGGGAGCGGAATCCAGACCCCGGGGTAGTTCAGGAACTCGCGAACGAGCACCCAGGCGTCGTCGACCGATATTGGACTCGTCAGAGCACGCGGATTTGATGCAACACGGACGAAGGCTAGCAAGGAGCCCCACGGCAATCCAACTCGACCCGCCCGAGATAGCTCGCTTTCGAGCCAATTCAGAGCCACGCCGTGCTGAGGATACGCATCGAAAGTCGCGTAGAGCAGCAAGTTCGCGTCAACGAGAATCATCGAAAGTCATCGCCCTCGGCATGGGCGAGCATGTCATGGACGGAGTGAACACCTGGGAGAAGAGCGACGCCGCCATGGTAGACGCGCAAGGTGACCGTTCTCGGAGACGGGGCCTCCGCTAGCGATTGGTCGAGTCCCGCACGTAGTACGCGATTGACTGTCTCCTTCCAGCCTAGGCCGAGGACATTTGCGGTCTCGCGAAGACGAGCAACGACGTCAGGATCGAGAGTGAGGGTTGTGCGAAGTGGTTCCATGACTGAGATCGTATTGGCCGACGATCATGGCGTCAACCCGTTGATGTCGAGACATCACCATTGGTTCTGGGCCCTTACTGAGTCAGATCACTCGTCGACGCCCGCACCGTCCAGCGAAGCTCACCGATGTTGATGCGGAGCCCGGACGAGCTCCAGGTGGCGCGGTAGTCCTCGGGTTCGACGGTGCCAGCGGGGACCAATTCGGGATCTCGAACGAGGCTCACGAGGCCGATGGTGACGGTCTCGAAGCCGGGGAGGACGATGACCTGCTGCCCGCAGTCGCCGCAACGCGCACGCACGAAGCGCCGGAAGGGCCAGCAGGCGTCCATGGAGTCGAAGAGTCGACCTAGCGGTTGAGGCTTCCGGCAATGCGGACACGGGAGATGTTCGGAGTCCGCAGAAGAGCCGTTCACGCGGCGGCGCTCTTTGGTGCGCGGTGTCGCTGTCCCTCCCTCGTGAGCGGCATGCGGTCTGGCTCCACGATGTAGCCTGCGATGGCGCTGGCGGCGACGACGAGGGGGCTCGCGAGGTAGACGCTGCCAGGGCCGCTACGGCCCGGGAAGTTGCGGTTGATGGCGCTGACCGTGACCTGGTTCGGGTCGTCCGAGACGCCCGGGCCAGCGCGGATGCAGGCGCCACAACTCGGGTTCACGAGCTCGGCGCCAGCGGCTTCGAAGATGGCGATATAGCCCTGATCTTCCGCGTACTTCTTGATGAGCTGCGAGCCGAACTGGATGTAGAGGTGCACGCCATCGGCGACCGTGAGGCCCGCCGCGACGGCCCGGCGCAGGACCGAGGCGTACAGGTCCATATCGGTCATCTTGCCGCCGGTGCAGGACCCGCCATAAGCGATGTCGACGGCGATGGGGCCGGACTTCGCGGTCTCGAGCTCGTCAAGGAACACGCCGTTTCGGGGGTCGCCCGGGAGCGCGACCATGGGGCGTAGCGAGTCGAGGTTGATGGCGATGTGATGGGCGAACTCCGCGCCGCGGTCGCTGCGGATCTCGAGCCACTCGTCGAGGCTGCTGTCCCAGCGCCCGAGGCCTTCGAGGTAGGCTTTGGTGACGCCGTCGGCAGCGATGATGCCCGTCGTCGCAGCGCCTTCGACCGCCATGTTGGTCAGTGTGGCGCGCTCGTCCATGTTCATGGCCGTCACAGCGGTGCCAGTGAACTCGAGCACCTGCCCGATCGCCTTGCCGGCCTTGATGTACGGGTCCGAGAGAATCTTGAGCATCACGTCTTTGGCGCTGACCGACTCGGAGAGCTTGCCGGTGAGCTCGACCCGGATGACCTCCGGAACGACGACGCGGATGTCTCGCGTGAACCACGCGTTGGCGATGTCGGTGGCGCCGACGCCGAACGCGAAGGTCGCGAGCGCGCCCGCCGTACAAGTGTGGCTGTCGGAGCCGATGACGAGCTGGCCGGGGAGCGCGATGTCCTCGAGGACGGCGTTGTGGCAGATGGCTTCGGAGCCGCCGGCGGCGACCTCATCGTAGAGCCGAATGCCCTGCTCTTTGCAGAAGGCCTCTTGCGTGGTGCGGAGGGCGTTGGCGTGCTCGAGCAGGCCCATCTCACGGTGCTTCTTGCTCATGACCTTGCCAATGAAGGTCAGGTGGTCGCGGAAGGCGTAGACCGAGCCGGTGTCCCGGACCGTGGCCTTGTCGCCGAGGAACTCCTTGAAGAGCGCGGCGGCCATGGGCGTGACGTAGTCGTGCGTGAAGCGGACGTCGGCGCGGCAGAAGAGCGAGTCGCCGGGCGCGACGGCAGGGACGCCGAGGCGGCCAGTCGCGGCGTCGGCGACGGCCTTGCGGGCGATGATCTTCTCGACGAGGTTCAGCGGGCGCGCGGGCGTGGTGACGGGTGGTGGCGCGACCTCGCCTGCGAGCCTGGCGCGGTTGTAGGGGAAGAGGCCGCCGTGGCGAACGATGTCGGCTCCGATGGCGTCGAGCCCGCGCGTGAACTCCTCGACCGGGATGGACTCGCCGCGTTCGAGGCGTTCGACGACGCCGAAGTCGGTGGTCGTGAGGAGGCCGATGTTCTGGCAGTTCTGGCCGTAGATCTTCTCGATG
>CANMLD010000232.1 GCA_947498315.1 Pseudomonadota bacterium | reverse complement strand
GACCATCTTGTTTAAGGCCTCGGGTTCGGTTTTGAAGGGCGGAGCCTATAACAAGTCGTTCGCCTTTACAAGTCGGGGCGCTCTCCCCGGGATCGTCGGCGCCCCTGAACCGGAACACGTTGCACGTCGCCGTCCGGTTCCGACCCCGCTCGTCGGCGCGCTCAGGCTAGTCAAGCGTCACTCGCAGCCCCCCGGAGGCGGGCAAAGCGAAGCGCCCGGCGAGAGGGGCGAGGGGGACGTTTCATATACAACGGGCCGCGCACGCCAGAACGCTGCCCATCGAGGGCTGGCTCAGCCACGCCCTCTTGATTGATGCGCGGATCCGTGAGCGCAAGTCCCGCGTTCACGGCCCCACCAGGGATCGACGCATCCGGTTGGAGCCGGCCAACTCCACGTTTTCTTGAGATGATCGCGTCGCCAAGCGGACATGAGCCGTACTCACGGAGGGGCAAATGCCGCGCGCCAAAACGGGTCAAAGGAAGAAGGAACGCTTGAACCAATGGCAACCACCGCTCGAGCAACTGTGCTGCGTGAGCTCCGTCGCCAAGCGGACATGAGCCGTACTCACGGAGGGGCAAATGCCGCGCGCCAAAATGGGTCAAAAGAAGAAGGAACGCTTGAACCAATGGCAACCACCGCTCGAGCAACTGTGCTGCGTGAGCTCCGAGTGCGACCTCGCCGGACAGCGCAGCAAGGGGAACCTCTCAGACTTCCATCACACCCACCGTAGCCTGAGACTCAAGGTGTCCGACGGAACCTTCGAGTGCCGAACGCCCGCGATGGCCATCGGCATTGCCGAACACCCGCTCTCGATTGAAGAGCTCCTCGTAACCCAGGTCATCGGCACTGCCTCCATCACAAGGCCGACATTGGCGAGCTTCGGTAGCAGCTTCCGGCGAGGAGGTGCTCCGTGAGAGGGGCACGATCGAACATCCGAGATGGTCGTACGTCGCGGCCGATCGGGCCTTGGGGCCTTGACGCAAACCTGCTGCGTCGGCTGAGGCTCAGGACCGCCGTCGAGGAGACGAATCGTCATTGAGTGGGTCGGACAAAATGGAGATTGAGCGATCGCCGCGCACGCCGCGGGTGTCGGGGTCGTCCCCCACCCGCAAGCGCACGCACTGCCGACGCAGCCGCCCTCTTGCTTCGACTGGGCGCGGATAGGCGCGTACTCGGACGACGAAGGCGGGCTGCATCGCCCGCCTTTGAGCGAGAGCAACTCGATGCTAGAAAATTGCCGGCGGACGCCAAACGGAGTTTTGTCCGACCCACGGAGAGCGTCATGAGCGCTGCGGCCCAGACTGCGGTGTCGGTTGGTTCGCAGCGACTGATGGAGCGAACCCATCTAGCTCGACCTTCGAAGTGGCGACGCGAGCCACCACAGTGTCGCCGGGATGAGTAGCAAGATGAGCCACGCGAAGGCCGCGAGGAGTGCGCCGCCTTCGAAAGCGAGCAGGCGGGGCCAGATGAGCGCGTCCGTGAGTGGGAAGTGCCAGTACCCGATGAGTGGCGAGGCTTCCCACGACCAACGCACCGCTTCCTGCCAATCGGGCAAAGTTCGGTAGAGCACGTAGGTGTAGTCGACGTCGTTGATGCGGACCGATTGTAACGCCAAGGACCCAGAGAGCGCAGCGAGACCGACCACAGCGCCCCGCCAGCGTGGCCATGCGTCATTGGCCGCCAGAGCCGCTGGGACGGCGAGGAGCGGTAACACCGGCACTAGGAAACGTGGGCCGTAGCACCAGCCCCCTTCCCACATGTGCCATGAGCTGTAGAGCGCGAGCAGCGTCGCTGCGCTACCCCCTGTGAGGACGGCGACGGCGGCGTCACTGCGGTGGAGCGCGCGTAGGCCCGCCATTGAGAGGACGGCCCACGGGAAATACCACAGGAGGCCTCGACCGGGGCTTACGAGGAGGCCGGCCATCCCCACCGCCGGGTTGCCCGAGAAAGCGCCAGCCTCGTCGCCGTAGCCCGTCTCGAAGGGGTTACCGAATCGAAGGGCGTTGTAGGCGAGCAAGGCCGCGACGGGTCCGACGAAGCCGAGAGCGGCCGCACCCAGGGTTCGAGCGACAGAGAGCCCGGGGTGCGCCCGCAGCAAGACTGCGAGCGCGAGCAACCCTGGCAGCGCCAGCACCACGTGCGCCACTCGGGTCAGGATGGACAGGCCCAGCAGAAGGCTGGCGAGTGCCACGGAACCATAGAGCCGGCTGGGCTGAACGTGTGCTCTTCGAATGGCCCACACGGCGAGGAGGAGGAGGAGTCCTGCGAGCGGTTCGCTGAAGAACGTCTTGGCGTAGTACGGAGTGACGCCGGTGAACGCCCACACGAGGGCGCCGAGGGCGGCGGCGTGCGGTGAGAGGCCTAGCCCCACCAGGATGGCGGCGAGCAGGCCAGCGGTGGCGGCCGATACGAATGCATTGGTGAAAACAGCACCAAACGTTCGGATGACGTCGGGTTTGTCTGTTCGGTCGTAGTAGAGGATCTTCGGACCATCGAATGCAGCGAGCGCCTCGTCCGGGACCCAGGGCTCGATGGCGGCAAAGAGCGCGTAGAGCGGGAGCGCTGAGACGGACAGTGCGAGGCCATACTTCGCGTAGACGCGACCGTGCCGGCCTGGTGCCACGGCGTAATCTTCGAAGTGTTCGATTGGCCGGACGTCGATGGCGCCGCGAGTCGCGATGGACTCGGTCACGCGCACCATGATGACGCTGTCGCCGGAGTACGCGTGGCCCCCCGCGAGCGCCAAGTAGACCACCAACGTGAGTGCCACGACGCGAGTAGGCATGTGCTAAGCCGCTCCGGCGACGGAGGACGCGACCGGCACCTCGACCGACGACGTCACGCCGTTACGCTGGCTTGCATGCCGATTCGCCGTCAAGCGTATGGCGCTCAGGGGAATGGCCATTCGAAGAGCCGCATGTGGACCGCACGCGTCGTCACTCGTCTCCACAGCCCTTGGCGCGTGCTGCCGCGAGGTCAGTCTCGCCGTCGGCTGCCTTCGAGAGCAGCGCCCAGACGAGCTGCGTGATTCGGGCATGATTGGCCCTATCGATGCGGTCGGCCGCGTCGCACGGTTTGTGGTAGCAGCCGTCGTCCGATGTGAAGAAGAAGGTGACAGGGACCCGAGCCTCGCAGAAGGTCATGTGGTCGGCAAGCTCGCCTTTCTCCCCGAGAACGACGTTCAGGTCGGGGAAGTCAGCCACGACCCCATCGAGGATCTGCCGGCCCGGCGTGCCCGGGAACGTATGCAGAGCGTAGAGGAGGCCCTCGCGCTTGTAGCTGCCAATCATGTCGAGGTTCACCATGAAGACCGTGTCCTCGAGCGAGAGCCCTTGGAACGGGTGCGCCGCATAGTGAAGCGAACCCAAGTAGCCGGCCTCTTCCGCACCGAAAGCGGCGAAGACCACGGTTCGCCGTGGGGCCTGCCCCTGATTGACGAGCCTCTCGGCCAGCCCCAGTAGGGCCGCGACGCCGGATGCGTCGTCGTTCGCGCCGAGGTAGATGCCCTGCTCGTCTTGTCCGAGGTGATCGTGATGGGCCCCGACGACGATGACCTCGCCTGCGACCTCGGGATCCGAGCCGCGCATCACGGCGATGACGTTGGCCGTCTCTTCGCCGTCTTCGGTCGTGAAGGGTTGCTGGTAGGAGCCACCCGGCGCTTCGAGCCCGAGGCACTTGAAGCGGGCCTCGATCAGCGCGCGGCCGCTGGCGTCACCCGGCGTACCCGGGTAGCGGCCCTCGAGCTCGGGCGCGGCGAGCCCCTCGATGGTCGCCATGAGTGACGTCTCGCCAACCGGATCTGCTGCGGCGCTGCACGACTTGCCGGCATTTCGAGGCGTGACCACGTCGGAGTCGCCAGTGCTTTCGGGCTCACCGTCGTCGGTTCCGTCATCGCGCTCCTCGACCGGAGGCTCCTCTCCGTCGATGGTGCCATCTTCACCTCGCTCGTCGGGTTGGCCTTCTACCGCACCGTCATCGCCCCTGGCCGGCCCTGTTGCGGACGGTTCCGACGAGTTCGAACGGCACCCGAGCCCGAGGCAGGCGAGGACTGCCACGGTCAACAGGAAGATTGCGATTCGCCCCATTCGGCTCCCTTTCATAACCCAACTTTTGCCACACGCGGCTCCTTTCAGGCAAGGTCGCCGTTCCCGCTCGAGGCCGTTCCTCTTTCGGTTTCGGCGTGCTTGCCTGCGTCGACGAACGGGCTCCTACATGCGTCTGGATGGCCATTTTCTGACCATGTCCTGGCCACCTGAGGCCACTATCGGCTCAACGCTGCTGATAGTGGCCCGCCAGAAGCGAGCGTCCAGCCCGCCCGTCAATCTTGGCGTCGAGTCTCTCGGCGTGGATTGTCGCGACCTCCCGGTCGACCAAACTTGGGCGCGAGGCGGGTTTGCTGGGCCCGGACTCGACGGAGGAACGAGTGAGTTTGTCCGACCCACTCAAGCTCCATTTTGTCCGACCCACTCGGTCAAGACCCCGCTCCCGCCTTGGCCAATCGCGCCTACCAAAGGCCGGACGTCGAGCGATCCACCTGCGCGCCGAACCGCCAAGACAACAGCGCCACCTACCCGCCGCTCGGTGAGCGCCCGGGTGACGGCCACGTTTGGTGCAAGTCCCGCTTCTTGTCCGACCGAATCAGTAGTTGGACGGCGCCGCGATCCCGTTAGCGCCCGCCGTGCCGACGACGCCACCCGCGCCGGATCCGCCGCCTTGTCCGCCGGGCCCACCCGCGCCGCCCGCTGGGAAGGTGTTGGCGTTCTTCCACGTGGCTGGCGTGGCGCCGCTCACGTAGAGGCCGTAGGCCGGGCCGCCCGGGCCACCGCCCGCGCCGCCGCCGTGGCCGCCCGCGCCGCCTTCGCCGCCCTTGCTGCCGGCTCCTGCGCACCAGAAGGTGGTCCCCGCCTGGCCGCCGTTGCCACCACTGCCGCCGTTGCCACCAACGCCGCCATTGCCGCCGTTGCCGCCGCGCCCGCCCGGGCCGCCGACGCCCCGGTTCACGACGTTGCCGGTGAGGGCCGGGAGCGTGGCCGGCACCGGACTGAGAGTCACGAAGACGCCGAAGGAGGCACCGCCTGACGCGCCACCGCCGCCCGCAGCGCCGCCACAGCCGCCGCTCCCGCCACCGCCGCCGCTGCCGCCGATGTCCGAGAACCCGTTCGAGCAGTTCGGGGCTTTTCCGCCCTCGACGCCGCCGCCAGAACCACCGCCGCCGCCGCCGCGACCCGAGGTGCCGGGTTGACCGCCAGCTCCGGTGTTGCCAGTCCATTCACCCGTGGTCACGGTGCCAGCCGTGGCCGTGGCCCCCGTGCCGCCGCCGCCGTTTTGCCCGAGGACGCCGTTCTGACCGTCGAGGGACGCTGTTCCATTCGGGCAAGTCGCGTCATCATCCGGCGCGAAACACGAGCAGGCGGGTGAGAAACAAGCCGAGGTGAGAGCGTCGCACCCCCCGGCGCCGCCAAGACCGCCGCCCGGCGCCGTCGCCCCGGAGGTCGTGACGGTCTGCTTACCCGTAACAGAGAATGGGCAGCCGGAGCAGGCCTGCCAGCCCTCATCCCAATCGGGACAATCGGCGCGACCACCCGCACCGCCGGACGCGTCAACGCCACCGCACGTGAGCGTGCCGGCGGTGCCGCCGGCGCTCTCTGCCGTGCCGGCCGCCTTGCAAGTGGCGGCGCATTCGTATTTCCCAGCAGGCTCATAGGCGTTCTTGCCATTGAGGCCCTTCAGCCCCGCCGTGCCGGCCGTCCCGTTCTGTCCACCGGCGCCGGGGCCGCCGTAGCCGGCCCAGACCACGTTGCCCTTGAGCACGAGGCTTGCGTCGCAGTTCGATACCCAGATGGCGTAGCTGTTCTCCCCCACCCCGGTCGCGCTCTCGCCGTAGACGACGAAGCCCTCGAAGGTCGTGGACTTACCGGTGATGTTCTGAGCGATGACGGTCTTGCGCTGGCCACTGCCGGTGGTCCCGAAGATCGCTGTGAGGTTCGTGGTCGCGTCGCGCGTCCACGTCGTCGGGTTGTACCCGCCGTAGAGCGACTTGCCCGCGACGAGCGTCACCGTCTCGTTATAGGCGGCCGCGGCCACGAGCACCTTGGACCGGTTTGTCGCGACCGCAGCGGCGAGCCCACCCGCGATGGTCTCACACGGGTAGGTCCCGGCCTGTGCGTCGTAAGGCGCGAGCCCACACCCGCTCTGATCGACGGCGTTCGGGTCGGTCCCCGAGACGTAGATGGCGTCGGGATCCCTCAGGAACTCGCAGCCGTCGGAGGGGACCTGATTGACGTCGACCCAGTCGCCGCCCTTACACGTCGGGTTCGTGTCGCCGACTTTGCAGCAGGAGAGTTGGCACTTGGGCGCGCCAGAGGCGTTGCAAGTGCCGTAGGCGTTGGGGAGATCGAAGATCGTCGTGCAGTCGGTGAGGCAGTTGCCGCAGGCGGTCGCCGTCGAGTACTTGCCGGCGACCAACCAGCCCTCGTCGGTAGTCGCGTCGCAGTCGTTGTCGACCCCATCGCACACCTCCGTCTGTTGGGTGCCGGCGATGGCGTTGCAGCGGGTGAGCGTGGGTTGGCTTCCATCACAAACGCGAACGCCGAACTGCTTGCAGGATCCGACGCCAGTGCTGCAGATGGTGCCCTTGTCCGCGAACGGCTCGTCGGTCGCGCCGTCGCAATCGTTGTCGAGGTCATCGCACAGCTCCGCCGCCGTCGGGCCGGCTTGCACGTTGCAGATCGTGGCGCCTGCTGGGGCGGCCGGATCGCACACGTAGACCCCGGCACGCAGGCAGATCCCTTTGCCGACCGTGCAGGTCTCGCCTTTGTTGGACCAGCTGCCGCCATCGTCGACCTGACCGTTGCAGTCGTCGTCGAGGCCGTTGCACTTCTCTGCCGAGCCCGTCCCGGACTTGGCGCCGCAGACGAGGGGGCCCGCCGGGGCCGCCGGGTTGCAGCCAAAGACGCCCACTTGCTGGCAGACACCCGAGCCGGCGCTGCAGATGGTGCCTTTCTGGCTCCAAAGCGCGCCTTCGTCGGTGTCTCCATCGCAGTCGTTGTCGAGGCCGTCGCAGACCTCGGTCTTCTCAGCGCCGGGTTCCGCGGTACAGACGACGCCGGTCCCGTCGGGCGAACATTCAATCACGCCATAGGTGGCGCACTGGCCTTCGCCGGCCGAGC
>CANMLD010000231.1 GCA_947498315.1 Pseudomonadota bacterium | reverse complement strand
CACGAGACTTGACCGCACGGGACTTGACCGCACGGGACTTGACCGCACGGGACTTGACCCCCCGATCGTCGGCGATAAATCGCCTCCGCTCAGGTGAGAATGCCGGTGTTGTCTCGCCATGCGCGCGGTCGGGCGTCGTGCCCTGGCGTTCCCTGATGGGTGAGCCTGTGGACCTGTGCGGCGTCCACAGGCCATAAATCGACATCTGAATGATCTTTTTTTAAGAAAAGAGGAGGCGGCGAAGCCGGCGACGATTTGGGTGACCGCACGGGACTTGACCGCACGGGACTTGACCGCACGGTGGACGTACCGTACGAGTCACCGCCGTTCAAGCCCAGGTCAAGGAGCGCACTCTCATGGAACCGGTCGGGCCCTCGTCACATTTGTGGCGAACAACGTCGCGTCACTCGCTCGCGAAGGCAGCGAAATTAGGGCGAGAGCATGACCCGGGGCAGTGATCAGGGAGACACGACTCCAACACAAGGCGCCCTGATCGGGATCGGTGCCTTATCGGCTGCGACGGGCGTCCCATCCGAGACTCTCCGTACGTGGGAGAGACGATATGGCGTGCCGGTCGCCAGTCGCACCGATGGTGGTCACAGGCTCTATCCGGCGTCAGCGATTGACTTCATCCGACTAGTCGCTCGGGCTCTGGAGCAAGGTCTTCGAGCATCGCAGGCGACGCGGCTCGATATCGTCCAGTTGCAAGAACTGACGAGTGGTACTGCCCGTGCAGAGCAGCGCTTTCGGCTCGCTGAGACGGCCTCACCCAGCACTGCTCCCGGTGCCGTGGTCCTATCCGACGTGGTCGTACGACACGAGCACCGTGCGCTGGATGCGTGCTTTCAAGCGATGCTTCGCTTCGACCGGCTAGGCTTTGATGCGCTCCTCGTCACCGAGCGTGAACGCTTAGGCTCCATTGAGTTCATGGAGAGCCTACTCCTGCCGCTCCTCTTCGAGATAGGCAACGCCTGGACCCGCGGCGAGATCAGTGAGGCACCTGAACACTTCGCGAGCGAAGCCATCCGAGATGTGCTCGGCGAGATGTGGCGACGCGTCGGTGTCGCCGTGAACGCGCCGGTGGCGCTCCTGAGCACACTGCCGGGCGAACATCATGATCTCGGATTGCACATGGCCGCTGTCGTCTCGGTGCAAGCCGGCTGTCGGCTCGTCTTCCTAGGTCGGAGTACGCCGGTGAAGTCCATCGCACGCGCCGCCCGAGACTCTGGTGCGTCATGGGTCGTGGTGAGCGTGTCCTCCGCTACCGAAGCGGGCGAAGCGCGAGTGATGCTCTCGAACCTGCGCAGCGAGCTCGACCATCAGATCTCTCTGCTCGTCGGCGGCGTCGGGGCCCCGAGTGGCCTCAGTGGCATAGAGAGCTTCCATAGTTTGACAGCGCTGAGGGCCAGGCTCCTCTAGGCGCAATGCCTCTTAATTAAGCCCAGTGCCATTCAGTTAGCGCCTTCCAGGGGCTGCCCGTTCCCGTTGCCGACCGGACCGGCCCAGTACCAGTCCGTGCGCCAACGCTTCAAGTCCTGTCGCGTAGTTGACCATTGAGTCCGGACTTGGGAACGGAAACGGGAGCCGGCCCTTCGGGTTTGGGAGCGGGTCGGGCCCACCGGCCGCACAACTGACATTAGGTAAGCGGCATTGCCTCTAGCCGTGGTCGGGTCGCGGCACCGCTGCGAAGGGCGAGGCTCACGTGGCGTCGTTTGCGCCAGCCGCGACTACCTGGTGGCGACCCCGTAGCGTTCGAGGTAAGTCCCCAGCGAGAGCTTTCGTGCCGTGTTGTCCGAGCTCATGTAACGGATGGTCCCGAAGATGGGCCGTACTGGGCCCCAAGCCCGGTCGAAGCGCCCCAGCGTCCAGCAGATCCCGGAGTACGAGTTCGGGTTGCGGCCGTCGAGGCTATACCGGTTGTTGAGCTCGATGAGGCGGTTCAGTGCGTCATCTGGAGAGGGCGACCACTCGAAGATCTTTTTGGCCCACAGCATCCGCAAGTAGTTGTGGATGCGGCCCTCGCGCACGAGCTGCCGTTGAGCCGCGTTCCAGATCTTGTCGTGCGTCCCAGCCCCAGCGAGCTCAGCGTCCGAGTAGAGATAGGGGCGGCGGTCTCCTCGGTGGGCATCCATCGTCTTCCGAGCCCAGTTGGGTAGGCTCGAGTACTCGGCATAGTCTGGGCGATGGAAGCAGAACGAGTAGCCTACTTCTCGCCAGGTCACGAACTCATCCATGAACGATTCGACCGCGGGCGGCAGGTTCCAGAAACCGTCACGCTGGCCTTTGCCGTTCGTGGCGAGGAGCGCTGGAGTCCAGCCGAGCGGCCGCGTTAGCGCGTCGAAGATGGCGTGGGCGCCGATGTGTCCAAAGTGGAGGTAGGGAGAGAGCCCGCTCGTGCCGTCGACCGATGGATCGTTACGGTCCTCCAGGTAGCGGCCAAGACGGCGTTCAACGAAGCGGTCGAGGCGTTCACGCGCAGCGAGCTCGCCACCCGTCACTCCCACGCCGGCAATGTCGTGACGTATCGGCAGCGAACCGAGCTGGGCTAGTCGGGCGGGCCCCCCCGCCATCGCCGTCCATGGTGCGACGTCCTCGGGCACGCGGGCGCCGCCGAGGCCAGCCGAGTCCGCCAGCGGATCCGCCGCCGGGCTGTCCATCAAGTTTGAGGCCAAGTTCTTGTGGAGGAATCGCCGAAACGCGTAGGCCGTCGGGAACTCTGATGGGGCCGCACGCAGAGGCATGAGTCCATTCGTATCCACCTGTTCGACGCGGACCTCGAGGCGGGCGGCTGCGGCCGCGATCATCTTGGGCAAGAAGAAGCAGGGGAACTCGTCGGTGACGACCACCGCGGCACGGCGAGCGAGCGCTTCGAGCAGCCCGCGCCCCGCTCCCACCGAGGGCTCTACCCACGGCAGGTACGTGATCCCCGCCCCGGCAAGACGCGCCGCGTTGTCTTCCATCCCTTCGAGGACGAATTGGTGCAAGCGGTCTGATGCCCACGGGTAGTCGACCCGGAGCGCTTCAAAGACCAGCAGTGGGCGGGCTAGCCTTCGCGCATGCTCGATGGCGCGATCGAGAGCGAAGTTGTCGCGTGTTCGGCGCGCTGAGGTCATCCAGTAGAGGACGTAGTCTGCGTCCCCACGGATCGCGGCAGCGTTCAGCGTAGTGATGCGAAGGGCCGGGACGGTGATGAGTGCCACGGAAGTGGGATGCTCTGGAATAGAAGTAGGTGCGCGCTCGTCACACCCCAGGCGACGCTGGCGATTGGGTCGGGCGCACTAGACTATGTGGAGCTGCAAGTGATGGTTGGGCCCGTTGCCGAGGCAAATTTCGTGCAAATGCGCCGGGTTTCGATTATGAACGGCGGCCCCACGGAAGCGAGGGCGCTCTTCCGTCCTCCGTTGATGCACTGTCGTATCGACGACCGTCGGCTCGTTGCCGACATGGGGACGGCCGTGGTGGATGAATGGATAAACGTGGGCTCAGCTCCCACTGTAGGAGAAGCGACATGAAGATGTGGGCAAGCAAATTCGTTATGGCGATGGCGGCGATTACGTTTGTAGCGACTGGCTGCGAGAGCGACAAGACGTCCTCGTCGACCACTGATGGCACCGACTCGGCTGACGCTGCTGACGCGGCTGACGCGGCTGACGCGGCCGATGCCACTGATGCGGCCGATGCTGCCGACGCCACTGACGCGGCCGATGCTGCCGACGGCTCGGACATGACCGACATGACCGACGGCTCGGACATGACCGACATGACCGACGGCTCCGACATGACCGACATGACCGACGGCTCGGACGCCATGGACGCGATGGACGGCTCGGACGCTGTGGACGCCACAGACGCTGTGGACGCCACAGACGCTGTGGACGCCACAGACGGTGCTGACGGCGCCGAGGGCAAGTGCCTCTCCGATGGTGACCAGACGCTCCTCGCCGATCCTGCGACCTTCACCACGGCCAGCACCTGTGGCACGGGTTGCCTCGGGCAGGCCTCCACGTGCGCGAAAGAATGCGTCGTGAAGGGCACCGGCCTAACTGACGGCTGCTCGGACTGCTTGGCCGAGACCATCAACTGCGCGATCAAGAACTGCGTCGCGCAGTGCATCGCCGATCCGAGCTCGCAGGCGTGCACGGATTGCCGCGCTGAGAACTGTACGCCGGCGTACGAGCTCTGCGCTGGTTACTCGACGACCGAGTGATCGCGTGATTCGCCGGGCGGGAGCCGCCTCCCGCCCTGGCGTGCCCTCCGCACGAGCCCCTCGCCATACGCCCCCGGCGCCTTCCACTGAAACCGCGAACATGCTCTTATGGCCTCCACGACATTGGAGGGTCCATGAACGCTCATTCATTCGCGCTGGTCGGCGCTCTACTTCTCACCAACGCAGCGCTGGCAGTCACGCCACCGCCAATGCCGAAGCACCGGGTGGACTACTCGAACTTCTTCGTGCTCCGGGTCAACCCGCTCGGGCTGCAGGACGTCTTCGACATCGGCTATCGCTATCGCTTGTACGAGTCTGAAGAGCCTCTGTGGCGCACTGGACAAGTCGGCACCTCCTTCACCATCACGCCCTCGCCAGCGCTCTTGAAGCTCGGGCCACAGTTCGAGATCGAGCCCATCGGGCTCTTTCGCTTCACAGCGCGATGGGAGTGGGTGCAGTGGTTCGGGATCCTCGACCATATGCAGTCATACAAATACGCCGACAACGCCGACTACAGCGACGCGGGTGTCAAATCGGATGGCGACGCGGGCAGCAACTACGCCGGAAGTGGCTGGCAAGCGACCCTCATCGGCGAGTTCAAGGCGCGCATCAAGGACGTGGTAGTTCGAAACCGCACCACGGCGGTCTACAGCGACATGGACCTGCGCGAGGGGGATCGCGTTTGGTACGACGCCTACTACGACTTGCTCGCGCCCGCCTCGGGCTGGACCCTCCTCAACGAGGCCGACCTCCTGTACTTCCTTCTCGAAGATCGCCTCATCGTTGGCGCGAGACACACGCTCATGACGCCGTTCTTGGACGACGACGCGCTGTCGGCGGGCAGCTCTGTGGACCTCAAAGACTATCCGATACAACGGGTCGGTCCGCTCGTCGCATGGCACGTCTATGATGATCCGGGCGCCAAGTTGTCGCGAGTGACGCTCATCCTGCTGGTGCAATGGCATCTGGCCCACCCCTTCCGTACTGGCCAGGACACCCATCAGGGCATCCCTTACGTCGGGCTGGGCTGCAACCTCACGGGCGACCTCTGGCGGGTACCCTAGCGAAGCAGCGACCCGTCAGCGTCGGGAAATGGAGGGCACCGGTGGCTTCCCGCCGCGGGGGCCGCGACGCCTCCGGCTAGACCCAGAGGTCGTGCGGCGCACGCTGCTGGCGCACCGACTCACGGCGACGGGAGTGGGACCGCTGCCGGAGATCCCGGCCGAGTCCAGCCACCATGGCCGTAGTCGAGCGCCGAGCTCTTCACGCCGCGCTCGCGATGGCGCGTCGAGCTGGGGACTGGCGAGCGACGCGCGTCAGGAGCTCTCGACGGCTCGGTGGTGCCGCGGGGCGCTCATCGAACGCGCGCTCGAGGGTCTCAATCAGTAGCGCCGTCGCGTCCTGGTCGTTTCGGGTCAGGCGTCCAGCGAGGGCATAGGCCTCACGGAGTGACGCTTCCCAGTCAGCGATGAGGGCTTCAGGCTGCAGGTCGGTCTTCCTCATGGCGGGCTCCAAGGGTGGCGGGCGTTGATGAATGGGCGCCTTTTCGGCCGGGGAGGCATCAGAGGCTGCCTTGAGCCCAAGCAACGACCGTGCCAATGCGGCTTCGCGGGGGGGTTGCTATGAAGATCAGATAGTTACGTCGCCTCGACCGGGCTGAGCGGGACGCCGGTCGGTCGACCTGTCCACGACGTTGAAGTCCCTGTGTGTCATTTTGTCCACCGAGGGTCGAGCGCGAGTGCCGGCGCGTCGCGCAGAACGGCTGAGGGCTACGGATGAGCGCCCAGAGCGAGCCCGGGCGCTCAGCGGCTCACTCCGGCGGCGGCGTATCAGAAGGGGGGAGTTCGGGCGGGGGCACGTCGGGTGGAGGGGCGGTGCAGCCAGCATCCTCTGCGCAGCCTGCGAGGCTCTCCAGGACGGGTTCGAAGGCGTCCGGGGCGGCCAGCTGACACTTCAGCCGGCAGAGCTCGTCAGTGCAGGCAGCGAGGCACTCGAGGTGAGGCTTGCAAGTCGCATCGCCAATGCAGGAGGTGCTCGGGCACTTCGTCTGGATACACTCGAAGGGCGTCAGGGTGCTGCAATCGCCGGGGCAGGTCTTCGGTGTCTCGAGCGTTTCGCAGGTCGAGTCGCCGCACGTGGACGGGGCAACACAAAGCGCGGTGAAGTCGCCGCAGCAGTCTCCGTAGCCGAGGCAGGGAGCGTCGCACTGGCACGGAGCGCCTTCGGTGAACGAGCCGCAGTAGTCCGCGCAGGTATCGCTGGCACAGTCGAGCTTGCAGCTCTTCTCTTCGCCTGGCGCGCATGTCCCGTCGCCGCACACCGGCACAGGAGTGCAGTCCTCTGGGCAGCCGTCAAACGTCTCGGAGTCATCACAGACGTCGTCACCGCAGACGGAGGGCGGCTTGCAATCGTCCGGGCAAGTCTCGAAGGTCTCCTCCCCGTTGCATTTGCCGTCGCTGCAAGCCGGTAGGGGGCTGAAGCAGCCCTTCTCTTCGGCGCAGGAGCCAGCCGTAGCGAGCTCGCTCTGCCACGTTCCGGGACCTGCGAACGCGCACAGGATCCCGCATGTCAGGTCAGTACATGCCGCTATGCACTCGAGCCCCGGGACACAGGCGGCGTCGCTAGAGCATGCCAGCGTTGGGCACTTCGCCACCAGGCAGTCCATGGGGGCGAGTGACGCACAGTCGACTGGGCAGCCCTTCGGATCTTCGAGCGTGGCACATGCGCCGTCGCCGCAGGTCTCGGGCGGCAGGCACACCGGCCCGTAGTCCTCGCAACAGTCGCCAAATCCGATGCACTGGCCGTCGCATTGGCACGCGGCGCCTTCCAGGTAGTCACCGCAGACGTCTTTGCAACCAGGCGCCACGCAGTCATCGGGACAATCCTCACCGTCGGCGCACTCGCCGTCGCCGCAGACGATCTCCAGCGGGCAGTCGTCGACGCACGTCGCGGAGGTCTCGCCCTCGCCGCAGATCCCGT
>CANMLD010000230.1 GCA_947498315.1 Pseudomonadota bacterium | reverse complement strand
GCGGGAGCAGGAGCAGGAGCCGAGCGGGCCTTGTTCAGCGACGGCGGAGGCGCTGCGATGGGAGCGCCACCGGGCGGGGTTCGGTCTTCTGTCGGCGGGACGGGCCGAGGAGCGGGTGCAGCACGCACCGGCGCGGGCGCCGGGGCTGGCCGAGCGGCTGGAGCGCTCGTGGGCCCGTCGCCCCGAGTCACGGCAGCGAGCGTCGCGGCGTCGATGGCGCGGGTGGACTCTTCCTCCTCCTGGAAGATTGGCGCGCCCACCATCGTGCGGTTGGCGTCGTTGTCTTCGGCGCCCGTGATGGACTTGATGAGCAGGACCGCGTCACCGAGCTTGAAGGACTCGCCAGGCAGTAGCTGGAAGTCGCCCTGCATGCGCGTGCCGTGGAAGTGGGTCCCGTTGGTGGAGCCGAGGTCCTTGACCGTAATGACGCCGCGTTCGAAGCGGATCTCGGCGTGAGCGCCGGAGATCTTGGCGTCGGCGACCTGGAGGTCGGCCTTGATCTTCGAGCGGCCGAGGACGCGCCGGGCGTCGCTGATCTCTTGACGCTCGGACAAACCGTCCAAGTAGGTGATCTCGAGGACGTAACTGGGCTGGGCCATGGCTCGCGCGCTCCTCTGTCGTACTCTTGCTGGCGGGGGACGCCCTCCGCACCCACTTGGGGATTGGCGCTGCGTTTATCCCGGATGACGCCCATGCTGGCAAGCTCAGCGAGCCCAGCGCACGTGCCGACCCCGAGTCATTGTTCGCGCCGTCGGGCGCGCCGGGCGGCCACCGTTCCCACCCAGCTCACGCCGACCAGGATCGGGACCTCGATGAGGACCGCAGCGAGCAGCGCTGGGACGTCGTCAGGGAAGGACTTCGCGGCGATGGTGACGGCGAGACCGTTGTTCATGAAGACGACGCCGCAGGGGAAGCTCACCGCTTCGTCCCCGGGGAGACGCTCAGCGAGCAGGAGGGCAACAGCGCCCATCAATACGGTGGCGCCCGTCACGAGCGCGAGCCCCTCGAAGCCGAGCGACGGCCCGACCGAGACCAGCACGGGACGACACGCGGCAGCAGCGGTGAACACCAGGACGACGAGAGAGAGGAGCGCAAAGGTTCGAAAGTGTGACCGATTCCGATCGACCCACGCCGGGAAGCCCCGGCGCACGAGCCTCGTCGACAGCCACGGGAGCGCCAACATGAAGGCGATGTAGACGCCTTGGTCGACCGCCATTCGAAGCGGCGAGAGCCCTGTCCCGTGCGGCAGCTCGACCGGCAACAGACCCACGCCAGCCATGAGGAGAGGCACGGTGACGGGACAAGCGAGGCTCGTAACGGCGACGAGCGCGAGTCCGGAAGGGACGGCGGTGGTCCGGTGAACGGCTGAGAGCGTCGGGCTCGAGAGGCCCGCGGGCATCGCCGCCATGAGGGTCATCCCCAGCGTCCACGTCGGCGCGACGAACGCCGTCACAACGCAGACGAGTATCGGGATGCCGAGCAACTTCCAGAAGGTGAGGGGCAAGAGGCGAGCCCGGGCCGGGCCGGACAGCGCGACTAGGAAGGCGTCGGTTCCGACGCCGAGCGTCGTGAAGAAGAGGATTCCGCCGAGGCTCGGCGCGACGGCGCCGGAGGCAAGCCAGTCCGGGAGCGGCGTGAAGAACCCCACGAGGATGGCGGCGTAACACGTCAGCCAGAACCGAGAGCCAAGAAGGGAGGAGAGCACGTGAACGCCTCTGCCCGAGCCGAGCCGGGCGGTCAAGGCACATGGAGAGAGCGCCCACCTTGACGTGCATGAAACGCGAAGGCGAGACTCGACGACTCTCGAGACGCCGAAGCTTCCTTTCTGACCACCCCACTCGAGCCGCGACGCCCGGGCCCGCTCTGGCTCCTGCCGCTCGCCCTCGCGGCGCTGGTCGGCGCGTTCACGCTCGACGGTGGCTTCGTGGTCGACGATGGCGACGCTCTGGGAGCGCGCGCTCGCGGTGACGCCACAGGCGCTCCGTGTGCAGCGGAACATTGCCGCCATGCGCTTTCGCGACGGTCACTACGAGGAGGACCTGTGGCATCTGATGGTGGTGGCCCACCTCGAGTCACGCCTGCCCTCGCCGGTGGACTGGGAGCCGATCACGGCCCTCGAGCAACAGCCGGCCGCGCGGCGCATCGGCCTCGGGCCTGGGATACTGGCGCGAGAAGCGCCGTGCCCTTTCGCGTTGCGTTGGCTGAACGGAGCCTTCCGCGATCCGCGGGAGGCGCTCGAGCGATGGGAGGAGATGCGGATGATCTACGGGTGTCCGGACCTCGGTGGCCCAGCCGGAAAGCCGTCGCGTTAGAAGCGCGAAGATCGGGACGGCCCGACCCTCGAATCGGCCTCAGAGGGGCTGCCGAAATGGAGATTGAGCGTACGCCGCGCCGGTCGTGGGTGTGGGGTTAGACCCCCACCCGCAAGCGCATCTACTTTCGACGCAGTCAATGGGCGCCGATAGGCGCGTACTAGAGCCACGACGACGGGCTCTTAGCCCTTCGAGGAGAGTGCTGATTTTCTCCCGTCGCCGGCCTTCGCGCTGCCGCACGGGAGCGGCGTCAGGTGTCTGCGATACGTCCTCACGTACCCAGGGGCACGCTACGGGCGTTTCTCCCTCGGGGGCGGGGGGGGTGTCCCCCGCCGGCAAGCGCAACAATAGCCTTCCTTGCTCGCGTACGACATCGCTTCGGCCGGCTCGGTCCGAAAATAAGCACCCTCTTAGGAGCGAGAGCAAGTGAATCCTAGAAAGTTGCCGGCGAACGCCAATCGGAGTTTTGGCAGCCCCTCCTAGGCCTTGAGGGCGGCGCCCACGCGGCCGACGAGCTTGGCGTTCGGCTTCAAGGTCTTGGCGCCTTCGGTCCAGTTGGCCGGGCAGACCTCGTCGCCGTGGGCGGCGACGTACTGGAACGCCTTCACCTTGCGGACGAGCTCTTCCATGTTGCGGCCCACGTTGTTGAGGTTCACTTCGGCCCCGACGAGGACGCCGGCCGGGTTGATGAGGAAGGTGCCTCGGAAGTCGAGACCCGAGGCCTCGTTATAGACGCCGAAGAGCCGCGACACGGTGCCGGCGGCGTCTGCGCCCATCGAGTACTTGACGGCGGCGAGCTCGGTCTCTTCACGCTGCCACGCGAGGTGAGCGAACTTGGTGTCGGTGCTGACGGAGAGCACGGTGACGCCAGCGGCCTTGAGCGTCTCGTGCTGAGCCGCGAGGGCCGAGAACTCGGTCGCACACACGAACGTGAAGTCGGCCGGGTAGAACATGAGCACAGCCCACTTGCCCGCGGCGCCGTTCTCGAAGAGCGAGAACTTGCCGAAGTCCCCGGTGGTGGGTTCGAAGGTCTCGAGGGTGAAGTCCTGAACTTTCTGGCCGACTTGGATGCTCATGGGGTTCTTCTCCAGGCGAAGCGAGCGGCTCTTGAGCCGCGAGGGTGACTGACTAGCCGCGGGGGGCTGGCTAGCCGCAATGGTGGCTGTACTTCCAGACCGTTCCGCCGAGGAAACACAGCGGCAGTAGGGTAGTCAGGCCCCTCATTAGCGTCAATGGGGCCTCATCGATCGGGGACCTAAAAGTCCGAGTTCCCGGGACCAGCTCGCGGTTTCGGTGGTCAGGGGACGACCGGGCTATCAGGGGACGACCAGGGTCCCCGCGCCCGCGTCGGTGAGGAGCTCGAGTAACGCCGCGTGTTCGACTCGGCCGTCCATGATGGTCGCGCGAGGGACGCCGGCGGTGAGCGCTTCGAGGCACGCCTCGACCTTCGGGACCATGCCGCCACTCACGATACCGGAGCCGATCCAGCTATGGAGTGTCGCCGCGTCAACCTCGCTGACGAAGCCCGATGGCCCACGTATCCCTTCGACATCGCTCATGAAGAGGATCCGTGGTGCGCCGAGCGCGCCGGCGACCTTACTCGCCACGGTGTCGGCGTTCACGTTGAGCGGACGGAAGTCGTCGTCGACGGCGACCGGGGCGATGACGGGGATGAAGCCCGCCGCCACCTGCGCGAGTAGGAGCTCGGTGTCGACGCGCACGATGTCACCGACGCGCCCGAGATCGACCACTTCGCCGGTAGCCCGCGAGACATGGCGCCTTACTTGGCCGCGAAGCCAGCCACCGCCGTCATGGCCGGCGAGACCGACGCCGCGCCCTCCCGAGCGTGAGATCCCTCCGATGAGATCCCGACTGATCCCGCCGACTTGCACGAGCTGTGCGACCCGCATCGTCTCATCGTCCGTCACTCGGAGTCCGTCCACGAAGGTGGTCTCGAGCCCCAGCCGGCGCCCCATGTCGGACACGGCGGGACCACCGCCGTGTACGAGCACGACTTTGACGCCGACGGCGCGAAGCATGACGAGGTCCTGGCACACGACGTCGAGCTGGGCGACCGAGCCCATCATGGCGCCGCCGACCTTCACGACGACGATTTGTCCTGCCCAGCGCTGCACGTAAGGGAGCGCGCCGACGAGCGCCCTTACGACGTCACGGGGGTGTGCGGTCGCCAGTTCGGAAGTGGGAGAGGACATGGCTCAGCTCCGGTAGTCCGCATTGATGCGGATGTAGTCGTTCGTGAGGTCGCACGCCCACGCCACGCCGAAGCCAGGACCCGGTAGACGCGCATGGATGACGACCTCGAACTCGGTGAGCGCCGCACGGGCGGCCTCCTCATCGAAGCGAAGAGGCCGACCGGCGCGCAGGACGGGGATCCCAGCGAGATCGAGGTCGAGCTGCTCCAGCCCCGGAACGCCCGCCGCACCGAGCGCTCCTACGATGCGGCCCCAGTTGGCATCGCGACCGTGAATGGCCGTCTTGACCAGTGGTGATCGTCCGACGGCACGTGCCGCCTCCCGCGCAGTGGCGTCATCAGCACATCCTTCGATGATGAGCGTGAGGAGGTGGCTGGCGCCTTCCCCGTCCTGCGCGATGGCGCGGGCGAGGGAGCGGCAGACGCGTACGAGGGCGGTCTCGAGGTCCGCGAACGCGGCCGTGCCGGGCTCACAACGAACGCCGAGACCGGTGCTTTGGACGATGAGCGTGTCGTTGGTCGACATGTCGCCGTCGACCGTGACGGCGTTGAAGGTGAGGTCGGTGACCCGCTCGGTGAGCGCCTGAAGCGCCTCGGCCGAGACGATGGCGTCGGTCGCCACGAAGCCGAGCATCGTGCCCATGTTCGGGTGGATCATCCCGGAACCTTTGGCGATTCCCCCAACCATGACCTCGCCGACTCGGCAGGCCGCTTCTTTCGCTACGAGGTCCGTCGTCAGGATGGCGCGTGCGGCCCGGTGTCCGTCGGTCCCGAGAGCGCCAGCGGCGGCACGCACTGCCGGCAGCACGCGGTCCATCGGCATCGGGACGCCAATGACGCCGGTACTGCAGACGAGGACAGCGTCCTTCTGGGTCCCCAGGACGTCGGCGACGGCCTCGGCCATGGCCTCGGCGTCCCGTCGCCCCTGCTCGCCCGTCGAGGCGTTGGCGTTACCAGAGTTCACGACGACGGCACGAATCCGACCCGGCACTTGGGCACGGGTCCAAAGGCACGGCGCCGCCGCGGCGGTGGAGCGCGTGGTGACCGCGGCCGCGGGACCGTCGGCGACGAGGACGAGCACGTCATCCCGCCCAGCTCGCTTGATGGCGCCCTGGGCGATGCCGACGCGCGTCCCCTCGACGGTAGTGAAGGTCCCGCCGGCAATGAGTTCGCCGACGTCGAGGGCAGCCTGGCGTTCTGGAGTGAGGGCGAGAGGCGTCGTGGTGACCGTCATGGCGGGGCTCCTGGGCCAAAGAGAGGACAGGCAGGCGTTCAGGGGACGAGGGCGTGGAGCGGCAGCCCGGCGGTCTCGGGGAGGCCGAGCGCGACGTTGGCGGCCTGAATCGCCTGGCCGGCGGCACCCTTGACCAGGTTATCGAGCGCGGACACCACGGTCACCACACCCCGTCGGGCGTCCACCGCGACGTGAATGAAGACACGATTGGTTCCGCGAACTTCCAAGGTTCCGGGCGGTGCGCCGACGAGGGTCACCATCGCCTCTCCGGCATAAGCTTGGCCGTAGATGGCCTCGAGCTCGGCCAGGGATGGGACGGCGCCTGAAAGAGGGAACGCATGCACGGTCGCGATCATGCCGCGGTTCATCGGGACGAGGTGGGGCGTGAAGACCACATCCACATCGCCGCGCCCCAGTGTCGCCAGCGTCTGCTCGATCTCAGGGACATGCCGGTGAGTGCCGGCGATCCCATAAGCCGCAGCGCTCTCGGCGACCTCGCAGAACAGGTTGCGCGGCCCTGGGTTGCGGCCGGCTCCGGACACGCCGGAGAGGCAATCCGCGACGATACGCTGCGGAGCGAGCCCGGCGCGAACCAAGGGCGTCACGGCGAGCGTGACGGCAGTCGGGTAGCAGCCCGGGCAGGCGATGAGCTTTGCCCCGACCAGGGCGGCGCGGTTCAGCTCGACGAGCCCGTAGACGGCGTCGGGTAGCAGATGTGGTGACGCGTGCTCGAGCCCGTAGGCAGTGCGGTAGACGGCAGGGTCCTTCAGCCGGAAGTCGGCTCCGAGGTCGACCAGTGTCAGCCCCACCTCGAGCCACTCGGGCGCTCGTCGAGCCGCGATCCCATGCGGCAAAGCAAGGAAGAGGATGTCGCATCGAGCGGCGAGGTCCCGCGGCGCCGTCTGCTCGAGGTTCTCGATGACGACCGAGCCGTAGCGGGTGCCGGCCAGCGACGGCCAGGCGCTTTCGAGGGTCTTACCAGCGGCCCGTTCGGCGCCGACCCAGGTGAGCTCGAAGTGAGGATGAGCGAGCACGAGCCGAAGCAGCTCGATGCCCGTGTAGCCAGAGATACCCGCGATGCCGATACGCATGCGCGCGGCGTATAAGGCTCAGGGGGGCTTAGCGTCAATCATCCAATAATCTTCGGAGGCATTCGGAGGCATTCGGAGGCATTCGGAGGCATTCGGAGGCATTCGGAGGCATTCGGAGGCATTCGGAGGCTCGGAGGCTCGGAGGCATTCGGAGGCTCGGAGGCTCGGAGGCATTCGGAGGCTCGGAGGCATTCGGAGGCTCGGAGGCATTCGGAGGCACAGGGTGACGCATCAGCCAAGGCCGGATGATCGCAACGCCCCGTTCCGGCAGACTCCGGCGGGGCCTCCGCGCAGCTCACGAAGTCGGAGCAGACCTGCAGTTTGGCCGAGTCAGGGCGTGCGGCTCACGTTGCGTGGGTGCCGGCAGGAC
>CANMLD010000229.1 GCA_947498315.1 Pseudomonadota bacterium | reverse complement strand
AGCCAAGGCCGCCGAAGCGGAAGCGCCGAGCGGCGAAGCGGCGCCGGTTGAGTCCCCCCCGGTCGCCGAGGCCGAGGCCGAGGCCCCGAGCAACGCGGCTGGAGAAGCCGTCGTCGAGAAGCAGACAGACGGCGAGTGCCCGAAGTCTCTCGCGGGCTCTGACGAAGTGGATCGCGTCATCAAGGGTGAATGCGGCGTCGTCCCCGTCACGGGCGACTACCGCGTCGAGGGCGGAACGCTCACAATCGAAGCGGGCGTTACCCTCGCGTTTGCGCCAGGTGCTCGGCTGGTAGTCGGCGAATGGAAGACGGGCAAGCTCGTCGTCAAAGGCACGCCAGAGAAGCCCGTCACCTTCACCGCCAGCGGCGACAAGGTCCCTGGGAGTTGGGCGGGCGTCTTCATTGGCAGCAGCGGCGACCGCTCCTCCCTCGACGGCCTCGTCATCGAACACGCAGGCGGCACCGATGACGGCGCGCTGACGGTCAGCGGTGCCGAGGGGATCACTCTCCGAGGGTCCACCATCCGCAGCGCGAAGTCGCTCGGCCTCTTCGCAACGGGCGAGGAAGTCGCGCTCGAGATGGTCTCCGGAACGACCTTCGAGTCGGTGGGCGTCGCAGCGGCACGGCTTCCACCCTCCTGTTCAGGCGCGGTCGCCGTCGACAACGTCTTCCCGAAAGACGCGACCGGCGTCGTGCAGGTGCAAGGCGGGGCGGTCGACAAAGCCATCAACTGGAAGCCCATCGGCGCGCCGTGGGTCGTCCTCGGTGAGCTTCGCGTCGAGGGCCAAAATGGGCAGTCGCCGACCTGGATCATCGAAGGCGGCAACACCGTCAAAGTGGCGCGGGGCGTTCGCATCGTCGTGGGCGAGTGGAGCCGCGGGCAGCTCACGACGACCGGCACTGAGACCGCGGGGATTACGTTCGGCCCTCTCGATGGGCAGCAGCCCGGCTCGTGGGACGGCCTTTATATTGGCGGTACTGGCAAACTCGAACTGACGGGCACCACCTTCGAGCTCGGCGGCAGTGGCGACAGCGGCGTCGTGTGGGCCGCTGACGGCGCAGAGGTCTCGATCACGAGCTCGACCTTCCGAATGAACCAGAAAAACGTCGGCTTCGGGCTCACCGCCAAGCTAAAGTCTTTTGAAAACAACCAGTTCGTCGTTCGCGGCGCCGACCCGGCTGGCCCTCTGGTCGGTACCCCGTCATTGCGCCTCCCTGCGGCGAGCGTGAATGCGCTCGGTGCTCGAAACCGCTGGGGCGACGGCAGCTTCGTCCTCGTGACAGACGCCGCGACGGGTACCGACGCGGTCACCTGGAAGAACCCGGGCGCCCCGCTGCGCTTCGATCAGGGTCTCGCTGTAAAGGGCGCACTGACCATCGACGCAGGGACGGTGCTCCAGTTCGCGGACGGGCAGGGCATGAACGTCGGCGAATGGGAGCGCGCAAGCCTAGACGCCAAGGGCACCCCTGAAGCGCCGGTCGTCTTTGAAGGCGCGAGACCTGAGCCGGGCGCTTGGAACGGCGTCATCGTACACGCCCAAGGCAGCGCGACCTTGACGCATGTCGCGGTACGCCACGCCGGCGAGACCGGCATCGCGACCAACGGCGCCGCCACCCTGAAGCTCGATAACGTCGTGGGTAGTAAGCTGACGGGCGCGACCGTCGCATGGGGCTGCGAGGCCAAGGTCGAACGCGTGGCCGTCTCGGCGGCCTACGGCACTCCTACGGCCGAAAAGGCACCTGAAGGGTGCACGCAGTGACCAATGGTGCATCTCCCGCTTTCGATACTCACTTTCAATAACCGGTCCCGAGCGTTACAGTCCCGGCGTGACGCTCGCCGACCTGCTCCCTGATTCTCCCGCCCGCGTCGCGCGGGTCGTCCCCTTCGACACCTTGTCAGAACGCCTCATGGAGATGGGGCTCGTCGCGGGAGCCGAGGTGATGGTGATCTCACCGAGTCGCCTCGGATCGCCGATGCAGATCCGAGTTCGCGGATACAAGCTCAGCCTTCGGCGGCAGGAAGCGCAGCGCGTGGAGTTGGCGTCATGAGCGCCGCCCCGTCGCCCAAGGTCGAGACCTACCGCATCGCACTGGCCGGCAACCCGAACGTCGGCAAGACCGCCCTGTTCAACCAACTGACCGGCGCTCGCGCCCGCGTCGCGAACTATCCCGGTACAACCGTCGAGAGGCGCACGGCGGCCTTGCGCCTCGAACGCGGCCCCGCCGAGCTCATCGACGTCCCCGGCAGCCACAGCCTCGTCGCGCGCTCTCGCGACGAAGAGGTCGCCCACGACGTCTTGACCGGCAGGATGGGCGGAGCTCGCGCGGACCTCATCATCGTCGTCATCGATGCGACTCACCTTCAAAAGGGCCTCTACTTGGCGCTTCAGTTGCTCGAGCTAGAGCGCCCCATGATCCTCGCCCTCAACCAAGTCGACGCCGCACGCGCGGGCGGGCTCGAGGTGAGCGCTGCGCTTCTGGGCAAGCGCCTCGGGATCCCGGCCGTCTCGGTCAGCGCGACTACCGGTGAAGGGATCCCGGAGCTGCTCCTGGCCATCGAAGCAGGCGGCGCCATCCCGACGGTGCTAGCGCCCATCTCGGACGCGGACGCGCAGTTGCTGGCCGAGGCACAGAGCGCGCTCCGCGCCGGCGGCCACGACGGGAGCCGCGGGGAAGCGGCCTACCTCCTCTCGTCGGCCTCGAGCGCCCGAGCGGCCCTCGCGGACGACCTCGCCGATAGCCTTGATCGGTTGGTCGCAACGGCGGCCACCCGTGGGCCCGAGACCTTCGGACGCCGGCTGATTGCCGCCCGCTACGTGTTCATCGACCAGATCGCGGTTGGCGTCGTCACCGCCTCGGGTGCTGCGGTCCCGGATCGCTCCGGCCGCATCGATCGCGTCGTCACCCATCCCGCCGTTGGGCTCTTGCTCTTCGCGCTCGCGACCATCGGCCTCTTCCAGCTCGTCTACACGGGCTCGGAGCCGCTCATCGGCGGGGTCGAGGCGGGTGTCGGCTGGCTGCAAGAGTGGCTCGGGGCGAAGCTCCCCGAGGGCGCGCTCCGGGAGCTCATCCTTGACGGCCTCGTCGCTGGCGTCGGCAACGTCGCCGTCTTTCTGCCGCAGCTCATTATCCTCTTCACGGCCATCGCCCTTCTCGAGGACTCGGGTTACATGGCCCGCGCGGCCTTCCTCCTCGACCGGCCAATGTCGCGCGTGGGGCTCCACGGCAAGGCCTTCTTGCCGCTCATGACGTCGTTCGCGTGTGCCATCCCGGGTATCGCCGCTGCGCGGACGGTCGAGCAGCCGCGCGACCGCCTGGTCACGATGCTCATCGCTCCCTTCATGAGCTGCAGCGCGCGACTTCCCATCTATACCCTCGTCATCTCAGCGCTTTTCGCCAGCGCCCAGCCCGTCCTCGGGCTCTCTGCGGGCGGCCTCATCATGGCTTCGATGTACCTGCTCGGCATTGCGGCGGCCTTCTTCACAGCCTGGCTCTTGAAGCGCACCGTACTCGCCGCACCAGCGCCCCCGCTCGTGCTCGAGCTGCCCGACTACCGGCTCCCGAGCCTGCGCGGCGTGCTCACTCACGTCTGGTCGCAGTCGCGCGCCTTCATCACGCAGTCGGGCCCGGTCATCGTCGCGCTCTCGATCGTGCTCTGGGCCGCCATGAGCTACCCCAACTCCGCCCTCGATGGCGCCGCCAAAACCGCCGTCGAGCAGACGGCCCGTCTGGCCGCAGCCGGCGCGCCCGAGCCGGTGCCTGAAGAGGAGCTCAGCGCCGCCGTCGCGGCCGCCGTCGCTCACGCGGAGGGGCAGCACCGCCTCCAGAACAGTGTCGCCGGGACGCTCGGGCACGCGATCGAGCCCGTCATCGCGCCGCTGGGCTTCGACTGGAAGATCGGGATCGGCCTCATCGGCTCTTTCGCCGCCCGCGAGGTCCTGGTCAGCACGCTCGGTCAGGTCTACGGCGTCGGCGCCGACGAAGGCGAAGAGTCGCCAGTGCTTCGCGAAGCGCTCCTACGCGAGACCGATCCGGCGACGGGCAAGCCGCGCTTCACTCCGCTCGTCGGCGTGTCGCTGATGGTCTTTTTCGTATTGGCGATGCAGTGCCTCAGCACCGTCGCCGCGCTGCGCCGCGAGACCGGCGGCTGGCGCTGGCCGCTCGCGTCCATCGTTTACATGAACGGGCTGGCGTGGATCGCGTCGTTTGCGACCTTCCAAATCGGCACCCTCCTCGGCTACGCCTGATGGACGCTTGGCTTCAGGACGTCGTCGTCGCTGCTGTTGTATTGGCTTCCGGGCTCTGGCTCTGGCGCCGCTCGCGGGGGAAGAAGCCGGCCTGCGCGGCGTGTGTGAGTCCGCCACCGCGTTCTGGTAGCCCTCGGGGTTCGTGATCAGCCGAGCCCGCACCAGCAGATCGTCGCGTAAGGTCTCGTCGCTGCTCGAGATCACCAAGTCGGCGGCACGACCGGGAGCGGGTGGGCGTCGTACCAGTCGATGGTGCGGCGGAGGCCCTCTTCGAAGCCGACCTGGGCGTGCCAGCCGAGGAGGCGCTCGGCGCGAGAGACGTCGAGCTTGCGGCGAGGCTGGCCGTTGGGCTTGGTCGCGTCCCACTCGATGGCGCCGTCGTAGCCCATCAGGCGGGCGATGAGCTCGACGAGCGACTTGATGCTGATCTCCTCGCTCGAGCCGAGGTTCACCGGGTCCGAGGTCTCCAGCTTCTCGAGGGCAGCCACGAGCCCGTCGGCCGCGTCTTCGACGTAGAGGAACTCGCGCGTCGGAGAGCCGTCGCCCCAACAGACGAGCCGCGAGAGTCTGAGCGCTTTGGCGTCGTGGATCTTCTTCACGAGCGCCGGGATGACGTGGGACGAGGCGGGGTCGAAGTTGTCGCCGGGGCCGTAGAGGTTCACGGGCAGCACGAAGGTCGCGTTCATCCCGTACTGCTGGCGGTAGGCCTCGCTCATCACGAGCAGCGCCTTCTTCGCGACGCCGTAAGGCGCGTTCGTCTCCTCCGGGTAGCCGTCCCACAGGGCCTCTTCCTTGAAGGGCACGGGCGTGAACTTCGGGTAGGCGCAGATGGTGCCGGCGGTCACGACCTTCGCCACGCCGGCGACGCGCGCCGCTTCGAGCAGGTTCACGCCCATCAGGATGTTGTCGTAGAAGAGCTCGCCCGGCTTTTCGCGGTTGAGCCCGATCCCGCCGACCTTGGCCGCGAGGTGGATGATGGCGTCGACGCCCTGCACGACGCGCGTGCAAGCCGCCGCGTCCCTGAGATCGGCCTCAGTCGAGCGCGGCGTCACCGTGATGGCGCCCTTCTCGCGAAGCCGGGAGACGACGCAGCGACCCAGGAAGCCGTTGCCGCCGGTGACGAGGACCTTTTGGCCCTTGAGGTTCATCGGCGTACCCCGAGGTTCGAGCTGCCCGTGGCGACGGCGTGATCGTGGCGCACCATACGCCGGACGAGCTCGTCGAAGCCGACCTCCGGGCGCCAGCCCAGCTTCTCGTGAGCCTTGGTGGCGTCGCCGATGAGCAGGTCCACCTCGGTCGGGCGGAAGTAGCGGGGGTCGATCTCCACGTATTTCTGCCAGTCGAGGCCGACCTCGGCGAAGGCCTTCTCGCAGAACTCGCGCACGGTGTGCGTCTCGCCGGTCGCGATCACGAAGTCGTCGGGGACGTCGGCCTGCAGCATCATCCACATGGCGCGGACGTAGTCGGGCGCGTAGCCCCAGTCGCGCTTGGCGTCGAGGTTGCCGAGGAAGAGCTTCTCCTGCTGCCCCGCGGCGATGGCGGCCGCAGCGCGGGAGATCTTTCGGGTGACGAAGGTCTCGCCGCGCCGCTCGGACTCGTGATTGAACAGGATGCCGTTGCACGCGAACATCGAGTAGGCCTCGCGGTAGTTCACGGTCATCCAGTAGGCGTAGAGCTTCGCGGCGGCGTACGGAGAACGCGGGTAGAAGGGCGTCGTCTCCCGCTGCGGCACCTCCTGCACGAGCCCGTAGAGCTCGGACGAGCTCGCCTGGTAGAAGCGCGGTCGTATCCCGACGTCGCGGATGGCTTCGAGCAGCCGCGTCACGCCGAGCCCGACGACGTCGCCGGTGTACTCCGGTACGTCGAAGGACACGCGCACGTGACTCTGAGCGGCGAGGTTGTAGATCTCCTCCGGCTGAACACGCGCGAGCAGGCGCGCCATAGCGCTGCCGTCCGTCAAGTCACCGTAATGCAAGAAGAGTCGGACGCCGTGGGTGTGCGGGTCGGCGTAGAGGTGGTCGATGCGCGACGTATTGAACGTCGAGGCACGCCGGATGAGGCCGTGTACTTCGTAGCCCTTGGCGAGCAGGAGCTCGGCGAGATAGCTGCCGTCCTGACCCGTGATGCCCGTGATGAAGGCCTTCTTCATGATGCTCCCGCCCGGGGCCGCCCGGCTGTGATGGAGATGCGGCGTTGGTTGCCCACGCCCGAGTCTTCGATCACGACCCAGATCCCGCTCGCCGGGATGGCGCTCGGGACCCGGTCGGCCCACTCGAAGAGCGCGACGCCGTCCGTGCCCACGAAGTCGCGGTAGCCGATGGCCTCGAGCTCATCTTCGTCTCCGAGTCGATACAGGTCGAAGTGGTGGATGCGAAGTCGACCGCCGTCGATGGTGTTGACGACCGTGAAGGTCGGCGACGTGATCTTGACCGACGACGGCACCCCGAGCGCACGCGCGAGGCCCCGCACGAAGGCCGTCTTACCGGCGCCGAGGTCGCCCACGAGGCCGATGACGTCGCCCAGCGCGAGCTGAGCCGCGAGCCGCCGCGCCACACCCGCCGTCCCGCGTTCGGACCGAGTGGTCGTGACGAAGGGGAGCGTCAGCGGACGGGGGGACGGGTTCTTCATCGACCGCGGGAGGTTGCCGCAGGGGAGGGCGCCTCGCAAGGAAAGGCCCGAGGTCGAGTCGCGGCAGGGGCTAAAGGGCCCGCGCCGGCCACGATGAGACTGCGCGGCGACCCATCGCGAATGACTATGGGTGGGTTGCTCACGCGCGGAGCGGGCTGTATTGTTGTCTCATTGCACCCACGTACTCTCGGCTCATGCTCGCGGCCTGCTGCGGCGCGGTCGCTCTCGTCGCATCGACGCCGGCCGCGTTCGCCTTCTCGTCGGGCATCGGCTCGTCGTTCTTCGGCCCCGCCGGCTGCAACGACTGCCACTCGGGCGGCCAGAAGCCGGCGGTCTCGCTCACGGGCCCGACCCAGCTGGCTCCTGGCGCCGTTGAGACCTACACCCTCA
>CANMLD010000228.1 GCA_947498315.1 Pseudomonadota bacterium | reverse complement strand
GCGACCTTGGCGGGAGCGGCCGCGCGTTCGGCGGCCCGCTGGGCGGCCTTCTGAGCGTCGGCGTGTTCGGCCGCCGCCGTCTGCGTGCGACGGTAGTGGGTGTAGTCGCCTTGGACGAGCGTCGGTTCGGCCTTCCCGTCGAAGGCCAGGATCCCAGTGGAGACCTTGTCGAGGAAGTAGCGGTCGTGGGTGACGACGATGACGCAGCCGGGGAACTCGACGAGCGCGGCTTCGAGCAAGTTCAGGGTGTCGAGGTCGAGGTCATTGGTCGGCTCGTCGAGGAGCAGCAGGTTTGCCTTCTCGAGTAAGAATCGGGCGATCGCGAGGCGGTTTCTCTCACCACCCGAGAGCGACGAGACCTTCATGAGGTGGGTCTTGCTCGGAAAGCCAAAACGGTCGAGCCAGCTCGCGACGTGGATCTTCTCTTCCCCGAAGAACACGGTGTCGCCGCCTTCAGGGACGACGGTGGCGCGGACGGTCTTCGTCAGGTCGAGGTGCCGGAGGCGGTACTGATCGAGCCAGGCGATCTCGGTGTTCGAGCCGCGGGTGACGGTGCCGCGGTCTGGCGCGATGTCACCCGCCATCATGCGGAGGAGCGTGGACTTGCCGCAGCCGTTGCGGCCGACGATGCCGATGCGTTCGCCGCGACGCAGGGTGAGCGAGAGACCGTGGATTAGCTCACGCTCCGCGTAGGCCTTGTAGACGGAGACCGTCTCGAGGATGGTCTTGCCAAGGCGGGGTGGATCGCCGAACGAGAAGCCGATGGCGGCGCGATCGGGGACGATCCTGAGCGAGGCTTCGAGCTCCCCGACGCGGTCCATACGAAAGCGGCTCTTGGTGGTACGCGCTTTCGGCATGCGGCGAGCCCAATCGAGCTCGGCCAGGAAGAGCCGCTCACGGCGGTCGCGTGCCCTCCCTTCGAGCGAGTCCTCGATGGCGCGTGCTTCGAGATAGTCGCTGTAATTTCCGTCGTATGCGCGCATCTCACCCCGGCGCAGAGACAGCATGCGGTCAGCGACGCGGTCGAGGAAGTAGCGATCGTGTGTGACCAGCAACACGGTCTTGTTTGAGCCGGAGAGCGTCTCTTCGAGCCACTCGGTCGTCTCGGCGTCGAGGTGGTTCGTCGGCTCGTCGAGGAGCCAGAAGTCGGCGCCAGACACGAGCATCTGCGCGAGGGCGACCCGCTTCTTCTCGCCGCCACTCATGCCGGCCACGGTGCGGTCGAGGGGGAGCCCGACTTCGGACGCGGCGCGTTCGAGCCGGTGTTCGTAGTCCCAGCCGCCGAGACGCTCGATCTCTTCGAGGACCCCGTCGGCGCGAGGATCTCCCTTCACGACGAGCTCTTCGTAGCGAGCGATGGCGGAAAGCAAGGGGGCGACGCACGACAGGAGCAGCTCACGCGGGGTCGCTTCGTCGGGGAAACGGGGCTCCTGTTCGAGGAAGTAGAGGCGTACGTCGTTGCGGATGGCGACGGTCCCTTCGTCGAGGACCTCGGTGCGCTCGGGAGCTGGACCGACGATCGTTCCGGCGCCGGCGATGAGGCGCATGAGCGTCGACTTCCCGGTACCGTTGGGGCCGATGAGCCCGACCTTCTCCCCACGATCGATGCCGATGGTGACGTTATCGAGGACGGTCAGATCGCCGAACCGTTTCGAAGCGCCCACGAGGCTGAAGATGTTGTCGGACAAGGGGACTCCAGGGCGGGGTAGGGCGCGTCTGCGCTGAAGGGCGGTGGCGAGCCCCGCACTCCCCGAGCTCAGTAATCGGAAGGGTCGAAGCCTTGCGTACGGCCGCCGAAGGACGGTCGCCGGAAGCGCCCCTGAGGCGACTTCGGCGCGTCGTCGAGGTCGTCTCTGGGCGCGGGTCGGTTCTTGGTCTCTGGCAGGTAGTACATTGGCTCACCGGGTCGCCGTTCCTGCCGAGCCCCTGCGTGTTCGGGGGTGTACCACCGTTCTCCGGCGCGCGCACCGAGCGCGTCGCGGTCGCCGCTGGAGGAGCGAGGGGGATCGGCGTGCCGACTCTCTCCGTGACGGCTGCCATCGGCTCGTCGCGAGCTCGGGACCGGTTCGGGCTGCCGACCAATCGTCAGGTCTGGTGCTTCGTTGCGCACGTGGGGCTGGGCGCTCGACGACGTTGGCCCTCGGAACTCGGGAGGCCCGGCGGGGGACGGACGCCGGATTATCGGCCGCCGCGACTCTGGGACGGGCCCCGGTTCGTCATAGGCGGCGCTTGTCGGGGCGCGGGGTGGCGCGTCCCAGCTCGCCGTGGGTGGCTCGGGCGGGAGCATGTCGCCGCGAGGACGAATGATGGGCCGCGGCGAATCCGTGGGGGCGGCGCGGCTCCCTTGCGGCAAGTACCACAGGCCGGAACCCCGCTCACGTGAGACCTCGTTGCCCACGTGGCTAATCCGTGTCGAGACGTCATCGAAGCCGCGTGCCGATGGGGCGTTCTTGGCTGGGTCGCCCCAGCCGGGACGCGCCTCGAAGCGCGGGAGGGCTTCGGGTTCGCGTCGCCCGGCTCGGGGAGCGGGTGAGGGGTCGGCCGGCGCCGGCCGCGGTGCGGCATCGGGGTCTCGGGACCGGAGGCGCCGAGCGAGTGAGGGGTCGACGATGCCGGTGGAGACGCCGCTGCGGAGGTCGACGCTCCCGCGGCGCGGTACGCCAGACTCGCGGCTGCCGTGGAGAGCCGGCTGGGCGGGGTCTGGAGACACCTCGGACGGATAGCGCTGATAGGGGTTTCGCGGGACGGCCTTGCTGGGATCGCCCCGGGGCGGGGCGTCGGGATCGCCGCGGTCACGCAACGCCGCGACCCGGTCTTGTGCAGCGGCGCTGCTCAGAGCGGACGGCGCGTGGAGTGCTGTCTTGATGCCGACCACGACGCGGATGTTACCAATCTGAATGACGTCGCCGACCTTCAGGAGGTGGCGCGTGTCGATGGCGACGCCATTGAGCGCCGTGCCCCGTTCGCTTCGCGCATCGAGCAGGAACTGCCCGCCCTCACAGTAGTTCTCGATGACGCAGTGGACGCGCGAGAGCAGCGGATCGTCGAGGATGAGGTCGCCGCGCTCCCGCCCGATGGTGACGGTCGACTTGGCGGTCCAGAAGCCGACGGGCACGTCGCCTGGGCGCTCGATGACGAGCTCGAGGCAGACCGGCGAGAGCTTCTCTTCACGGACGAACAGGATCTCCGTGTCTCCGATCCCGATGCGCTCCCCCGCGACGAGCTCGTGCGGTCCTTCGATGCGCACGCCGTCGACGCGAACCTCGCTTCGATCGATGCGCCGGAGCGTGAAGGTTGTCCCCGTCGCCGCGATCTGCGCGTGTTGAGGGAGCACCTGACTGTCGCGGATGATGATGTCGGCGTCGGACGCGCTGCCGATGAGGGTCAGGTCTTTGGTGAACTGACACCGGTAGACGCGCCGGTCCGCTTCGAGGAAGAGATACGCGCGTCCACTCATGTCCTCGACAGTAACGGGAAGAGCTGGGGAATGGAAGGGCTAGGAGGCTGCTGTTTTTCTCCCGTCGCATGCCTTCGCGCTGCCGCACGGGAGCGGCGTCAGATGTCTGCGATACGTCCTCACGTACCTTTTGGTACGCTCCGGGCGTTTCTCGACATCTTCCTTGCTCCCGTACGGCATCGCTTCGGCCTGCTCGGTCCGAAAAACAGCAGACTCCTAGTCAGCTTCTCGCGGCCCGAGCTTCGTCGCTGAGGAAGTTACCCCGCAAATGGGGTCTCTCCTCGAGGAAGGTCGTGAGCTCACGGAGGAAGGTGCCGACCCCACCCCGCTCCACGAAGGGCGCGAAGTCGTCCGGCGTCGCGTCGACGAGGCGGATGTTCCGTTCGGCCAGTGACGTCTTGAGGCCAGCGTAACCCTGAAGGCCGCAGGCATCGAGGGCGACCAGCACTGGATGAAAGTTGAAGACGCGCAGGCCGGGCGGCGCGCTGGTCAGCAGATGCGATCCGGGAGGACGGCCGCGCTGGAGCGCGACGTCATCTTCGAACCAGATTGGGAGGTCGACGACGCCCGTCCAGCTCAAGAAAGGTTCAAGGCCAGCGACCTCGTCGCGGAGAGACGCGGCGTCGTAGATGAGGTTATGGGTGGCGTAGGCCTGCAATGTCGGGGTGCCCTGGACCAAGTAATGCGCCCGAGCCCCGACGGCTTCAGGGACGATCGCCTGAAGCGTCTCGAGGACGTCTGCCGGCGTACTCCCATGTGAGCTGCCGGGCAGAAAGTTCGGATGCAGGCCCAGCTCGAAGCGGCCCGAGCCCCGCAGCCGTTCGAGGACCGGCGAGGCGTGGGTGACGAAGAAGGTCCCCGTGAGGCCTTGGCGATCGAGCAGCTCGATGATGCCGTCGACAGCCCAATCGGGAGCCCAGTCTTGGTCGAAGGTGAGATGGAAACGGGGAGACGTCACGGTTGGCTCCGAGCAGCAGAGGTCCGGCTTCCGATGAGGTAACGCAGACCGGACAACACCGGCCTCATGACCTCGACGAGCACGACCAGGGCGGCGCAGAGCCCCGCCTGGGCCGCACCGACCGGGAGCTCGAATTCGAAGGCCAGGTAATAGCCAAAGAAGGCGCCAAACGCGCCGAGCGCGCCGGCAACGACGAGCGCGAGCGCGATGTTTGGCGCGAGTCGTATCGCCACCATCGCTGGCAGGACGCTGTAAGCGAACGTTGGGAGCGCACCGAGGACGCGGGACGTGGCCGACACGGCGATGGCCAGCGATGCCAGCAGTGTGACTTCGAGGAGGACAGTCGGGAGGCCTCGGACGCGTGCCCCCTCCGGGTCGACACTGACGGCGACGAAGCCGCGCCACCACCACACATGGAGTCCGAGCAGAACGAAAGCGACCTGGACCAGTGACTCCCGGTCGCCTGGGAGCACCGCCACGGCAGAGCCGAAGAGCGTCGATGTGATGATCTCCTGCGACTCCCCCGGGACCTTCGCCCCGACGACGAGGACGCCGGCCGCACCGATGAGGTAGGCGAGCCCGAGTACGCTGTCGCGGGGCAGACGCGTCGACCGATTGCGCTCGGACGCGATGACCAAGACCAACAGCGCGGTCGCGACGAGAGCCCCAGTACGGGGACCGAACACCCAACCCGACCCGCCAGCGAGCGATGCGATGTAGAGCGCGCTCATCGAACCGAGTCCAGCGATCTGCGATAGCGCCGCGCTCAAGAACACGAGGCGCCGAACGACGACATAGACGCCCAGCACGCCCAGCAGAGCGCCAGCGGCAGTCGACGCATAGACCGCGTCTTCGAAGAGTTCGAAGGCGCCGAAGAACTCGCCGTCGCGCTCGCTCGAGAGCCAGGCGACGAAGCAGATCTGGCCGAGCGCCAACAGACTGAAGAGCGCCACCGCCTCCACCGTCGAGTGGTCCCGACCGAGGGGGCGCGGGTGGGGGTTGACTGGCGAGGCGCTGTGGCGAGGGCCGGTGGCGTGATCGAGCGTCATGAAAGAGCGCCCCCGCGCGACTCGGAGGTCCGACTGCTCCGCCCATAGTGCCGCTCGAAAGCGGCTGAGGAGCCTAGTGTCTCTGCAGTGCCTGCTTCGAGGGCGCCGGTGTCTTTATCGACTAGGAGCGCGTGGGTTGCGAAGCGGTCGAGGAAACGGAGCTGATGGGTCGCGATGAGGAGCGTCATTCGATGGTCGCGCCTCAGGTGCTCGAGGAGCTCGAAGATCGCGTCTTCGCTGAGGATATCCATCGCGCTCGTGGGCTCGTCGAGGACGATGAGCCTCGGAGACGACACGAGCGCGCGGGCGATGAGCGCCCGCTGCTTCTGGCCTTCGGAGAGCTCCGAGAACCGCGCGTATCGGACGCTATCGAGGGCAGCCTCTGCGATGGCTTCAGCCACGGGATCTCGACCGTCGTGCGAGGACCACGTCGCGCCCGCGCGCTCGGCGTCGTCGCCGTCGAGCGCGCGATGATGGTGGCCACCGCGCCCAGTGAACACGCGCATGACGTCGAGGAGCACGTCCGGGACCAAGAAGGACCAGCCGCTATCGCGCCCTGCGGCGACCACGTCGATGACCCGAGCCGGGAGGAAGGCGTCCGCCGAGTGACGCTGTGGCACGTACGCGAGCGCTGTGCCGTGGCGGTTCACGGCGCCGCGCACGGGCCGCTGGCTGCCCACGAGAGTTCGGAGGAGCGTCGACTTGCCCCCGCCATTACGACCGAGCACGGCCCAGGTCTGGCTCGCTTCGATACGCAAGTCGAGCGGCGGGAGTATTGCTTGTCCACCGTAGCCGACTTCGAGGCCCCGCGCTTCGAGGATCGCAAGCGGTGACATGCTCAAGGCGTCGTCGTCCTGGGGAGCTGAATGGTCACTTTGGCTTGTCTTCCCCGTCGTGTTCCTCGTGTGCTCCTGTCAGGATCACGAAGCCCGCCTCGGGGCCAGCAAACTCGAACGCAGCGTAATAGGTGCCGATCCCGAGCTCGAGGTGGTACGCGGTCTCGATGCCGGCGCAAGCGGTGACCGCCTCTTCTTCTTCGAATTCGAGCGAGGCACCGGACGAGTCCGTCACCGTCAAGCCGGTCAACCCGATGGCGCCAAGGACGTGTTCGCCGGCGCCGCTCACGCTCAGCTTGATGAAGTGGGTACCGGGGGCGCCAGCAGACGTCACCGTGAGCAGTGTGTGGGAGAAGTAGGCCTCGGGTGCGCTCGATTGCTCGGCGCTCGCCGTGAGCGTCTTGTACGGCCCCTCGGCCGCGTGCTCACACAAGTCCGCTTCGATCACAGCCCCCTCGTCCAGCAGCACGTCCGGTCCATCACTGGACGCATCGGATTCACTGCTGGCGGATGAGGCACATGCCACCGCCAACCAAGTCAACAGCAAAGCTGGACCCACGAAAAGCCGCGCTCCGAGGGAGCACGACCGCGCGTCATCAAGGCGGCGGGCTGAGAGCGGAGACCGAGGCGACCGCTGAGGCACCGTCAGATCTTGGTCTCTTTGAACCAGACGTGCTTCTTCAGCTTCGGGTCGTACTTGCGAAAGCGAAGGCGGTTCGGCGTGGTCTTCTTGTTCTTGCTCGTGGTGTAGAAGTAGCCCGTACCCTCCTCGGATTCGAGGCGGATCTTGATGCGGTTGCTCTTCGCCATGACGGAACTCCGGGGGCGTCTCTATGCGCCCAATGCTGACCACAGGTGGCTCCTCCCGGCGTTGTGCTGGGTCGCCCTGCGTCGATTTTCGATTGCCTGTTCGGCTCGCTCTCGCGTCTTCGGCGACGACGCCAGCCGCGCGAGGGACCGGGAAGGTACTCAATTGCGAAGAAGATGCAAGTCGAAGTGATCGCCTCGTTTCGTCGGGGTT
>CANMLD010000227.1 GCA_947498315.1 Pseudomonadota bacterium | reverse complement strand
TCGGTGTCAACGGCGCCGGGAAGTCGACCCTGCTCAAGATCCTCTCGGGCGTCCTCCCCATCGAAGCCGGGGAGCGCGTCCTCGGCCATAACGTCAACGTGGGCTATTACGCACAGCACCAGCTCGATACGCTGAACCCCGACCACTCTGTCCTCGAGGCGCTCGCCGAGGTCGCCGACATCGAGACCTACCCGATGATCCGCGGCATCCTCGGCGGCTTCTTGTTCTCCGGTGACGACGTCGAGAAGCCGATTCGGGTGCTCTCAGGCGGTGAGAAGGCCCGCGTCGCGCTCGGGCGCTTGCTCCTGCGTCCGGTCACACTCCTACTCATGGACGAGCCGACGAACCATCTCGACCTCGACAGCCGCGGCAGCCTCGAAGACGCGTTGCGCCGCTACGAAGGCACACTCGTCGTCGTCAGCCACGACCGTTACTTCATGAACGCCGTCTGCACCCACGTCCTCGAAGTCGACACGAGCGCCACGAGCCCAGGGCGGCCAGCCGCGAGCAAAGTCTCATTCTATCTCGGGACTTACGATGAGTACGTCGCCAAGAAGCAGGCGGAAGCAGCCGCAGACGGTACTGCGATATCGAAGCCGGGCACCTCTTCCATCGCAGCTAAACCGGGCGCCGCTTCGCCGGATACGGACGACGAACGCGCACGCAAGCGCCGCGAAGCGGAGTCGCGCCAGCGTTTGCACAGCGAGACCAAGCACCTGAAGGTCGAAGTGGCCCGCCTCGAAGCCAACATCCCGGCGCTCGAAGCACGGCTCTGTGGCATCGACGCGCTGCTCGCTGACCCGGCTGTCTATGCCAAGGGTGACGCCAAGGGCCTGCTCCTCGAGCGGCAAGATATCATCGAGAAGACCGAGGCGGCTTATGCGCGGTGGGCTGAGATCGACGCTGCGATCGAGGCCGCTCGCGCTCGTAGCTGACCTCGACGCGGGTCTCATGAACGGCTCGCGGACCGGCGACGAGGTTTAGGGACGGAGGCTCAGCGCGGGCGTCGGCTCGGTCGCGTTGAAGCGGCGGGTGCCACCGTCGGAGCGCGCTGCACTTTCGCGAGCCTGCGGCCGCTTCCAATCTCGTGATCGCCAAGTGACTCGTCTCGGTCTTGATGGCCTGCGAGCACGTAGCGGAATCGCGCCCCGGCTTTGGCGTCCAAGATGCTGTCTGGCACTGACCAATCGAAAGGCGTCGTCCCGATGGTCACGCCCGTCGAGAGCAGGATGACCTCGGCGCCGGGCGGATCCGAATCGAAGGGGATGATGGGCGACTTCGCGAGCTCGATGTCGAGCTTCCGCTCCGCACCGGGGGCCGGATAGGGCACGTCTAGAGTCTTCGAACGATGACGGGCGAACTGTGCCGTAATCGACTTCGTCGAGCGGGGCCCCCCTTCGAGTTTCAGCGGTGCCACGCCCAGCTCGACCTTGGTCTCGGCGTCATAGATCGTTGCGCCTGTCGGAGTCGTGATGACTTGAACCGTGCCGTGTTCCGACGCGCCGATCTCCTTGTTCTGGCTCACGAACCACCAGACTCCCAGAGAGGCGCCTATGGCGGCCAGGACGGCGACGATCCAAGAGCCGCGGCTGACCGGCTTTGGAGTGTCTTCGAGGCCGATCCGATGGTCGAAACGCGGGTTCGGGGCGGTTTGTTCTTCGGCAGCACCTCCGTCTGAGCGCATGGCGATTGGCGTACGAATCGGGGGCAGGGGCGGTGTCGCGCGTGTGAGCGCTGAATCGGGCGCGGGTGGTGCTGGCGCGTTGAACTTCTCCCATGACGCTGGACGGCCTCGTTGGGTCGAGTCGGGCACCGTATATAGGTCCGAGGGCAGAGAAACGACAGCGGGTGTGGAGCTCGCGGAGTCTGGGGAGAACAAGGACTCGAGGACGGAGACGACCTCGGCCGCCGTAGACGGGCGTCGGTCGGGCTTCTTGCTCAGCAGGCTCACCACGAGGTTGCGAAAGACCTCGGGGATGTCCGATGGGAGCGTGGGAGCGGCCTGTTCGACCTGCTTCTGCATGATAGCGACGGGGTTGTCGGCCTCGAAGGGTCTGGTCCCTACGAGCGCTTCGTAGAACATAATCCCGAGCGCGTAGAGGTCGGAGCGTGCGTCGACGTTCTCTCCGTGGATTTGTTCGGGCGCCCTGTACTGAAGGGTGCCCACGATCATGGGGCGGTTGGTCTCGAACATCGACTCACCCGAGCGGGTGGAGTGTTCGGCGAAGAAGCGCGCGACGCCGAAGTCGAGGACCTTCACGACTTCGCCGCCCCCGTGGACTCTGGCCAAGAACACGTTGCCGGGTTTGAGGTCCCGGTGGACGGTCCCCATCGAGTGGGCTTCGTCGAGAGATCGAGCCATCGCAGCGCCGATCCTGGCGACCTCGTTGAACGGGAGCACCTTCACACGCCGGAGTCGCTGATAGAACGACTCGCCTGTGAGGAGTTCCATGACGATGTAGAGTCCTTGCTCGCAGTGCCCAAAATCGAAGATGACGATGGTATTCGGGTGGCGGAGCCGGCTCGCGGCCTTGGCCTCGCGGACGAAGCGCCCGGCAGCGTCGGCATCGTCGGTCAAGTCCGGGTTCAGGACCTTGAGCGCGACTTCACGGCCGACGTTGAGCTGGCGTGCTTTGTAGACGCTGCCCATGCCGCCTTTGCCCAGGCGCTCCATGACCAGGTACCGGTTATCGAAGACTTGCCCTGAGAGCGGATCGGTCTTCGGCGCTGAGAGCGCCGACTCGAGGAGCGTCGCGGAGCCGTCCTTCTCGCAAATCCTAGATTCTGTTCGGCTCTTACATTCTGGGCAGACTCGCATGCGCGTAGGGTACCCTCTCCGTGGCTCATCTCAGAGGATCCGACAAAATGGCGAGGGAGTGTACGCCGCGCAATTTTCGACGCAACGAGTTGGCGCCGATAGGCGCGTACTTGAGCGACGAAGACGGGCTCAAAGCCCTTCCAGGGGCGAAAGCAACTCGATGTTCGAAAATTGCCGGCGAACGCCAATCGGAGTTTTGTCTGACCCTCTCAGAGCAACCCGAGCGGCCTTGCACCTCCTCGCCCGGTCGTGGCTTGTCGCTCCCCCACGCGTCGGCTATACCCGACTGCCAGCCCCTTTCCTGGCGCCCGAAGTGGCGCGTACGCTCCACATCGTCCCCGTGCAAGTCGCACCCGAGTGAGGACCCCAGATGGCCGTCGACACGATCCCCCACCGACTTCTCTCTCAGGCTCGCACCCGACCAGGCTCTCCTGCCTACTACACTCGTGCGTCGACTGGCACTTGGACGCCCACCGACTGGGCTACTTACGCTTCACAGGTTCGTCGGGCGGCCCGTGCGCTCATCACACTCGGCGTTGCTGAGCGGGGATCGGTCTGCATTCTCGGCTTCAACCGCCCGGAGTGGGTCATCATCGACGTCGCGACCATGGCCGTGCGGGGCGCCCCTGCAGGCATCTACACGACGAGCTCTCCGCCGGAGGTGCAGTACATCATCCACCACGCCGAGTCGAAGGTCGTGGTGGTCGAGAACGCCGCCCAGTACCGGAAGGTCCAGACCGAACGCGACAAGGGCAAACTACCGAATTTGCAGTGGATCGTGCTCATGGCTGGGGCCGACAAGCCCCCTGGCGACGCGATGCTCCTCTCGTGGGAGGAGTTCAACGCGAAGGCGGACCTGACCCCCGACGCTGAGCTCGACCGCCGAATGGCGGCCATCGAGAAACACGAGCACGCGACCTTCATCTACACCTCCGGCACGACCGGGCCTCCGAAGGCCGTCATGCTCTCGATGGAGAACCTCACGTGGACGGCGGATTGCGCTCGCGGCCTCGTGCAGGTGACTGCCGAGGACGCGAGCCTCAGCTACCTGCCGCTCTCCCACATCGCCGAGCAGATGTTCACGCTGCACGTCCCAATCAGCGTGGGCTTTCCCGTCTACTTCTGCGAGTCGATCGACCGCGTGGTCGACAACCTCAAGGAGGTGAAGCCCACGGTCATGTTCGGAGTGCCGCGGATCTGGGAGAAGATGTACTCGGGCATCGCTCAGCAAGCGGCCGGGGCCACGGGTGCGAAGAAGGCGATCATGGGCTTCGCGCGTGCTACAGGCCTCAAGTGGCATGCGACGCTGAACGCGGGGCGCACGCCGGGCGCGCTCCTGAAGGTGCGATACGCCATCGCGAACAAGTTCGTGTTCTCCAAGGTCAAGGCGGCGCTGGGCTTCGATCGCATCCGGGTCTGCGTCAGTGGCGCAGCGCCGATCTCCAAAGAGATCATCGAGTTCTTCAGCGGCTTCGACATCATGATCCGCGAAGTGTACGGGCAGTCCGAAGACACTGGCCCAACGACCTTCAACGTCCCCAGAAAGACTCGGATTGGCTCGGTCGGGCCTTCCCTCCCGGGTGTCGAAGTCAAGATCGCCGCTGACGAGGAGATCTTGGTCAAAGGCCCGAACGTCTTCCTTGGCTATTACAAAGATGAAGCCGCCACGAGAGAGACCCTCGTGAACGGTTGGCTACATTCGGGCGATCTGGGCAAGTTCGACGCCGACGGCTTCCTCTGGATCACCGGCCGCAAGAAGGAGATCATCATCACCGCGGGTGGCAAGAACATCGCCCCGAAGAACATCGAAGGCTCGCTCCGAAACCACGACCTCATCTCGCAGGCCGTCGTCATAGGCGACCGACGCAAGTTCTTGTCAGCCATCCTCACGCTGAACCCGGATTCGGCGAAGGCCTTCGCGACTGCGAATGGCATCCCCGACGCCGGTGTCCATCAGCACCCGAAGCTGCTCGCAGCCGTGCAGAAGGTCGTTGATGAGGTGAACAAGGAGTACGCGCAGGTCGAGTGGATCCGGAAGTTCACGGTGCTCGAGAGCGACTTCACCATTGACGGGGGCGAGTTCACGCCCACCCTCAAGGTCAAGCGCAAGGTCGTCGCACAGAAGTACGCCAAGGAGATCGAGGCGATGTACGAGGGTGCCGGCGAGTGACGATGGGCTCGCAGGGGGGGTGGAGCTTCATCCTGAGCTCATCCCTTCTGCTGGCTTGTGAGGCACCCGCAGGCGCTTGTGATGCCGATTACTTGGGCTGCGACGACGGCATTGGATCCTTTCGTATCGATCCCGACTGCACCCTAACTGGATCGTTGGCTGTTCAGTTGGGTCAAGGTGAGGCGGCCTATTCGCCTCTCCCAGAAGGCGTATTCCCTACGTTCCATCAAGGGCCACAAGGGGGCGCTCACGCCTTCCTCGGCGTTCGGGTCGAGCCCCCCGGGGCCGACGGGGTCACCTCGATGGAGGCGCACTTCGAGCTCCGCTCCCTGGACCTGCAGGGCGCGTGCTCCCCACCCACGGCGTATCGTTCGCCTGTCGACGTTCCGGGGCGGGGGCCCGTTTGCTCGTCCGTGCAACGAGCGCGAACGGTCGTGCTCGGCGTGCGGTCACCGCTCAGGAAGGACGGCACGGCGATCGAACAATACGGTCTGGTCTTCCGCGGATACCCGGTCGAGGCGTGGTGGCTCGGCGTTACAGTTCGGGACCAATGTGGGCGCGTCGGGACGCACGCGGTGTGGTCCACTCCCTGATTCAATGACTTTGTCTTCGTTCACCCTTTGAGTGGATGAAGCCTGCGTGATGCACGTTCCGCGTTCAGCCGGGTGAACGCGGGCGGGTGGCCAGCGACGAAGCGGATGAGCTGCGTGCTGCTGATGCCCAGCACGGCGGCGGCCGGCGCCACGTCGAAGCCAGACGCGTCGAGCTGGTCGAAGGTCTCTGCCAGCAGGCAAGGAAAGTCTCGGTGGTTCGGGCTGCACTCCATGCGAGTGCCGCGGCGGCGCGCGACCCAGAGTGCGCTCGCGGGGCCGGCGTCTCCACGGACTTCGAGCGCGAGAGTGAGTCGTAGCCGAACGAGCGCGACTGCTTTGTTTTCGTGTTGCGACCGTCGTTCGGTGGCGGCGCCTAGGCAACCGGTCGGGCGATGAATGAGCGTGACGGCGCTCTCGGTCTTGTTCCGGTGTTGACCGCCCGGGCCCGACGCGCGACCGGGACGGAACTCACAGTCCGCGAGCAGCGCGTCATCAGTCAGGGCGCTGGGATGCATGGCCAAGTCGCCGCTCCATGAGGACCACGTCGAGCACGCGGCCGAACTTCTCAGCCACGTCGTGCAGTGTGCCCACGCGTTCGAAGCCGTGCCGTGCGTGCAGTCGCAACGAGGCTTCTCCGGAGGACTCGATTCGGGCGAGTAGGTGGCGTATTCCAACAGACGGAGCGACTCGGACGAGCTCGCTCAGTAGGGCCGTACCGATCCCGGCGGCCCTCTGATCGCGATGGACATAGACGGAGACTTCGGCGCAGCGCTGATAGCCGAGGCGCAGTGAGAAGGCGGTCAGGGAGGCCCAGCCAACCACAGTGCCGTCGCCGCCGGCCTCTGCGACGAACACTGGATAGGTATGCGGCGGGTGGTCCTCGAGCCACGCCTCGAACTCGGCTGCACTGCGGGGGACGGTGTCCATCGTGGCGACGGAACCGAGGACCTCGCCGTTGTAGATGTCGGCGATGGCCTCGAGATCAGCGTAACGGGCGGTTCGGATCCGCAAGGAGCGCTCCTCGGGTGGGCCCTTCGGCCACGTCCAAGAGGTGTCCAGCCTACGCCAACTGCGGGTGGCGTACGCGGGCAGGGGGCCAGAGTGTACGTTCGGCGTGGTGCGGCGCAAGCGAGAACCACGCGGGCATCCATACTCGGTCAGTCAAGAAAGGGCCTGGTGAGCAGGCAAGTCGAGCACGCCGAGCCAATTGACGCCGTCCTGAAAGACGGCGTTGTCTATCGCAATGGCGTAGTCGGGGCGGTCCGGGAGCGCCGGATCCGCGAGCGCGAGCCCGACGTGGAAGCGGCCGGCCGCATGGAACGGGAGCCTCAAGGTCAGGTCGTGTCGTCCGGTTCGCCAGCGACGCGGGTCCAGCGCTTGAACGACGGGGGCAGGCCGTACACGGCGTGGCGACTCGGACGGCGCCGGGACGAGCTGGACGACCACCTTGCGTGGGTTGAACGGCGCCGTGAAGCCGACGTTCTCGATGCGAAGGGAGAGCTCACCTGGAACAGCCGCCGAAACCACCCGCTCGAACTCGAAGGCGTAGCCGAGCTTCTGAAACAACGTCGTGAGAAAGCCGGCATCGCGCCATCGGCCGAGCACGTCCGGGTGATAGACCCCGTTCAAGAAAGAGAAGCCCTGAGCGGCGAGCTCGGGACCGGCATGGGCTGGCTCGGCCCGCTTGTGCCAGCGGCAGGTCTCGCCGCCGACCGGGACGAAGCGCGCGTCCTGGGTCCAAAGTCTGCGCTCCCAGCTCGCTTCGAAG
>CANMLD010000226.1 GCA_947498315.1 Pseudomonadota bacterium | reverse complement strand
CGCGCACCCGCAGGACGGCGAGGTCCTTATCGGGCGCCACCCCGACGACCTCGGCCGGCCACTCCGACTGGTCGTCGAAGGCGACCTGCAGGCGGCTCGCCTCGGCGATGACGTGGTAGTTCGTGACGATGTGCCCGCGGTCGTCCCAGACGAAGCCCGAGCCGGAGCCCTGCGGGATCTCCAGCGGACGCAACGTCCACCGGTCGCGTGCGCGTCGACTCGACGTGATGAAGACGACCGAGGGGGCGTTCTCGCGGAAGATCTGAATCGTCGCCTGTTCGTCGGACGCCAGCTCTCCACGGGGCGCCACCGCACGTGGTTCGGCTGCAGGAGTACTGCGGAGGATGCTGACGAGCCGCCACGTGAGTGACGCGACCAGCACGATGAGCAGTACCAGGACGAGCCCGGTGCGGCGAGGGGGTCGTGCGGGCGGGCCGCTCGGCGCGGAGGGCGCATCCCACGGCGTGGGTTCACGTCGAGGGTCGGGCGACACTCCGGACGGTCCAAACGAGCTCATCGATACTCCATTCAGCCGGGCTCGTGAGGAGCTTCGAGGCGTTGAGCCAGCGCGCGTGCTTCCACGATGTTGTCCTCGATGGAGCAATAGGTCCATCCGCCGTAGCGTCCGGCCGAGTGGATGTCATGCTCACGAAGTAGGCCCGTCTGCCGTTCGAAGTCGGATCGGGCTGCGCGGTTGATGTGTACGTAGGCCGGGTCGAGCACGACCGAGTGGTGGGACGCGAGCTGGTGGCCGTCCGTGACGCCTATGGCCGCGAGGTCGATGAGCACGCGATCGAGCCAGCGCGCGTCGATCTCGCGGGGGTCACTCGGGACCTCGGCGTCTTGCGGCAGCCCGATCTCGACGTAGAGGCTCATCTTGTCGTCACCGAAGATGTTGTCGTAGAAGCCGACCCGGTAGAACACGACGTCCCGCGACGGCACGTAAAGCCAGTGGTCGCGCGTCTGTCCCTTCCGGTCGAAGCCGAGATTGAAGACGAGCACCTTGTTCCAGGAGTACACGCTGGGTTCGTGCGCGATCCCGGATACCTGAAGCAGGCGGTTGAAGGGCAGGGAGGAGACGAGCCGGTCGTAGTGGATACGCCGCTTCGGCGTCGTCGCCACATGTGCAGCGGGGTCGATGGCGATGACCGGCTCCGAGTAGGCGAGGCGCTCAGGCGGCAGGTCATGAAGGAGCGCGTGCACGTACCTTATGGCCCCCCCGCGCGGGTATGTGAAGCTCGCGTTGTAGCCGCCGTTGTCGGGCGAGACGAAGTTGCGGATGATCGAGCCCACGTCTGCGTGCGGGAAGAAGCGGCCCATCGCGTCCTTGTCGAGCCGGTTCATTGGGCATGCGTAGAGCTTCTCGTTGTAGGGAATCAGGAAGCGGTCGGCGATCCCGCGCCCGAAGCGCGCGATGAGCATGTCCTCGAAGGTCACTTCGTCGCGGGCCTCGAGGAAGTAGAGATCATGGAGACACGCGAGGAAGTGATTCAGGGGTAACTGGTGGATATTCTTCTGAAACGGGAAGTCGATGCGCACGCCCTCAAACCAGATCCCGGACGACTTGACGACGGTCAAGATCTCGTCATCCGGCATTCGCTCCCGCATCCATGCCTCGACATCGGGGTGACGGAAGTGAAAGAAGTGGCCACTGTAGTCCCAGACGAAGCCGTCCTGAACCACCGTCTTGCAGTAACCTCCGGGCTCTGCGTCGCGCTCGAGCACGAGATAGTCGCCCTTCGCGAAGTTCGCGTAGGCGAGCCCGGTCATTCCGGCCCCGAGGATGAGGGTGCCGGTTCGGGACTCGGGCAGGGAGGCTGACGACGGTTGATGGGGCTGCATAGCCCGAAAGTAGGCACTGCGGGCGTGCGCGGCAAGTAGGAACCGGGTGGGGCTCACTTGTCGACAAGGGACCCGCTTCGGGCTATGAGTCGGCCACAGTGCAGGGCTGGGCGAAACGCCCCGCCGCACGCATCAAGAACAGAGGCCCCGTGGGGCTAAAGCAAGCGAGGACCGTAGTGACTGACGCGGAGCTTTTGACGTGCATCCGATCCCTCGCTGACAACTACCGCTGGTCATGGCACACGCCGACCCGGCAACTCTTCGTGAAGGCCGATGCGGCAGGCATGCACGCGGCGCGCAACAACCCGTGGGCATGGCTACGCCGGGTCGGTGAAGGCAGCGCCGTCGATGCGTTCCGCAAGGCCGAGCTCGAGAGCACGGTGGTCGTAGAGGCGCTCGCGCTCCGCACCGAGCTCGACCGGCCCTTCGCCAAGTCGGCTCCCAAGGTCGCCTACTTCTGCTTTGAGTACGGCATCCACGAGACGCTCCCCATCTACGCCGGCGGCCTCGGGATCCTCGCCGGAGACCACCTGAAGGCCTGCTCGGACGCCGGCGTCGACTGCGTCGCGTTCGGGCTCCTCTACCCCGAGGGCTATCTCGCCCAGGGCCTCGACGCTCAGGGTCGGCAGGTCGCCGACATCGCCGCCATCGATCGCGCCGATCAGCCCATGCGCAAGCTTCCGGAAGGTGTCGTCGTTGGCATGCCGGGCGGCGCCGTTCACGCCGACGTCTACGAGCTTCGAGTCGGCCGCACTCGGCTCTTCCTGCTCGACACGGACAACGACCGCAACACCGATCCGACCCTGCGTGCCCTCTGTCGCCGACTCTATGGTGGCGATCCGACCGTCCGCATCCGTCAAGAGATCCTACTCGGCATCGGCGGCATTCGTCTGATGCAGCGCCTTGGCCTCGGCGATCGCGTCCTCCACCTAAACGAGGGCCACTGCGCCTTCGCGCTGGCCGAGGCGGTGCGCCTCGAAGAGGTGCGCACCAAGGACCGCGCCGCCGCCGTCGCCAGCGTTCGCGCTCGGTCGGTCTTCACGACGCATACGCCCGTCCCAGCCGGACACGACCGCTTCGACGCGGCCCTCGCCTCCGAGCACCTCACCGCCGCCTTTGGCGGTGATTCCGATTTCGTCGACTTCGTTCAACGGCACGGCTTCGAGTCGGGGACGAGCCCCGGCTCGGTGTGCATGACCGTGCTCGCGCTCGAGCTCACCAGTCGTTGCAACGGCGTCAGCGCCATCCACGGCCGCGTCTCGCGGGAGATGTGGCATCGCCCCATCGGACACGTCACCAACGGCGTCCACGTGCCGACCTGGGTCGCGCCGCAAGTCATCGCGCTCACCAACAAGTCGAGCCTCGCCGACGTCGGGGTCGTCCGGCTTCAGCTCCGCCGCCGGCTCGTTCGCCACGTGCGGGAGCGCTTGCTCGCGATGCCGGCCCACAGCCGAACGGGCAACCCCGATCTCCTCGGTGACGAGTGCCTCACGATTGGCTTCGCGCGCCGGTTTGCGCCGTACAAACGCGCCACGCTCCTACTCGGCGCTGTCGAGCGGCTCGCGAAGCTCCTCGTGGACAGCGCTCGCCCCGTGCAGATCTTGTATGCGGGCAAGGCGCACCCTGCCGACAAGAACGGCCAGGAGCTCATCCGCCTCGTCATCGAAGCGGTGCGTGACCCCCGCTTCGGCGGACGGGTTCACTTCGTGCCCGATTACGACATGGAGATGGGTCGCCTGCTCGTCCAGGGCTGCGACATCTGGCTCAACACGCCGCGCCGCCCCCTCGAAGCGAGCGGCACCTCCGGCCAGAAGGCGGGCATGAACGGCTGCCTCAACGTCTCGGTCCCGGATGGTTGGTGGCCCGAGTCCTACGACGGCCACAACGGCTGGGTCATCGGTGCCGACGTTGGCGAGGTCGACGCGGCCACGCAAGACGCTCAGGATCTTCACTCCATGCTCGACGTCCTCGAACGGGAGGTCATCCCGACCTTCTACGAAGGCGATCAGCCCGGCCGTGGCGATGGATGGCTCTCCCGCGTGCGGCGTTCGATGGAGACCGTCACGCCAGCCTTCAGCGCGGAGCGCATGATCGGCGACTACACCCGCGACTACTACCTACCGGCGTACAAGACCATCTCCGCCTCCCCAAAGTGACGCTCCCTTGGGCCGCTTGTCAGGTCGACCCGACTCGAGCCGGACCCGTCCTCGTGGTCGGTGCCGGCTTCGGGGGGGCCGTCATGGCTGAGCGCCTCGCGTCCGTCTATGGCATCCCGTCGCTCGTCATCGACCGTCGCCCACACTTCGGCGGCATGGCCCATGACCGGCAGGACGAGTGGGGCAACTTCGTCCACAGCTACGGTCCCCATTACTTCCGCACCAACTCGGACCGTGTGAAGGACTACCTCTCCCGGTTCACCGAGTGGACGCCCTGCGAATATCGGGCCTCGGCGATGGTTGGCGACCGCGTCTTCCCCTTCCCACTGAACCTCGACACCTTTGAAGCGCTCACTGGTGCACCGGCGACCCCTGAGCTCATGGCCGAGACCCTGGCTTCGTGGCGAGAGGACTTCCCCGACCCGAAGAACTCAGAGGAGCTCGTGCTCAGTCAGGTCGGCCGCCGACTCTACGAGCTCTTCTACGCTGGATATACCCGCAAACACTGGGGAAAGCCAGCCTCCGAGCTCCACCCGTCGGTGTGTGGTCGCATCCCGGTCAAGACGACGCGCGACCGGCGCTACCTCGTCGAACGTTTTCAGGCCGTGCCCACGGATGGCTATACGGCGCTCTTCACGCGCCTCCTCGACCACCCGCTCATCGAGCTGCGGCTCGCGACCGAGCTCTCGGACGTGCTCGCCCGTGAAGCAGGTCCCTTCCGCCACGTGGTCTACAGCGGCGCGCTCGACGAGCTCTACGGATACGCCCTCGGCCCGCTCGAGTACCGCAGCGTCCGATGGGAGACGACCTCGGCGCCCGTCGAGTTCTTGCTCCCCGAGATGCAGGTCAACTACCCGAACGACGGCGACTACACCCGCCGCCTCGAGTTCAAGCACGCGCTCCCTCACCGGAGAACACTCGGTACGACCGTCGTCACCGAGTTTCCCGAGGACTGGACGCCCGGGAAGGTGCCCTACTACGCCATGCCGACCCCCGACGCGCGCGCCGCCTACGCTCGATACCGCGCGCTCGCGGACGCCGAGCCCTCCCTCACGGTGCTCGGCCGCATCGGCAGCTATGTGAACTACAACATGGACCAGGTCACGGCGCAGGCGCTCGCGCTCTCGGACGAGCTCGGCCCTAGGCTCACGCAGGGCAGGGCCGCGTGACCGTCGAGCTCATCGTGGCACGCTATCGTGAAGACGTGGGGTGGCTTCGTAACATCCCGAAGTCGATTCGGGTTTCGCTCTACGACAAGGGCGAGGAGCCGGTTGCGTCGGGCGTGGTCCCCGCCGCTCACCATGAGCGCCTCGCCAACGTCGGCCGTGAAGCGCACACCTACGTGCACCACATCCTGACCCGGTGGGACGCCCTCGCCGACGTCATGGTCTTCGTACAGGGGCGCCCCTTCGATCACTGCAGCGATCTGCACCCCACCTTGCGCACGTTGGCCCTCTCGCCGGGCGAGATTATCTCGGAGTCCGGCTTCCGCTGGCTCGGCTTCCTCATCGATACCGATGACCCCCGTGGTCGCCGCTTGTACGTGCCGTGGTCGAAGAACCCGGAGCGAATCGAGCTCGCCGTGGACGAGTTCTACGTCGCGCTCTTCGGACGCGAGGTTCCCGAGTGGTTCCGCTTCTATGGCGGCGGTCAGTTCGTGGTGCGGCGGGAGCTCGTCCTCGCTCGCGGGTGCGCCTTCTGGGAGCGCGCGATGCGGCTCGCTATGGATTTCCCCGATGCGGCACACTGCTTCGAGCGCACATGGGACCACGTCTTCGGCGTCGTCGGCGTTGACCCCGCCCTGCTCGGCGGCGAGCTGTGCCGGGTCCTGAAACCGGTGAAGCGACAGTTAGTCTAATTGCCCGAGCGGGGCCCGTGCGGTAAGAGCCCCCCATGCAACAGGCCCGACTCGCGTACGAGACCCTGGAAGCGGTTCGAACCCGCGCTCCTCTCGTTCACAACATCACGAACTACCTCGCGATGGACCTCTCCGCAAACCTGCTCCTCGCTGCCGGGGCCTCGCCGATGATGGCCCACGCTCTCGAGGAGGTGGAGGACGTCGTCGAGCTCGCGAACGCGCTCGTCTTGAACATCGGGACCCCGTCGCCTGGAACGGTGGACGTGATGAAGGCGTCGCTCGTGAGGGCCAAGGCCCTCGGCATCCCGGTGGTGCTCGACCCCGTCGGCGCTGGCGCCACGCCTTACCGGACGGCGATCGCCCGCGAGCTCTTGGCGCTCCGGCCTACCGTCCTTCGAGGAAACGCAAGTGAGATCCTCGCCATCGCCGGCCTCACCAGTGAGCCTAACCGCGACGTCGAGATTGGCGACGACTCTGCGGTGGCCATCGAAGCCGCCCGTACGCTCGCGCTCGAGTTTGGCTGCGTGGTCGCGGTGACCGGCGTCACCGACCGGATCACGGATGGTGAGCAGTTCATCGACGTCGACAACGGCGACTTGCTCATGACGCGCATCAGCGCGCTCGGCTGCTCGCTGTCGGCCCTCGTCGCGGCGTTCGCGGCCGTGAGCGACGACCCGCTGCTCGCGACCGCCCATGCCATTGGCGTCCTCGGGGTCGTGGGCGAGCTGGCGGCGGAGACGGCCGACGGGCCCGCATCGCTTCGTGCCGCCATCATCGACGGGCTCTACGAGCTCGACCTCGTCACGCTCGAACGTCACCTCCGACTTCGCGTCCTGAGTTGACCGCGTCGTCGACCGAAGCGCTCACGCGCTACCACGCCATCCGCGACGCACTCGACGCCTTCCACCACAAGGCCGAAGCGGCGCTTCCGGTGGCGCTCGCCTGCCGGCTTGGCTGTTCGGCATGCTGTAGCCGGGAGATCCACGTCTTCGAGGTCGAAGCGGCGGCGATTCGAGCAGAACTCGGCGACAGCGCTATCGCAGAGTCGAGCTCGGCTCGGACTGCATGCCCCATGCTCGACGCCGCGGGCGGCTGCCGCATCTACGCCCACCGGCCGCTCATCTGTCGCAGCCATGGCCTGCCGGTCAAGTTCCGGGAAGAGAGGGCCGCTTCGGAGGCCCGCGACATCTGCCCCCTGAACGAGGACGTCGGGATCGATCCGTGGACCGCACCAGCGGACGCGATCCTGAACCTCGACGTGCTGAACGCGCAGCTCGCCCTCGTGAACCGCCTCTACGGCGGTGACGGTCGCCGTATCCCCATCTCGCAGGTCGTCTCCCGAGACGTGCAGCTCTGACCAAAAGCGCGATCGCGCACAGGCGCTGTCGCGGCACTGCCGGCCACGGAGTGTGCTCTACCGCGAGGCCTCCGCGGTGACCCTCCACAGCTCATCAGAGGGCTCCCCGGAGCTAGAGAGCCGACCGGAGCTACTCGCCGTCATCGATGTCGGTCGCTCTGTTCATGCGCGGCGGCATGGGCACGAG
>CANMLD010000225.1 GCA_947498315.1 Pseudomonadota bacterium | reverse complement strand
AGCCGCTCATGCTCGGCAAGCTGACGATGGCAGGCGCCATCCTCTACGCCATCCTGACCCGCTTGGTCCGCCGGGATCTGTCCATCGCCAAGAGCGGCATGAACCCTTACATGCTCTGGCTCACGGTGGGCGTGGCCATCTCTACGGCGCTCAGCACGGAGCGGCAGTACAGCGCCGTGATGTTCACTGACGTGTTCGTCAAGATCGTGGTGCTCTACCTCCTCATCGTGAACTTGACCGACACCGTCGGGCGCGCCATCGCGCTTCAGACGGCGCTGGCCGCTTTCTCTGGGTTCATCGGCGGCTACACCATCTATGCGAAGCTCACGAGCGAGGTCCTCGTCGAGGGCTCGCGCGCTGCAGGCGTTGGCATGCTCGGCGACCCGAACGACACCGCGCTCACGCTTCTACTTGTTACGCCGTTCCTGATCGCCGCTGTCCTCGAGACACGCGGCGTACGCAGGTGGCCTTTTCTGGCCCTCCTTGCCCTCACTCTGGGGGGAATCATCGCAACGCAGTCCCGTGGAGGGCTAATCGGCCTCGTGTCCGGCGCGCTCGTACTGGTAAGGCAGCGCACGCGCAGTCGAGCCGTGCTCGCCCTGTTTGCTGTCGTGCTCGCCATCGGCCTCGCCATCGTGGCCGGCGTCGCCGAGCGAAAGGGGCTCGATACTGGGCGGCTCGATGAGTCCGCGGAGGGGCGCCTCGTCGCTTGGAAGGCAGCGCTGTCCATGTTCGCTTCGAAGCCCCTCTTTGGGGTCGGTTACGAGGCGTTCCCGTTTCAATTCATGAACTTCGCAACCTCTTCCGTCATGGAGTTGAAGCCAATGGCGGCCCACAACAGCTATGTGTTGCCGCTCGCCGAGGTGGGGCTTGCCGGCAGTATCCCCTTCTTCGCTCTACTCGGGATCGCCTCGTGGATGGCGGTCGGCTTCATGGACAAGGCCCAAACAACGCCCCCTGGGCTGGAGCGCGCCCTCCTCCAGGGCTACCCTGGCAACCTCATGGCCGTCCTCGTCGCGTCCTTCTTCTTGTCCCAGACGTGGATGTGGTTCATCTACATCCTCCTCGCACAGGCGGCGGCCATGGGGCGCCTCTACGACCTTCGATTCTCCACCCGTGCTCTGTTCGGCGCCGCAATGGCGCCTCGTGCGAGCCGACGATGATGCCTGCAAAGCATCAAATCGACGTCGTGATGGGCACGAGACCCGAGGTCATCAAGCTCGCGCCGGTGGTCATCGCGCTCCGTCGCCGGCCCGATGTCGGCGTCCGTGTGGTCTTCACTGGCCAACACGCGGACATCGGCACGCAGGCACTTCAGGACTTCGGCCTCAGCCCCGACATCGCACTCGAGACCATGGCGGCTGGACAATCGCTCTCCCTTCTCTTGGCGCGCCTCGTCGCCGCTTTGGGCGAGGTCTTCGCGGGTCGGAAGCCCGGACTCGTCATCGGCCAGGGAGACAGCAGCAGCGCTTTCGCGGCGGCGATCGCGGCCCATCACGAGCGCGTCCCATTCGCGCACGTCGAAGCCGGCCTTCGAACCCACCTGCTTCATCTGCCTTTCCCGGAGGAGGGCTATCGGCGTGCCATCAGCGCCTTGTCGTCGCATCACTTCGCGCCGACGCCGGCATCTGCGCGCCAGTTGGTCGCGGAGGGGCACGATCCTTCTGCCGTGCATCATGTGGGCAATACCGTGGTGGACGCTCAGCGCCTCGTGCTGGGGACCCTGCGCGTCCCCATGGCCGCGGTGACGCCTGGCCGCGTTCTTGTGACCCTCCATCGACGCGAGCTGCTCGCTGAGGGACTCGCAGCTCTCCTCGACGTGGTCATCGCCGCCGCACGTGAGCGTCCACATCTGAACTTCTGCCTCCTCCGCCATCCGAACCCGGCCGTCAGCGGTGCGCTAGCCCAGCTCGCCTCCATCCCTGCGAACGTCACCATCCTAGGTCCACAGTCGCACGGCGACCTGACGCGATGCCTCGCCGAGACGCTGCTTCTTGTGACCGATTCGGGCGGCCTTCAGGAGGAGGCCGCTTGCCTCGGGATCCCCACCGTCGTCGCGCGAGAGGTGACCGACCGACCCGAGCCGATCGCCGATGGGCTCGCCGTGCTCGCAGGGACGCACCCCGGACCATTCGGGGACACGCTCCGCAAGTGGCTCGACCATCCACCGCCACGACGGTCCGTCGCGGCCTTCGGTGATGGGAGGGCCTCCGAGCGCATCGCCGCGCGTCTTTTTTGCTGAACTGTCACTCAGTTCCAAAATTCGTGAGGCATGGGTTCAGATCCAGGGAATATCAGCAATATCAGAAGCTTAATTTTTTTCTAGTGCGCTATGAGGCACCAGAGCAGGGTCGATTGCTGCGTTGACGTGGCGCAGCGAGGTCGGTAAGAATCGACGCACGTTGCAGTGCAACAGGCGAGCGGCGTGTGACGAAGTACCCACGACACGAGCTGCCTGTGGGACGGAGGTCGACACCATGAGCGCAGTTCCTTCTCGACGGATCAAGCTGGTGGTCGAACACGGCCTATCCGGTGCCGCTGCCTTCAGGCTCCTCGACGTAGCCGCCTCGTTGCCGACGAGCGAGTTCGACACGCTTTACCTGTCGCTGAAAGAATCCACCATCATCGACGTCTCGGCTGTGACCGTGCTCGTTCGCCTCCATTCGCATCTCCGTCGCCTTCGCAAGTCACTCGTGATATCCGACGTCAGTGAGCAGGTCGCGTTGCGGCTTGCCGACCTCGGACTCGCCGCCGTCATACCCGTTCGGCTGCGTGATTCGGCACGAAGCGAATCAGGGATTCGTGCCGTCAAAGTGACGTGAGCCATGAGCGAGAGCCGGCAGTTTCCGCGCCTCAAGAACAACGCGAAGGTCAAGTGGCGGGTCTCATCGACCCCCGATTCGCTCGTACAGCTCGATGACGGCCTCCAAATCAACATCTCCGGTGGTGGCATCTGCTTCGCCAGCCAACTCGCTGCTCCTGTCGGGACCATGATCGCACTCGAGCTCGACCTCCCCAGCTACCCGACGGCCTTATTGGCACTGGCCCGGGTTAAATGGGTCGACGCCATCGAGACCGGCGGCTTCGAGATCGGCGCCGAGTTCCACTGGATCGGCTGGGACTCGAACTTCGCGCAGCAGCAGATCGCGAACTTCGTGAAGGCGAAGCTGGAGTGACGGCAGGGGCATCGCCTTCCGATGCCTAGCTAGCGCTCCGGAACGGCTATCACGACATTGCGTGCCACGCCGTCCTGGTTTACCCTCTCGCCGCGGTTTGCCATGCAAGTCCCTGAAATTACAGAGGGCTGCTGCATAGGCACTCCGTCGGGTCCGCACGACGTCGCCCCGTGACCCCCTTCGACCTACGCGCGGCGCCAGTCCGTGCTGGGCAACGGTGACCATGTTTCGAAAAGTCCTCATCGCCAACCGAGGTGAGATCGCATGCCGGGTCATGCGGTCGCTTCGCGAGCTTGGCATCTCTCCGGTCGCTGTTGCTTCGGAGGCGGACGCTCGCGCCAAGCACGTGCGTCTCGCAGATCAGGTCGTCATCCTCGGGCCTGCGGCGTCTCGTGAGTCCTACCTCCGCGCCGACCGCATCATTGAAGCGTGTAAGCAGACCGGCGCTGAAGCGATCCACCCGGGCTACGGGTTCCTCTCGGAGAGCGAAGTGCTTCGGGACGCCTGTGATGCTGCCGGCATCGTCTTCATCGGGCCGACGTCGAGCGCCATGAGGGCCATGGGCAACAAGACGCGCGCCCGTGAGGTCATGCAGGCGGCGGGCGTCCCCATTGTCCCGGGCGCCACTCGCGCGGCCAGAGACGGCGCCGACGTCACGGCCATGGCACGTGAGGTCGGCTATCCGGTCCTGCTCAAAGCGTCGTCCGGCGGTGGCGGAAAGGGAATGCGCCTCGTCGAACGTGAAGCCGAGCTCGTCGCGGCGTTCGAGTCGTGTTCTCGCGAGGCAGCGTCCGCTTTTGGCGACGGCTCCGTCTACGTTGAACGGGCCATCATCCGGCCGCGGCATATCGAGATTCAGATCTTCGCCGACAAGTACGGCAATGCTGTCTATTGCTTCGAACGCGAGTGCTCCGTTCAGCGTCGTCACCAGAAGGTCATCGAAGAGGCTCCGGCCGCCAACCTCTCAGACGCGACTCGGCGCGCGATGGGCGCGGTCGCCGTCAAAGCCGCTCTGGCGATCGCGTACGAAGGCGCTGGGACCATCGAGTTTCTCGTCGACGCAGACGAGAACTTTTACTTCCTCGAGATGAACACACGGCTACAGGTCGAACACCCGGTCACAGAGATGATCAGCGGGCTCGACCTCGTGAAGCTCCAGGTCCTCGTCGCCGCCGGCCAGCCTCTGCCGTTCGTTCAAGAGCAGCTCGTGAGGCGCGGTCACGCGATCGAGTGTCGCCTCTACGCCGAAGACCCCTATCAAAACTTCATGCCCTCGCCGGGCCCACTGCGCCGGTACCGTCCCCCGACGGGTCCCGGCGTCAGAGTCGATGACGGAGTGGAAGAGGGCGACGTCGTCTCCCGCTTCTACGACCCGATGGTCGCCAAGATCGCCGTGTGGGGCGACGACCGCGAGGCCGCAATCGCGAAGATGCACGCCGCGTTGGCCGAGCTGAGGGTCGCTGGGATTCGCACCAACCGGGCGTTCTTGCAGGAGCTGCTCGCTCATCCGGACTTCGTGGCAGGCCGCTACTCGACGGCGCTCATCGGCTCGATGGGTGCGTTGGTTGCCAAGTCGCCGTCGGAAGCGGATGAAGAACAGGCGGCGGCCCTCGCTGTGGTTCTGGCTCACCGACAAGACCAGGCGAGGAGACCCGCTGCGACGGCGACGAGCGCTGACCGCGCTTGGTCCGTCACAGCACGAGCCGACGCGCTTCGACGATGGGGAGGGGCCGCATCATGAGTATCACTGCCGGGGGCAGTCCCAAAGCCACCTACCTCGTGGGCGGACTCTCTTCCGACATGACGGTCGAGGTGCTCTCGGACGATGGCAACAGCAGCGTCGTTCGCATCACCCGCCCAGGCCGTGAAGCGCGAACGCTCTCTTTTACGAGCGCCGATCTGGGCGACTCCAGGTACCTCGTCCAGGACCTGCCCAAGACGACGGTCATCGATGCGCTTCGCGGAGAGAAGTCATCGTGGACCTTGCTGCACGGCGAAGACACCTTCGAACTGTCAGTACGAAATGAACGCGACACCTGGCTAGCGCATGGCGCCGCGAGCGCTGCTGGCGCGCAGGTCACGGTCGCCATGCCCGGCAAGGTGGTCTTCGTCGACGTGAAGGCCGGCGACGTCGTGACCCGCGGACAGCGACTGCTCGTCATCGAGGCCATGAAGATGGAAAATGACGTCAAGGCCCCTCGAGATGGTGTCGTCAAGGCCCTGCGGTGCAACGTCGGCGACGCGGTCGAAGCGGGGACCCCGCTCGTCGAGCTCGACTCCTAGACTCGGACCCAGCCTTGGGCCCAGCCCCGCGAGCCTTGGGCGCCTTCGGAGCAGCATTGGCTGCGGTTGGAGTGCCGGTGGCGTCTCGTCATTGTCGCGTTTCCGTGTTGACGGTGACGGGTCCGGGCGGCAATGTACCGCCTCTGTTTGCCGCCCCCGTGCCCGCGGGCTCGGCCCTTGCCCTTCGGGTGTAGCCAGGAATGTGCGTCATGTTCAGCAAGATCAAGAAGATGGGAATGGACTTCGCCACATCGCCCCAGGCGATGTCCATGATGAGCAACCCGAACGTCCAGAAGGCGCTCATGAAGGCGCTTCAGCTCCCCAGCGACGTTCGGAACGTCGTTCAGGCTCGCGTTAAGGCCGTCGCCGAATACACCGACATCGCGACCCGCAACGACGTTCAGTCGTTTGCGAAGACCGTACGTGAGCTCGAGCGCGAGCTGAACCGTGTCAAGCGCGAGCTCGAGGCCGAGAAGGCCAAGGCGGCGCAGCGGGCGGCAGCAGCGCCCGTGGCGACAGCGTCCTCGACCGCCGCACCGAGCGCCGATGCCGCTCCTGTGACCGAAGCAGCGCCTGCGAGCGACGCTCCGAAGAAGACCAAGATCGTCACGAAGAAGAAGACCGAAGCCTCGTGAGCTCCGCAGGCGCGGTGCTCTCGTCGCTGGGCGGCCGTCTCCTCGACGCGCTCGGGCGCTTCCGCCTCTCGCCTGTCGCGCTCCGTCTCGCTCGAGCAGCAGCAGAGAGCCGCGCTGCCGCACTTCGGCTCTACGACGTCGCTTCGGTGACGCTACGGGCCGTGATCGCCTCGATCGGTCTCCCGCTCCGACACGGATTCCGCCTCCTCGGTCCAAAGAGCCGTGGACTCATGATGCTCTCGGCGATGCTCGCGGCTGGGAGCGGCTGCAAGCGTAAAGCAGTCGATGACGCGAAGCCGTACGTCGTGTCCGATACGAAGTCGGACGTCGAAGAGCAAAACCTCCGCGCCCTGTGTCGCTCTGCGCTTCAGGTCCTCGAGGAGGGTGTCCCCGATCGCCTCACGCGAATGGCCGAGCTGGCGCTCCCCCAGAGCGCCGACCCCTCCCTCCTCGATGGACTCAGCGCAACCGACGGACCCAAGCGCATCGGCGTCATCCGAGAGTTGATGAAGAAGTACGGCATCGCCGCCGAGTGTCAGCCGGCGCTGCCCGCGTTCGACCGTGGTCCCGACCGCGAGACGGCTCCCCCGGCCGCACCTCCGCCCGAAGGCGTACCGCCGGAAGGCGGTCCCGGCACGGAAGGCGTACCGCCGGAAGGCGGTCCCGGCCCGGAAGGCGGTCCCGGCCCGGAAGGCGGTCCCGGCCCGGAAGGCGGTCCCGGCCCGGAAGGCGGTCCTGGCCCGGAAGGTGGTCCCGGCCCTCGAGGTGGCCCGGGAGCAGGCCCGACGACCACGCCGCCCGCGGCGGGAGCCCCGACCGGTGGCCCATCGACGCCATGACGACGGGCGAGGACAAGCCCATCGATGAAGAGGGGGCTCGCGCCGAGCCGGAGCCTCGCCTCGCCGACTCGGCTAGTAGCCGCAGCGGGCTCTTCAGCGCCGTCTGTTTGGCTGTGCTGCCTCTCCTCGTCGTAGTCGCTTTCGTCGTCGTCACCGCCCGCCGTACCTGGTCGGACGCGTTGGCGCTCGGCACCGCCGAGGGTGCACCGTCCACCGTCGCTAGCGCCACCGCGCTCCCGATGCCGGGGCGCGTCGTCGTCATCATCCTAGATAGCCTGAGGGAGTCGAACGGTCGTGACGGATCCTTGATGCCGGCGCTCGGGCGCCTCAATCAGGCGGCGACCTCGGGTCCTCTCCGGTCTTGCGCCGCTAACTTCACGTTGCCGTGCCTGCTCACGAGCTTCGAGGGCCGAGCGTCGCCGTTCGTCACTGCGCTCAGCAACTTCTCCGGCTCCGCGACCGGTTCTCCGAACTGGTTCCTAGCGCTTCAGAAGGCCGGCCGAGACGTTGCCATCATCGGCGACCACACGCTCCATGCGCTCTACCCCGGGCTCTCCGGGCGCGCGGTCGACTACGAGAAGGAGGCGGTCCCCGCGGAAGAGCGTGATCGCTTCACCTACGACACCGTGTTCGAGTGGCTCGGCCTCTCGAACGGT
>CANMLD010000224.1 GCA_947498315.1 Pseudomonadota bacterium | reverse complement strand
CCGTAGCCGTGGGCTCCGTAGCCGTGGGCTCCGTAGCCGTGGGCTCCGTAGCCGTGGGCTCCGAACCTGTGGGCTCGGCATCTCAGGTTCCGCGCGCGACGCGCCCACTCACGATAGGCGTGCCCAAGGGCCGCATCCTCACCGAACTTACGCCACTCTTTGGGCGCCTCGGCATCGACCTCTCGGTGTTTGCCGGCGACTCTCGGAAGCTCATCGTCGACGTCGACGAGCGCGAGGGCGTCCCGGCCCATCGCCTCCTCCTGCTGCGCCCCACTGACGTCCCAACCTACGTCGAAGCCGGGGTCGCAGACCTTGCGGCATGCGGCTCCGACACCCTCGAAGAGAGCGGCGCCGACGTCCTCGAGCCGCTCGACCTCGGGGTCGGGCGTTGCCGTTTGTCGGTGGCAGGTCCTTTGGCTCTCGCGAGCCGTGGTCTTGGCGCCTTCACGCGCGCGCGCGTCGCCACCAAGTACCCATCCATCACGCGGGACTACTTCAGACTTCGAGGCATCGAGGCCACCATCATCCACCTCTACGGCTCAGTGGAGTTGGCGGCGCTCGCCGGGCTGTCGGATCTCGTGGTCGACCTCGTGTCGAGTGGCGCGACTTTACGTGAGAATGGTCTCGCGGAGTTGGAGACCATTCGGGCCATCTCGACCCGGCTGGTGGTCAATCGAGCGAGCCTCAAGACGCGTCACGGCGACATCGCTCGACTCCTTGCGACTCTCGAGGCCGGACTGGAGAAGACGTCATGACAGCAGAAAGCCAGGGACAACGCCGAGCAACCATCGAGCGGAAGACAGGCGAGACTCGCGTGCACATCGCACTGTCGCTCGACGGGACTGGCCAAAACGACATCCTAACTCCGGTCCCTTTCCTCTCGCACATGCTCTCGCAGATTGCGCGCCACGGCGGCTTCGATCTCGTGGTCGTCGCTGACGGCGACACCCACATCGATGACCACCACTCGGTAGAAGACATCGGGCTCGTTCTCGGAGCCGCGTTTCGACAGGCGCTTGGCGACAGGGCCGGCATCGAACGGTTCGCGGACCGCAAGGCGCCACTCGACGAAGCGCTGGTGGATGTCACCATCGACCTCTCGGGTCGTCCCTACCTCGTCTTCGGGCTCGACCTGCCGAAAGCAAAGGTTGGGACCTTCGATGTGGAGTTGGTGAAAGAATTTTATCAGGCCTTCGCCGTCAAGGCGGAGTGCAACGTCCACGTCCGGCAGCTCAGCGGGAACAACCTGCACCACATCATCGAAGCGTCGTTTAAGGCCTTCGCGCTCGCGCTACGTGATGCGTCGCGAGTCACTCGCCAGAGCGGGCTCGTACGGAGTACGAAGGACCACCTCGACTGAAGATGAACGGCAGTCGTCGTCCGATGAATGGGCGTTAGCGCGTGAAGCAGCGGGCGGCCCAAGTGGCAGGAAAGGTAGATGAACGAAGAGCACCCGAAGAGCTGGCCCGACGTGTTCGCGCGTTGGGGCACCCAGCGTACATGGACGATCCTAGCGATCGGACTCGTACTCGCTGGGATTGGCCTCTACGGCACCATGCGCCTCAAGGTGGACCAGGACTTGAAGGCGTTGCTCCCGCGGGACCACGCCTCCATCGAGCGGCTGACGGAAGTCACTGCGCGTCTCGGAGCGCAGTCCGATCTCATCGTCTCCATCGAGTCGCCGGACCGCGAAGCAAACATCCGGTACGGCGCTGCTCTGTCAGTCAAGATGCGCACTCTGAAGGAGCTACGCTACGTCCAGTTTCAGCGCGACATCTCCTTCTTCAAGGACCGCGGTCTCCTCTTCGCCCCGACTAAGGACCTCCTCGAGCTCCGGAAGAAGGTCATCGCCCGTATCAAACGCGAGACGGAGAAGGAGCTCACCGGTGACGAAGACGAGCCAGCCGCGGGAGTCGATTCGAAGGAGGCGACCTCTGGTGCGGGAGCAGCGGCCGCGAGCGTGGGGGCCGAGAAGGAAGAAGACGTCTTCGATCTCGACGAGAAGGAGCTTCGAGACAAGTACCTGGGCAATCAGGAAGCGCCCTCCGAGTACCTCGAGGCCGACGAGGGCCGCATCATCGTGATCAAGGCCCGGCCGACCGAGCCGTCGACCAACGTCGAGTTCGCTCGGACGCTTCTCGAGAAGACCGAAAAGATGATCGCCGAGGTCGACGTCAAGACGTTCCACCGGGAGATGACGGCGACCGCGCAGGGCGAATACGTGCAGCGGGTCGGCTCGACGAGCGGCATGCGCACGGACGTCCTAGCGGGCGCCGCCTTCGCGCTTGGCCTGCTGCTCATCGTAATTGGGATCTACTTCAAGCGCATTCAAGCAGTGCCCATCATCATCGTGCCGGTCATCGTCTCCACGTTGGTCACTCAGGCCTTCGGAGCCGCCATCTACGAGAAGTACAACCTCGTCACGACCTTCATCTTCGCCATCGTACTCGGGCTCGGCATCGAGTTTGGTATTCACACCTTGGCGCGTTACGGCCATGAACGGGCACGCGGTCTCTCCCTTCACGAGGGACTTCGAGTCGCCCTCGCATCGACGGGCGCGGCGGTCGCTACGGGCGGGATCACGACGCTCTCCGTCTTCTTCCTCCTCCTCCTCGGCGACTTTCAGGGCTTCGCCCAGTTCGGCGTCATGGCGGGCATCGGCGTCCTGCTCTCCCTAATCTTCACCTTCTTCCTAATGCCAGCCCTCGTCGCCGCCATTGACAAGGCGTTCCCGTGGCAGAAGCGCGAGTCAGACATCGAGTCGGATGCGCCACCCGCCCCTGCCTCGACGCGCGGGATGGGCCTCGCGGTGATCATCCTGGTCGTGTCGTTCGGCTTCACTGGGTTCTCAGTCTGGGCAGCAGGCTCCGTGTCGTTCGAGTACGACTTCACGAAGCTCGATGCGCCCAAGAAGCCATCGCCACAGCCCGAAGGCCCGCCCAAGAAGGACTACAAAGACGCGGTGGGGCGCGCAACTACCAGGGGGCCCGCGGTGGCGCTTTGTGACACGGCGGAGCACTGCGCTGAGATGGCACGGACCCTGGCGGCGGTGAAGGCAGTTACCTTGACCGACTCCAACGGGGACCGCGTCATCGACCCGGACATCCTGATGCACCTCGGAGCGATCGAGCAGGGCAAGCCATTGCTGCCGCTGAAGGTGGCCGAAGTAACGCCATCGGATGCGGACGACGAAGCGGATGACGAAGACGACCCTTTCGCTAAGCGAAAGAAGGCGGACCCCTTCGATGCGATCGAGAAAGAGTTGGCCGCCAGCCCGGTGTCGCCAGACCAGTGGGAGCTACTGAAGCGCCTCGGGTCGCTGCGTTCCAGTGAGATCGTCTACTTTCTCGACGCCTACCTCGCGCTCTACACCTTCGTGCCGACCGACCAGGAACGAAAGCTCCAGATCATCGCGGACGTGCGCAAGCGGGTCGACGCCAAGAAGTCGCTCCTAAAAGACGAGTCAAGACAGAAGGTCGACGACTTCCGGCGCTACCTCGATGTCTCCGCGCCCATCGAGGTCGCTGATTTACCGGTCTGGGTGACTGAGCAGCTCGCCGACACTGGCGGCCACCTTGGTCGATTCATCATCATGTGGAACCGGGGCGCCAAGGCTGATTACCGGGACTCGAAGCGTCTCCACGATGTTTATTTTGACTTCCCGGTCACAGGCGGCACGGTCGGTGTCGCGGCCAACTTCTTCGTCCTCGTCGACGTCATCGACACGCTCCGGAAGGACGGCCCAGTCGTACTGAGCGCAGCCGTCATCGCTGTGTTCGTTTGTCTGCTCTTCTTCTTCCGCTCGCTGACCGCGGCGTTCATCACGATGTTGCCGCTGGCTATGGCTATCACCTGGCTCGCCGGTCTCCACGTCATCTACGACTGGAAGGTCAACATGTACTCCATCATCGCCTTCCCGCTCCTCATCGGTATGAGCATCGACCAGGGCGTCCACGTCTTTCATCGTTGGCGTGAGAGTCCAAACCTGCGCGTCGTCATGCGAGAGACGGGCGGAGCCAACGTATTGACGACCATTACGACCGTCATCGGCTTCGGAGGGCTTTGGTTCGCCGAGAACCTCGGGATTCGTTCGCTCGGGACGACGGCAGCCGTCGGTACGGTGCTTGGCCTTATTGGCTCGTGCGCCACCCTCCCAGCGCTCCTCTTCGTGCTCGACCGATTCAAGCGTCGCTGACGACCGACTCGAGCGTCGTTGAGTTCCCTGGCCGCCGTCGCGACCGAAATCCCGCTAAAGTTCGCCGGCGCTTTCCCGTTTACTCTCTTCGATGAGTCTCGTTCTCAACCCTTCTGAACGTGGTGAGTCGGTCGTTCCACCTCGGTTCGGGCCGCCTGGGCCGCTCGCGTTGCATGCCTCGCTTTCGACGCCCGACGGTGATGTCGCCGTACGCCTCCTCGAGGTCAGCTACGCGCGAGCTCGCATCCTCGCGCCATCGAGGGTGCGCCTCCGCGCTGGTGACTACGCACGCTTACAACTCTTCACCCCGGGCATGGCGGTTCCCGTGGTCGCGCCGGCGCTCGTTCAGCGCGTGGTGGATGAGCATGGAGGCGTCGTGCACGAGCTTCAAATCTCGGATTCGGCTCGCCTTACGATACAGCTTCCACCACGCGCGCAGGGGGCCTTCAATCGACGTGCGGCGTACCGCGTCGTCCCCGACAGTCGGTCTCCTATCGCTGCGCGGCTGCGGAGAACCGACGGATCCGAGCTCAAGCTGCCTGTCATCTCCCTTTCGGTGACCGGGCTTGGCTGCTTCCTCGCGGATGGGACCCCTACGCGGCTCGGCGCCGGTGACCAGCTCTCGATAGAGCTGACGCTGCCGGACATCGATAGGCCAACTGAGTTCGCGGGGGTCGTCCGCTACTTGATCGCACTACGACTAGGGCAACGGATTGGCGTGATGTTCTCGAGCCGACCGGGCGTCGAGGAAACCCGCGCGCAGGGAGCGCTTTCACGGTACATCATGGAGATTCAGCGGCAACTCGTTACCCAGTTGCGGTAGCGCCCCGCCACGTGGCTCAGCCGGGCCGGAACGCGGCGATCACGTCGGCGACCGCCGCCGTCAGCTTCTTGGCGTAGGGGATGTGCAGGAACTCGTTCGGGCCGTGCGCGTTCGTCTCGGGTCCGAGGACGCCCGTGATGAGGAACTGCGCCTTCGGGAAGCGTTCCCCGAGCATGCCCATGAACGGGATGGAGCCGCCTTCCCCGATCGCAGCCGACGGGCAGCCGAAGTAGGTCTCCGAGGCGCGGCTGATAGCCTCCGACAGCCACGTCGACAGCTCAGGCGCGTTCCATCCGCTAGCGGCGCGTTCGGGCTCCCACGTCACTTCGGCGCCGTAGGGTGGTGTCGCCGTGAGCAGGGCAGCCAGCGCACGTTCGGCCTCAGCGGCGTCGACCGTCGGCGGCACTCGCAAGGACAGCTTGAGTGACGTCATCGGCCGAAGCACGTTGCCTGCGGACGCCGTTGTGGGCAGGCCGTCTGCGCCGACGATGGAGAGGGCAGGGCGCCAAGTCCTGTTCAGAATCATCTCGGTCGGGTCGGCCTTCACCGGGCCCGTACCTGCTGCAAACCGGTACTTGGTCCAGACCCCGGAACCGAGGACGAGGCCCGCTCGGGCCGCGTCGTCGAGACGCGACTCCGGGATGAGCGCGTGAAACGCGTCCGACTTCATTCGCCCCGTCTCGGCGTCTTCGATGCGTTCGAGCAGCGCGCGTGCGATGCGGAAGCTGGACGCCACGACGCCGCTCGCGTCTCCCGAATGAACGCCGTTCTCGAGCACTCGGACGGCGAGCGTCCCCCCGACGAGGCCGCGGAGGGACGTCGTCATCCAGAGCCGGTCGAAGTCGCCGGCGCCGCTGTCGAGGCAGATGACGAGGTCTGGGGATCCGAGACGGCCACCCATGGCTTCGAGGTGAGCGGGCAGGTCTGGAGAGCCGCTCTCTTCGCTGGCTTCGATGAGTACCACGATGCGCGGGAGTGGGAGCCCCTGCGCACGAAGGGCCTCTAGCGCTGCGACACTGGCGAAGATGGCGTAGCCGTCGTCTGCACCGCCGCGGCCATAGAGCTTTCCGTCGTCCGTCAGCACGGGCTTCCAAGGGCCGAGCCCCTCCCGCCAGCCGGTGAAGGGCGGCTGTTTGTCGAGGTGGCCATAGAGGAGGATGGTGCCGTCTCGCTCTCCTGGGCGCTCGAGGAGGAGCACCGGCGTCCGGCCCGGGAGCCGAAGCACCTCGAGGGTGGCGCCGTCGAGCCCGCGCTCATCGGCCCACGCTCGCGCGAAGTCGACGACCGCGTCGATGTGGCCGTTCTCTTCCCACTTCGGGTCGAACGCAGGGCTCTCGGCCGGGATCGCGATGTAGTGTTGAAGCGCCGGGACGATGCTGGAGTCCCAAGCCAAATCGATGTCGGCTTGGAGGCGTTGGGAGTTCGGAGCTGACGTCATGAGTTCCTCGTGGCGGGGCTGATTCGCCGCGAACTCTAGCATCGGCGAGTCAGGACGCCGAGCGCCCATGCGCTCATGGTGCGGGCGAATCTGGAGGCGCCACTGGGGGTTGCCAGTTCTCCATCAGCTTCGGGTCGAGGTAGGGGTCTGGTGCTGGCTGGCCATCGCCACCTGACGGCGTGCTGGGTGCCGCATCACCACTGCTCGAACCGTAGCCATAGTCGAGCTCGACCGCGCCCTCGGCGGTGGGGGCGTACGCCGCGGCGCCCTCCTCGAAGCGGGGGGCCGTGAAGAAGCCGACAGCCACCACCACCGCAGCTGAGACTCCGACGAGCGCTGCGGCATGGGCCTTCCCACCAACGATTGACCACGCGACCGCGACGGCGACCAGAGGCGCTGCGGGGAGTGCATAGAACGCGAAAACGGGGAGCTCGGCGTAGTGCAATGCCGCGGCGAGAGCCGTACCGGCAATCAGCGCGATAGGCGCCAGCGCGGCACGGACGACGGGGGCAGGCACTCGGGCCAAGACGGCGAGAGTCAGCCCGCCAATCGCCGCGGCCGCCGCCCCGACCATCTGACCGAGAACGGCACTTCGCGCCAAGGCGATGATGGCCGCAATGGTACCCGTGATGAGGCCCGTGGCGATGAGCCCCGCGACTCCCCTGAATCGGTCTTCGGCCCGAACCAGTAGATCGAGCCCGGTGTAGAGGCCTGCTGTTACTAGAACCGGTCCGAGCAAGACCGCCATGCCGCCCGCTTCGATGGGCCCTGTGAGGAGCCCGCGCGTAATCCACAGGGCCAGAGCGGCGACGCCGGCGGTGCGCAGTGCTTGGGCGCTAGCGGCCCCCAGCCGTGCCACGTCGGACAACACGGCCGTGAGAGCGCCGACGATCGCGCCGCCACAGGCTGCAACGGGCAACCACTGAGTGGCGTCGATGGGCGGCCACACCGGGGCCCCGACCAGCTTCGAGTGCGCGATGACGTATCCCGACGCAACGAGAAGGGCCGCAATAGGCCCGGCCGCACGTGGCAAGGGCCGGCCGAGCGCGGCTCCCGCGCCAGCAAGAGCTGCAGGGAGCGCGATGCCGTACAGTCCAGCGTTCAGGACGATGTCCGAGGTATCAGCCATTCGGAGCTCCAGCGG
>CANMLD010000223.1 GCA_947498315.1 Pseudomonadota bacterium | reverse complement strand
TCCTCGATCAGCTGCTCAAAACTGTGAAGAAGGGAGACTGGGTGCTCGTGAAGGGCAGCCGCGGTGCTCTCATGGAGCGGGTCGTCGAAGCCCTCATCGACGGCGGCAAGGCCTCGGCCGGCTCCTCCGGCGCACGTTTGCGCGCGGCCATGGGAACGACCGGCATGCGAGGTAGCGCCTCGTGAGGTCTACCGAGTCCCAGAACGCCGTGCGTCCGCGGAGCACCGTCGAGGCTTCGGAAGGAGTGCGAAGGCCGCGCGCCACCTCCGTGACGAAGCTCACGGCTGCCGGCACGCGGCCACCGCCGCACGCGATGGCCTCTATCGAGCGGCCCTTCGACGTGACGATGCTCGTCACGATCGCAATGCTCATGGGCTTCGGTGTCGTGATGGTCTACTCGGCGTCGGTCGGCGTCGCCGACATGACCTACGGTGACCCGCTCCGCTTCCTAAAGTCGCACCTTCTCCACCTCATGGTCGGCGTCGTCGCTTTCGCGGTCGGCATGGGGCTCAATTACCAGTTCTACCGACGCCTCGTGTACCCGCTGCTCATGCTGGGGATGGGCCTGCTCGTCTTGACCTGGGCGTTCGGCGAGGTCCGCGGCAACGCTCGGCGTTGGATCGAGCTTGGGCCCCTCGACTTTCAGGCGGCCGAGCTCGTCAAGGTCGCGTTCGTAATCTACCTCGCCTATTCGCTCGAGAAGAAGATCGAGGAGATGGTGTCCTGGACCACCAGCTATCTTCCTCACCTCGTGGTCGGCGGTGCCTTCATGACATTGCTCGTGATTCAGCCCGACCTCGGTTCGGCGCTGCTCCTCGGTGCCGTCCTCGTGGCCATGCAGGTCGTCGCCGGGACTCGCTGGACCAACGTCGTCGCGACCATCTTCCTCGCCGTGCCCCTTGGCCTCGGCTACATCACAGCGTCTCGTGCCACGCGCTGGGAGGCTTGGGTCGGCAACCCGTGGGACGTGCGCGACGGGGCCGGCTATCAGCCCGTCCAAGCGCTCATGAGCATCGGCTCCGGCGGCTGGCACGGCCTCGGCCTCGGCGCAGGTCGTCAGAAGATGGGCTTTCTCACGCAGAGCCACACTGACTTCATCTACGCCACGGTCGGCGAAGAGCTCGGCTTCATTGGTTGTGGTCTCGTCATCGGGCTCTTCTGCCTCCTGTGCTGGCGCGGCTACCGTGCGGCCTGGAAAGCGCCCGACCGCTTTGGTCGCTACCTCGCGTTTGGCTTCACGACCCTCTTTGGCGTGCAGGCCTTCGTGAATATGGCCGTGGCCACGACGCTGCTGCCGACCAAGGGTCTGAACCTGCCCTTCGTGTCGGGCGGAGGTACGTCGATGCTCTTCTCATGCTTCGCGGCCGGCGTACTCCTCAACATCTCGCGCTACGCGGAGGCGCCGTCCACGTGGCGCCCGATGTCGGTCCCGGACTCGAACAAGCCACGTGCGACGGCCGACTTCGTCAACGTGAAGCGGCCTGAGAAGAAGCCGGTCAAGTTCAAGGGCCAGGTCGGTCCAGGCGTCGTCGCATTCGACCGCAACACGGGGAGGGGGCGCTGATGCGGCCTTACCGCCCGTCCCAGCAGATCGGCTGGATTCGCAGGACCTTACGCGCGCTCCGTGGTCGCCTGCGCGGCCTCCGAAGCGACGGCGTCGTCCGTCGCGGGCCGACCTTTCGGGAGCAGCTCTCGCTCCTCGGGCGGCGGATGCGATTGGCGGTGAAGATTGCGACCCGGACCGTCTGGCGGGTATTGCCATATGTTGCAGTTGCAGCCATCATGGCGTTGCTTCCGACCGCGATAATCTACGGCCACCGCTACGTCATGAACTCGCAGCACTTCCGGGTGCAGCAAGTAGAAGTGACCGGCCACGCCAACGTGCCGGTCGAGGAAGTCCTCGAGATTGCCGGCCTCGACGACGGTCCCAACCTGCTCGCCATCGACCTCGAAGCGATCGAAGCGAGCCTCGAGATGCACCCGTGGATCCGCGACGCGCGGGTCGAACGGGAGCTGCCCGATAAGCTGTCCATCGGGCTCCGTGAACGAGAACCGGCCGCGGTCCTCGCGCTCGGCGCGCAGTACCTCGTCGACCGTCAAGGCGCTCCCTTCAAGCGCGTCGAGACGGGCGAGAGCTTCCCGGTCTTGCCGATCCTCACGGGGCTCGCGCTCGACGACTTCGCCGAGGACGCACCGAAGGACCGCAAAGAGCTCGCGAACCGCCTCATTCGGGAAGCGCTCATGGTGCTCGATCACTGGAAACGGGGGCCCTTCGGGAAGCACATCGAGGTCGGTGAGGTGACCATGGATCCGCTCTTCGGGCATTCAGTGGTGCTCGGGATCGGGGACGAAAATGCGTTAGGTGCCCGAATTCACCTGGGTTTCGGGGATGTGCAGCGCAAGCTTTCGCGTCTCGAGACGGTGATCTCGGACGCGCGTCGCAAAGGCAAGCGAGTGCTCGAGGTGCGCCTCGACAACATCAAGGATCCGAACCGCGTGGCGGTCCGGTTCCGCAGTGACGCCTCGGCGGACCCAGACGCGGCCGTTCGAGAAGGACAGACAGAAGGACGTTCAGCGAGCGCGCGACACCCTGTCGTGACCTTCGGGGCCGTCGAAAGAGATAAGGGGCCCGCGACAGGGCTCGGCGACAGCGAGGCCCGGGTTCCGGGCGGCGCGGCCGGGCCGGATGAGGCGGCGCCTTCCGGGTCAGGGTGGAGGAAGCATCGTGGGTAGCAGTCGGGATGACGTCATCGTAGGGCTCGATATCGGCACCACCAAGGTGTCGTGCATCATTGGCCATCGGTCCGAAGGCGGGATCGACATCATCGGGATCGGGTCCGCCAAGTCGGACGGTCTTCGCAAGGGCGTGGTCGTCAACATCGACTCCACGGTCAAGGCCATTCAGCAGGCGGTCAGCGAGGCCGAGCTGATGAGCGGCCACCAGGTCGTCAACGTGTTCGTCGGTATCGCCGGCGGGCACATCAAAGGCCTCAACAGCCGCGGCGTAGTGGCGATCGGCAAGGACCGCGAGGTCTCTGATCCCGACATCGACCGCGTCATCGACGCTGCGCGTGCCGTCGCCATCCCGATGGACCGGCAGGTCATCCACATCCTCCCGCAAGAGTACGTCATCGACGACAACGACGGCGTGCGCGAGCCCATCGGCATGAGCGGCGTTCGGCTCGAGGCGAAGGTCCACATCGTGACCGCCCAGACGAGCTGCGTGTCGAATATCATCAAGTGCTGTAATCGCGCGAACTTGAACGTGCAGCAGATCGTGCTCGAGCAGCTCGCAAGCGCCGAAGCCGTTCTCCTCGACGAGGAGAAGGAGGTTGGCGTCGTGCTCGTCGACATCGGCGGGGGCACCAGCGACATCGCCATCTATCACAACAACGCCATCGTCCACACGGCGGTGGTCGCGCTGGGCGGCAACCACGTTTCGAGCGACATCGCTGTGGGCCTCCGCACCCCGCGCGCCGAGGCTGAGCGCATCAAGATCGCGTCGGGTTGTGCGACCCGCTCTCTCGTGACCGAAGGTCAGCAGGTTGAGGTGCCGGGCGTGGGTGGCCGGGGTCGTACGCAGTCGCGCGAGATGCTCTGCGAGATCATCGAGCCGCGGGTGGAGGAGATCTACATGCTGATTCAGCAGGAGATCCACCGCTCGGGATTCGAGGATCTCATCGGCAGCGGTATCGTGCTGACGGGCGGCTCGTCCCTGATGGAGGGAATGGGCGACCTCGCCGAAGAGGTGTTCGGCATGCCGGTTCGTATCGGTCGCCCCGAGAACGTCGGTGGGCTCGTGGACGTCGTGAAGAACCCGCGCTTCGCGACCGGGGTCGGGCTCGTCGCGTATGGCCTTCGTGGGGCTGGGGCTGAACGTATGGGCAGCGCGGCGCGAAACGCGAGCCAGAGCGGGCAGGGGATCTTCGGCAAGCTCAAAGGTTGGTTCAAAAAGGTCGTGTAGTCAGGCCGGGCGGGGAGACACACCCGCCAGCGGCTAGGCTGCGCAAGACCAATGCGTGTGAAGTTTCGGGGCCCGCTGGGGGCGGACCTCGATCAGAAATCAGGGCGGAGCGGGATGTCTTCGCCCTAAACAGGATCCCGGTGACCGCTTCATCCACGGCCCGGATTCGTAAGAAGGGGAATTGTCATGGCCATGATTGAACTCGCAGACGTCAGCCACCAGGGCGCTCACATCAAAGTCATCGGCGTGGGTGGGGGTGGCGGTAACGCCATCAACAACATGATCGAAGAGGAGCTCGACGGCGTCGAGTTCATCGCTGCCAACACGGACGCTCAGGCGCTCCGTCAGAGCCTCGCGCCCACGAAGATCCAGCTCGGTGAGAAGGTCACGCGTGGCCTCGGTGCCGGCGCGAACCCGGACGTCGGTCGTCGCGCGGCGGCAGAAGACCAAGGCCGCTTGACCGAGTACCTCGAAGGCGCGGACATGGTGTTCATCACCGCGGGTATGGGCGGCGGCACCGGCACCGGCGCGGCCCCGATCATCGCAAACGTGGCGAAGGAAGCCGGCGCGCTGACGGTCGCGATCGTGACCAAGCCCTTCGAATTCGAGGGCAAGCGTCGCATGGCCTTCGCCGAGTCCGGCCTCGAAGAGCTCCGAAAGTCGGTCGACACGCTCATCGTGCTCCCGAATGACAAGCTCCTCGCCCTTGGCGACCCGACCACCCCCATGAAGGACTCGTTCAAGCTCAGCGACACGGTTCTCCTGAACGCCGTCCGCGGCATCTCGGATCTCATCCTCGTCCCGGGCCTCATCAACGTCGACTTCGCTGACGTGAAGACGGTCATGACGTCGAAGGGCCGCGCGCTCATGTCGACCGGCGTCGGCATCGGCGAACACCGCGCCGAGACGGCCGCCCGCGCTGCCATCGAGAGCCCGCTGCTCGAGGACGAGTCGCTGAAGGGCGCTCGCGGCATGCTGGTGAACATCACGGGCCCGGCCGACCTGTCGCTCTACGAGGTCAACCTCGCCATCCGCATCATCTCCGACATGGGCAGCGAGGACTGCAACACCATCTGCGGCGCCGTCATCAACCCGGACCTCGACGATGAGATCAAGATCACGGTCATCGCGACGGGCTTCGACGCCGCCATGCCGCAGTACGCCAGTCGTCACCACGCTGACGAGCACGCGCAGCCGCCGCGCCGCCAGCCCGCGCCCGCGCGCAACACGGAGCACCAGGAGTCGCGTCACGTGGAGTCGCGTCACGTGGAGTCGCGTCACGAAGGGCGCCATGTAGAGCAGCGAGAACAAGTCCGCGCAGCTCCGCCAGCGCCGCCGGCCATCCCGCCGCGCCTGACCGTGGCACAACAGCCCCAGCCGGTGAACTACGACCAGCCCACGGTCAACCGAAACAACAAGCAGCGCGAAAGCCGGCCCGTCGACGATCGACTCCTAGCGAACGCGAATCCGTTCAACGAGACCGACGAGAGCGAGCTCGACACGCCGGCCTTCCTCCGCAACAAGTCGGCCAGCAAGTGGGGCCTCTTCGACCGGAAGAAGTAGGCCGAATGGCCCTCATGGGCCGGTATATGTGAATTGGGTGCATATCCAAATTTGCAGTCGGTACCTTCCGCCGAGCGGTCAGCAGTCGGTGGTCAGCGGTCAGCCCCAGCGCCGGCGCTGATCGCTGAACGCTTTCAGTGAAGATTGGGATATGCACCCATGTGGAGTGACCATGCAGCCCACGCAAGGCAAGCGCGCCGCCATGTACCGCTGGTTCGGCGTCGGGAAGATGCCGCCTGAGGTCCGGGCGACTCTCGAGAGCCCGATTCTGGTCGAGGAGGGTGTTCGGATGACCTTCCGTCGCAACTTCACGACCGGTCATCGCACCAGGCTTGGTGCAGTGCGGCTCGAGTCGGGTGCCCTTGCGGTCTTGACGGGGCGCGTGGTCATCGCGTTTCGAGGAGCGGTCATCGACGGGACCGTCGTCACCGATGGCAGTCGTGCCGCCGGGCAACTCCAGATTGCGCCAGACACGCTCGAGGTCACGGTCGACGTCGGAGCCTTCGAGGGGCTCGGCTCCGGGACGCTGCAGATCCTCTGCAAGTGGCCCCTGTCGGACGCCGCGAGAGAGGCACTCCCGGCGAGCGGAGCGCTGCACCTCGTGCCGTGCCCTAGGCTCACGCGGATGCCGTGAGACGCGCGCTGCCGTGAGGGGGTAGACTTTCCAGCAGGACTTGGGAGGTAGTGACCATGCGACTGAAGCCGGGCGCGCAGAGCGTCATCACAGGTGCGGGCAGCGGGCTGGGGCGGGCGCTCGCGCTCAGCCTCGCGCGTCGGGGCGGCCGACTGACGATTACCGACGTGAACCTCGACGGTGCGGAAGAGACCGCGAGCCTGGCACGCGCGGCCGGCGCGGCCGAGGCCACGGTCCACCGCTGCGACGTGACCCGACCGGAGGAGGTGGCCGCCCTCTCCGACGCGATACGGGGCCCCATCGATCTCGTCGTCAACAACGCCGGCGTCACCAGCGCGGGACGGATCGGCGAGCTCTCGCTCGAGGCCTGGCGCTGGACGATCGAGGTCGACCTCTTCGGCGTCATTCACGGATGTCACACGTTCGTCCCGCGGCTTCGCGCTCAGGGCCACGGCCATGTCCTCAACGTCGCATCGGCAGCGGGCCTCGTCTATGCGCCCGAGATGGCGGCCTATTGCGCTGCGAAGGCCGGCGTGGTCGCGATCTCCGAGAGCCTCGCAGCCGAGCTGATCGGGTCCGGTGTCGGGGTGACGGTGCTCTGCCCCACCTTCCTCAAGACCGATTTGCTCAAGACCGGACAGTTCGCTTCAACTGAGAGTCGGCGCACGGCCGAGAAGCTCATGTCGCGTGGGAAAGACGCGGACTTCGTGGCTGAGGCGGCGCTCCGGTCCGTCGAAGCGGGTGAGCTCCACTCGATCCCGATGGCCGATGGGCGACTCTTCTGGCGGCTGCGACGATTGGCACCTCGCACGTTCGTGAGCTTGGCGGCTCGCTTCGCTCGGCTAGTGTCGCAGCCATGAGCGCCATCCCCTCCCTCGAGACAATTTCACTCGACCTCCAGGACCACATCGCGACCGTCCGGCTGAACCGCCCGGACAAAGCGAACGCGATGAACCTCACGCTCTGGCACGACCTCCGTCGCGCGTTCGCGTGGGTCGATGAGACGACGGAGGCGCGCGTCGCCATCCTCGAAGGCGAAGGGCGCCACTTCACCTCGGGCATCGACCTGCAGATGATGATGGGCTTCCTCCCCCAGGTTCGAAACGAGTGCGACGGCCGTACTCGGGAGAACCTACGCCGCGTCGTCCTCGACCTCCAGGACACGCTTACGAGTCTCGAGCGCTGTCGGAAACCGGTGCTCGCCGCCATCCACGGCGCGTGTGTCGGCGGCGGAATCGACCTCATCTGCTGCGCCGACATGCGCTACTGCTCCGCTGACGCGTCTTTCGTCATCAAAGAGATCGACATCGGCATGACCGCCGACGTGGGCACCTTGCAGCGCCTCCCGAAGCTGATCGGCGACGGCATGGTCCGCGAGTTGGCCTACACCGGCCGCAAGCTCCTCGCTGACGAAGCCCGCACCATCGGCCTCGTGAACCGCGTCTGGGACACCCGCGAGGCGCTGCAAGCCGGCGTTCGAGAGCTCGCCGCGACCATCGCCGCGAAGTCGCCGCTCGCGATCCGGGG
>CANMLD010000222.1 GCA_947498315.1 Pseudomonadota bacterium | reverse complement strand
CCGCTAGGCGCGTACTCGAGTGACGAAGGCGGGCTGCATCGCCCGCCTTTGAGCGAGAGCAACTCGATGTTGGAAAATTGCCGGTGGACGCCAATCGGAGTTTTGTCCGACCCTCGGAATCGACTCAGTCACGAGCGATCAGCCCAGCGAGGCCAAGGAAGCGCCGCGCCGTGCGAGACATTTAGCCCGGGCGGCCGACCGAAGCTGACGGCCGACCGCTCAGGAGCAGCACTGAGCGCAGTGCCGGCATCGCCGGCAGCAGCCCCGTACATCGAGTCGGTCACGAGTGGGTCCTGGGTTCGGAGAAGCATTGGGGTCACTTCGAGATTGACTGGACCTGAAGGTCCGACGTCTCGGGTACGGAGAGGGGCTGGCCTAGGTGCTCCGCAGCACGGACGAGCGAGGCATAGGCGCCATTGCGCGCCACGAGCGACCCATGGGTGCCAGACTCGACGATGCGGCCGTGGTCGAGCACGTAGATGCGGTCCGCAGAGCGGATGGTCGAGAGCCGGTGCGCGACGACCACGATGGTCTGTAGTCGGAACGCGCGTTCGGCTGACGGGAGGCGACGGCTCGCGAAGATGCGGTCGAGCGCCGACGAGATGAGGGCTTCCGTCGACGGGTCGACGCTCGCAGTGGCTTCGTCGAGGACGAGGATGACCGGATCTCGGGCCATCGCTCTGGCCAGCGTCAAGAGCTGACCCTGGCCGACGGAGAGGCGGTTGCCGCGATCACCGACCTCGGCGTCGAGTCCGCCAAGCGACTTCACCACGGCGTCGGCCTCCACCAGCTCGAGGGCGCGCCAGAGTCGGTCGTCTGGGATGGCCTCGCCGAGCGTCAGATTGAATCGGACGCTGCCTCTGAAGAGCGCTACGTCCTGCGGCACGCTGACCATGGCAGAGCGGAGGGCGGCCGGCGCCAGCGATTCGAGAGGCTGTCCATCGATGCGGATCGAGCCTGAGTAGCCGTCGTAAGCGCGAAGCAGCAGCCGGCAGACCGAGCTCTTGCCTGAGCCCGTCGCGCCGACGAAAGCGACCACTTGGCCGGGCTCGGCGTCGAAGTCGACTGAATCGAGGGCCGGCCGGTCGACGCCGGGGTAGTGGTAAGTGACGCCTTCGAAGCGGATGGCGCCGCGGGGGACGGGCAGCGGTTCGACGCCTGCGGCCACGCGCTCGTCGACGTCGAGCAGGTCCATGACCTTCTGTAGTCCAGCGAACGAGTGTTGCAACGTCGCGTATTTGCCAGAGAACTCCTTGATGGGGACGAGCGCGCGCTGCACGTAGTCGATGAAGGCCACCAGAAGGCCGGGCGCTACGATGCCCGCGAGGACGTCGCCGGCCGCGTACCAGACCAGAACGCCGACGGCGATGCTGCCAAGGCCATCCATGACGGCATAGAGGGCGGCGTCGTACAGGTTGGACAGGTGGTAAGTCCGCAGCGCACCTTTGGCGATCCCGGTAAATTCGGCGGTCGCGGCCTCCTCGCGCCGGTTGAGCTGCACCACGTCGATGCCGGCGATGTGTTCGGCAACGAAGCCGTTCATCTTGGCGGTGACCGCGCGGATGGCCATGGACGAGTCGCGGACGCGGCGCCTGAAGAACTCGACGGCGATCCAGAAGATGGGCAGGGCAGCGAAAGCAGCGATGGTGAGTGGTACGTTGAGCGCGAGCATCGTCACGACGATCCCGCCGAGCTTGGCGACGTCGGCGACGATGCTGATGACGCCTGTGAAGAAGGTCTCTCCGATCGCCTCGACGTCCGACGTGGTGCGCGACAGGAGGACGCCCGCCGCGCGGCGGTCGAAGAAGCGCTGCCCTTGGCCGAGGACGTGCCCGATGACGTCGCTTCGCAGGGCGCCGATGACGCGAGTGCCGACGACCGAGAGCAGGTAGCCGTGCGATGCACTGGAGATCCACTCGCCGAGGACGAGGATGAGGTAGAGCATCGCCGCTTGCCAAAGGCCGTCGAGATCGCTGGTTCGCATGAAGCCGTCGATGGCGTGGCCGAGCACCCACGGTTGGGCGGCGGTGCAGACGACCATGATGGGCAAGAGGGCGGCGGCGGCGTAGAGGCTGGGCTTCTCCGGGCGTACCCAAGGCCACAGACGGCCGAGGAGCGCTAGGTCCGAGGGCGGCTTCGGCAGGGTCGGTGCTGCCGGGGTCGGTGCTGCCGGGGTCGGTGCTGCCGGGGTCGGTGCTGTCATGAGCGCACCGGATGCGCGTCAGCGGCGACAGCCTGGGCGAAGAGACCACCGGACTCGGCGAGGACGTCGGGTGGTCCAGCTTCGACGAGGCGACCTTCCGCGAGGACGATGACGCGATCGCAGCGGCGAAGGACTGAGACTCGGTGGCTCACGATGACGCCGGTCTTGCCCGTGCCGTCGTGGGTGGCTCGCAAGAGCGATTCGACGAGGCGTTGTTCGGTCTCGTGGTCGACGGCGGACAAGCAGTCATCGAAAAGCAACAGGTCAGCGCCACCGGCCGCTCGATAGAAGGCGCGGGCGATGGCGGTGCGCTGGCGCTGACCGCCGCTCAAGGTCACGCCGCGGTCTCCGACGGGGGTGAGTTTGCCCTGTGGGAGGGACGCGAGGTCTGTGCCGAGGCCGGCGGACAGGATTGCCGAGTCGATCTCGTCGGGGTCCAGAGAACTTGGTTTGAATGGGTCGCCGGGTCCGTGCGCGAAAGTGCGCCCGGCAGCCACGTTTTCGGCGAGCGAGCGGCTGAAGAGCCAGCTCACCTGCGATACGACCGCGGTCCGGTCCCGTAAGGACGCCGTGTCGAGCCGGGTGACGTCGACACCGCCAATGGTGAGCTGCCCCGGTAAAGCAGCTTCGAGCTTGGACAGCAGGCGTATGAGCGTCGACTTGCCGGAGCCCGTGGGTCCGAAGATCCCCACCAGCGAACCTCCTGGGATGTCGAAGTCGAGGCCTGTCAGGGCCGGGGCACGTCCGGTCACGGGGTAGTTGAAGGTGAGGGACCTCGCTGAGATTGCGGGCGGCCCGGGTGGTAGCGGCAACCGGCCGGCCTTCTTCTGCTCGCCCTCTGGATCCGGCGTGTCGAGGACCTCAAAGACCCGGTCGAGCGAGACCTGACCACGCTGGATGACGTTCAGGACCCATCCGAGCCCCGTAAAAGCGCCAACGATATTAGTCACATACGCGCTGTACGCTGCGATCGCGCCGTAGTGCAGGTCGCCGGTGACGACGAGCTTCCCGCCGGTCCAAATGAGCACGACGATGGAGATGCTACCGACGACGGAGACGATGGGCAGAAGGAAGGAGCGAAGGCGGGCCATCTTCAGCAGCACTTCCACATAGCGCGCGTTTCGGTCTTCGATGCGCTTCCGCATGGCGGCTTCGGCCCCGAAGGCCTGGACGACCCTGACGCCGCCGTAGATCTCGAGCGCCTCGTCCGAGAGCGCGGCAAGCTCCTCTTGGGAGCGACGCATGGCCGTCATCATGGCGTGTGTGCCCTTCCACATGATGAAGACGGAGACGAGCAGTGGGATGAGGCACTCGATAGTGAGGGTCGCGCTGGTCCTGAACATCATGGTGAGGTTCAGTGGTACCGCGAACACGACGTTCAAAAGCTGAAGCCCGGCGAAGCCGACGAGGGCACGGATGAACTGGATGTCGTTCGACCCGCGGCTGAGCAAGTCGCCGGCTGGTATGGCACGGAAGAACGACGGCGGCTGCGCCAGGAGGGTGCGGAAGTAGTCGATACGAAGCTCGCATTCGGCTTCGCGCCCGGGCACGAAGACGGCCATGCGGCTCACCGTGCGGACGATCACCAGGGCGAGCGCTGAGCCGATCATGATCGCCACGGCGGCTCCGACCCCCGAGCCATCGCTGACCCGAGGGTCGACAGCGCGGAGGGCCGTTTGAAGCGCCCAAGGGATCGTGACCGCGAGGAGGTTGGTGGCGAGTAGTGCCAGCAGGCCGCCGGCGTACCAGAGCTTGTAGCGAGCGGCGTAGATGCGGATGAAGCGCCACATGTTCTTCATGCCGCTGCTGATGACGGTCTTGGGCTTTGCGCTGTCCTGCTTGAATGGGGTTGCGACCTGGGTGGTCATTGAAGGCAGTCCGGGAGCCGGGCAGGCGGTCGCGAGGGGACGCCGGCCCCAGGTGGGCGAGCGGACGCGAAGTGTAGCCCGACTTTGGCCGGTCGCCACCTCCCCGAGTGACGAGGTCTTCCAAACGATGCTTTGGGGCGGCGCTCGAGACCTGCACGCGCTTCTTGTCGACAGGAGCGCCGAGAGATAAGGTCCGCCCGCCCATGGGGGTCTGGGAGCGACTCTCCCACCCAGGGATTACACCGCTACGCCGAGGGATTGCATGCAGAAGATCAAGGTGACCGGGACCGTCGTCGAGCTCGACGGCGATGAGATGACGCGCATCATCTGGCAGCTCATTCGCGAGAAGCTGATCCTGCCCTACCTCGACATCAACCTCGAGTACTACGACCTCGGGATCGAGCACCGGGACGCGACGAACGATCAGGTCACCATCGACTGCGCTCACGCCATCAAGAGGCACGGCGCCGGCGTCAAGTGCGCAACCATCACGCCGGACGAAGCGCGCGTGAAAGAGTTCACGTTGAAGGAGATGTGGAAGTCCCCGAACGGGACCATCCGCAACATCCTCGGCGGCGTTATCTTTCGCGAGCCCATTATCTGCAAGAACGTGCCGCGCCTCGTGCCCGGTTGGACCGAGCCGATCGTGGTCGGCCGCCACGCGTTCGGAGACCAGTATCGCGCCACGGACTTCCGCTTCCCGGGCGCTGGCAAGCTGACCATCAAGTTCGTGGGCGACGACGGCAGCGTCATCGAGAAGGAGGTCTTCAAGGCGCCGGGTTCAGGCGTCGCGATGGCGATGTACAACCTCGACGACTCGATCCGCGACTTCGCTCGCGCGTCGTTGAACTACGGCCTCTCACGCGGCTACCCGGTCTACCTATCGACCAAGAACACCATTCTCAAAGCCTACGATGGCCGCTTCAAGGACATCTTCCAAGAGGTCTACGAAAGCGAGTTCGAGGCGCAGTTCAAGGCCAAGAACATCCTGTACGAGCACCGCCTCATCGACGACATGGTCGCCTCGGCGCTCAAGTGGTCGGGCGGCTACGTCTGGGCCTGCAAGAACTACGACGGCGACGTCCAGTCGGACACCGTCGCCCAGGGATTCGGCTCGCTCGGTCTCATGACGAGTGTACTGCTCTCGCCAGACGGCATGACGGTCGAGTCCGAGGCCGCACACGGCACGGTCACGCGCCACTACCGTGAGCATCAGAAGGGCAAAGAGACGTCGACCAACTCGATCGCGTCGATCTTCGCCTGGACGCGCGGCCTCATCCATCGTGCCAAGCTCGATGACAACGCCGAGCTCGCGAAGTTCGCTCACACCCTCGAGCGCGTCTGCGTCGAGACGGTCGAAGCCGGCTTCATGACGAAGGACCTCGCCATCCTCGTCGGACCCGACCAGAAGTGGGTCTCGACCACGGGCTTCCTCGACAAGGTGGACGAGCACCTGCGCACCGCGATGAGCTGATGCCGCCCAGAGGACCGGCGCTGGCGATCAGCTCCGGTCCGGCGCTCGCCGCAAGATGAGCAGCGGCAGCTCAGACGGCACCCCCACCCGAATCGGCGCGCCAGTCGTGCCGAGCCCCGCGCCCAGCCAGAGCTGCGAGCGCCCTCGACGATAGAGCCCTCTCACGAACGTAAAGCCCATCCACACGAGTGGGCTGCCGGCGAGCCCGAGCCCCGGGATTGCCACTTGGCCGCCGTGGACGTGACCGCTGAGCTGCAGGTCTACGCCTCGCGTGACGGCGGCGTCGAAGAGGATGGGGTCGTGGGCGAGCAGCACGACGGGCACGTCGCGGGGCGCTCCTTCGAGGGCGGCGTCCAAGTCGTCGCTGCCGGTCCACGTGTCGTCAGTGCCCGCGAGCACGAGCCGGTCCTCTCCCCGCGTGAGCACGATATGGCGGTTGTCGAGCAGCTCGTGGCCGAGGCGGGCGTGCATCGCCCTCAGCGCCGCTGAAGCCCTTCCGAAATAGTCGTGATTTCCGAGGACGGCCATCACAGGGGCCCGCAGCGGCGTCAGGCCGCGTTCGAGGTGTGGGATGAAGCCGTCCCCAGCCGCGATGAGATCGCCCGTGAGAGCGATGAGGTCAGGCGTCAGGGCGTTGGTCTTCTCCGACCATGACCGAATCCATCGCTCTGGGACGAGCGGTCCAGAGTGAAGATCCGTCAAATGGGCGATCCGATAGCCTTCGAAGGCGGGTGGCAGATTCGCGACTTGAATCTCGATGACGCGTACGACGACACGGCGCCACGGAAGCCCGGCGGCGAGCCCTCCGAGCACCACCGAGAGTCCGAAGCTCGCGTCGATGAGCGTCATGGAGTGGCCCTCGAAGACCCCTCCGAAGAGCCATGCGACGCTGCCGAGGGGCGTGAACCAGGCGCCAACTGCCGCAATGGCGAAGAAGCCCCACACCAGCCAACGCTCGAACCAGACCGGGGGCGGCTGTGGGCGTGGCAAGTAGCGAATCCGGACTACGATGATGCTCTGCAGCGCTAAGAAGCCGGCAACGGCGGCCCAAATCGGGGCGCCCCGGGCGACGGCGTAGAGGCAAAGCGGAATTTGTACCACAACGAGGAACGCCACGAACGTCAGCGCAGCCAAGTGCATTCTGCGCTGCGCGCTGACGCGTTCAACGGGGGCTCTCTCGGGGGGAGCATCGCCGCGGTAGGTCATCGCTACTCGGCTTCCAGCGATGCGCGGGCCTCGGCAAAGGCCTCTCGTTGTTCAGGTGCGACTTCGGGGTAGGCAAGGTTGAGGCCGTCGAGCGCCTTCACGATGGCGGCGGACACGGCGAGGCGGGTGAACCACTTCTTGTCGGCCGGGACGACGTACCAAGGTGCCCATGGTGTTGCCGTCGCGCGGATGGCTTGTTCGTACGCCACCATGTACTCGTCGAAGTGTGCACGTTCAGCGATGTCGGAGGGCGCGAACTTCCAGTTCTTTTCCGGCTCGTCGAGGCGCTCGAGGAAGCGCTTCTTCTGTTCGTCTTTCGAGATGTGCAGGAAGAACTTCAAGATGATGGTGCCATTACGAGCGAGGTAGCGCTCGTATGCCGCGATGTCCTCGAGGCGTTCCTTCCAGATGTCCTTACCGATCAGCGACTTCGGCAGCTTTTGCTTCTTCAGCAGCGCCTCGTGGACGCGCACGACGAGTACCTCTTCGTACCAGCTGCGGTTGAAGACCCCGATTCGGCCACGTTCGGGGAGCGACTTCGAGCAGCGCCAGAGGAAGTCGTGGTCGAGGTCTTCTGCAGACGGCGCCTTGAACGAGGTGACGTGCGTCGCTTGGGGGTTCATGCCGGACAACACATGCTTGATGGTGCCGTCTTTGCCGGCCGCGTCCATGGCTTGAAACATGATGAGGACGGACCATCGGTCTTGTGCGTAGAGCTTTTCGCCCTCCATCGCCAGCCACTCTCCAGCCCGTGCCGTGAGTGCGCGGGCCTCCGCCTTGTCATCGAGCCCCAAGGTGTCGTCCGGGGCGATGTCCTTCAGACGAAATTGATCGCCGTCGGTAATCCGAAGCGATTTTAAGATGTTGCCGCACTTCTCCTGGATTTCCTTCTGCACTAGCCCCCCCCGTGTCGACGTCGGGCGACTGAGCGACCTTCGCTCGTCTTCGCACCCATCGCTCGTCTTCGCACCCATCGCTCGTCTTCGCACCCATCGCTCGTCTTCGCACCCATCGCTCGTCTTCG
>CANMLD010000221.1 GCA_947498315.1 Pseudomonadota bacterium | reverse complement strand
CGGGCGCTCTTGTCTTCGGCCACCTTCGGCTCCGCCTTGGGTGCCTCTTCCTTTTCGTTGCGCCACTTCAACTCGAAAGAGAGTTGAGCGCGGCGTCCGCGCTTTTTGAGGTTCAGCTCGAAGGTCAGCGCGTCCGGGACGCCGAGGCTGAGCCGCGACTCGTCGCCCTTGGTGGCGATGGTGCCGTTCTCGAGCCCGTCGGCTAGGGCCCTCAAGGCGGCGGCGGCCTGCGCGCGGGTAAGCTCACCTTCGACCCCGACCTTCGCCTTACGGCGCGACGACAGGTCTTCGACCGACGAGTCCACTTCGACGGGTGCGGACGCCTTAGCGGCCTTCGGAGTACGCTTGCGGGGAGGGCGTACCGTCTTCGCGGGAGCAGCGCTCGCTGGCGCGGCGGCTGCCGGTGCGGCGGCTGCTGGTGTCGTGAAGGAGGGCGCTGACGGCGCTGTCCGGCGCCTCGAGCGAGCGGGCGACTTCGGAGCAGCGGCAGCGGCTGGCGTGCTGGCCGGCTTTGGGGCCGCCGGCTTCCGCGGGCTGCGCTCGCGCGGGGCGCGAGCAGCTGGGGTGCTGGTCGTGGGGTTCTTCGTGTCGTCGCTAGCTGGCATGTCGGGCTCCTCGGTGGACCAATCGGTCTTCGGGCGACGTCTGGCTGGCCCGCGATTGACCACGACAGCGCGTGTTCAGTTCTCTCCGGGGACCAAACGGCCGGCACGCTAACGCAGAATTTATTAAAAGGCGACCTGCAATCGTCTAGATGCGGTTCAGCCGCCGAGGGGAGCGGGACGTGCATCATCTGGCTTCCCACCGGCGTTCGGGTAGTCTCGCCGAATGGACTCCCCGGCCCGGACCCTAGCACTTCGTACGGCGACCCTGCTGGTCGTCGCCAACATCATTGGGACCGGGATCTTCACGGCGACGGGGCTCCTCCTCAGCGCGGTGGGCTCCACGTGGATCGTGCTCTTGCTCTGGGGGCTCGGTGGCCTTGTCGCGCTGGCGGGTGCGCTCTGCTACGCCGAGCTATCGACGGCGATCCCGCAGAACGGTGCCGATGCGACGCTCCTCGGGCGGATGTATCACCCCTCCCTCGGCTTCGTGGCGGCCGTCGTTTCGCTGGTCGTCGGCTTCGCCGGTCCCGTCGCGTCGGCCGGCCTCGCGCTCGAAGAGTACCTCTTGCCGCTGCTTTTGACGTCGATCCCACCGAAACTAATTGGGTTTCTAGTCATTGTGTCGCTCACGGCGTTGCACGCTCGAGACGTCTCGGGAGCGGCGAAGGCGCAGGACGCGCTCACGCTGCCGAAGATCGTCGTTCTAGTCCTGATGGGCATCCTGCTCGTCGCGTACGGCTCGACGTCTCACGTCGGCGCGAACGATCCCAAGCAGGCAGCCGACGCGCTCGGGCAAGCGGGCATCGGCGGGGCCTTCATCTTGGTCGCTTATGCCTATAGCGGCTGGAATGGCGCGGCCTACGTCGCTGGCGAAGTGAAGGACCCCGTCCGGAATCTCCCGCGAGCGCTCGTCCTCGGGACCTTGGTCGTCACCGGCATCTACCTCCTTTTGAACGTTGGCTTCCTACTGGCGGCGCCCTTCGAGACGCTGGCCGGTCGCAAAGACATCGGTGCGGCCGCCGCCGAAGCTGCTTTTGGGCCAACGGGGCGTGTCGTCGTCTCCGTCGTCATTGGCCTGGGCTACATCTCCGCCATTGGGGCGTGGATCATGGCCGGACCACGCGTGTACGCCGCGACGGCGGCACCGCTGCCTCGACTCTCGTGGCTGGCGCGCCGCAACGTTCGTGGAGCTCCGGCGAACGCGGTGTGGTTTCAGACTGTCCTCACGCTCGTGCTCTTCTTTGCAAGCGGCCTCGCTAGCCTGCTCACCTTCATGGGCATCCTGCTCTCGCTCTCGTCGGCGCTGACCGTCCTCGGCCTCATCGTGCTTCGCGTACGAGAGCCCGGGCTCGCGCGCCCCTATCGGGTGCCGCTTTATCCGTTTACGCCGCTCCTCGCTGGCGGCGTTCTCCTTTGGATGGTGGTGCTCGCGCTCACCGAAGACAGCATGGCCGCGCTCTGGTGTGGCGCCACCGTCACGACGGGCGTCGCGCTCTATCTGCTCGTTCGCGGGGGAGCAGGCTCAGCGCAGGACCGCAGCTCAGGCGAAACCCTGTCGTGATGGGCTCCGCGCACCTCTTCGGACTTGCGACCACTAGCCTGCTCTCCGGGCTCATCTTCGCCGTGCTGCTGAATAGCACCACAGGTTGTCACGCGCTGTTTCAGCGCGACGAGCTCCCGACGGTCCCGTACGACGAGCTGCCCTTCACCGTCATCGAGCTCTATAACGTCGCTGACCGCGTCCATGCGACGTCTCGCCGCACGAAAGAGCTGATCCGCGCTCGCACGGCGCTCAAGAAGGTCGATCTACGGGAGTCCGGTCGTTTCGGCACAGCCTGGCGGCTCGCACGGGTTGACAGCGTTCTCGCTCGCGTCGACACGGAGCGCGCGTTCGACTGGGCGCAAGAGGGGCTAGCCGCCGCGGAGAAGGCGCGCAGCCTGCGGCCAGGGAAGGTGTACGGTCATTTATACTATGCGGCCTGCGCGGGTCTCCTTGCGAAGAGCCGGCCGACGGAAGCCGACAAGCTCATGAACTCGGTCGTCGAAGCGGCGTCGAAGGCGGCGGCAATCGACCCCGGCTATGAAGGCGGTGAGCCTCGGCGCGTGCTCGGGGCCATCTACCTCTACGCGCCATCATGGCCGAGCGGGGTCGGTGACCTCGACGAAGCCATAGGGATCCTAGAAGGCGTGGCGCACGATCACCCTCAGGATCCGAGGAACCTCTTCTATCTCGCCGAGGCGTATCGTCGGGCAGACGACCGACCTAAAGCCGTGAGTCTTTATCGCAAGATGCTGGAGGCACCGAGGGCCGGCATCTGGGCGGTCGAAGGGCCCAGTTACCGGGCCGAGGCGAAGTCGCATTTGCGTGTCCTCGATCCCTGAAGCTCAGTAGAGCTGTCCCTCGGCGGAGCTGCCCACGGTCAGTTCGTCGGCGCGGCGTTGTAGTCCAGGCAGATTTGGAGGACTTTCCCTACCGGCGGCGGCGGCTCGCTCCACGTGACGCGGTTTGAGTCGCTGGAGTAGGTCCACTCGCTGCCTTCTGTCTTCTTCACGCCGTCGTAGGTCACGGTGAGCGTTCCCACGAGGGGTGGGGCAGGGAGCGTGAAGCTGGTCCCGGCGGTGGCGCCGACCTTGCCGAGGTCGTCGTAGGTGCTGATCCACGATTGATCGCAGATGTCGTAGGTGAGGCCACCCGTGAGCGCGGCGAGATCGAGGTAGTCCTGACCCGCCTCGAGAGCGCACGTCTTGCCGTCGACGCCGACGAAGGCGTGAAGGGCCCAGTCATCCCAGCCTGGACGTGCGCTGACGAAGAAGGCGAACGCCGCCGCCGACGTGTTGCTCGTGTCGTCCGACACGACCACGACCTGACGGGTCGACCCGGCTCGCATGAAGGACTCGACCGTCGCGATCTCATCGATGACGAGCCCGAGCGCGTTGTGGCTCGAGACCTGAATGTCGATCTGACGGAAGCGCTCTGCGTTCTCGCAGTTCGGTCCGGCGAGTGGTGGCTCGACGCACAAGGTGTTGCTGCTCGTCTTGCTCCGCGATGCGATCAGGGTGACGTGGTAGTCGACGCCTGCGGTCCCGATCCACGCCGCGAGATCGTTCATGTACTTTCGAACGAGCGGGATCTCGTCGTTCATCGACGTTGATTGGTCGACCACGAACACCAAGTCCAATGGCTTGTCGGTCGTCAGATAAGGATAGATGTCGCACCGGCTGAGGACGCAGACGTTGCCGATGCACTGCTCGGTCGAGGCGGGATCGGTGTCGGCGCAGTCGGACGTGATGTTGCAGCAGCCACCGGCCGGTGCCTCAGAACAGGTGTTGAAGTCCTGATCGCAGGTGTTGACCGTACAGGGGTCGCCATCTTCGCAATCTTCGTCCACGAGGCAACAGCTCGGTACGGGCGTGTGAACGCACTCGCCGTTCTTGCAGGCATCGAGGGTGCAGTCGTCGTCGTCATCGCAGTCCTTGGTTTCGTTCTGGCACTCATTTTTCGCGACGTTGCAGTCATAGCCGAGGATGCAGGCGGTGAGCTCGACGACACAGTCCGCCTTGTCGTCGCAACAGCCCTTGGGTGCGACGTCCGCCTCGTACTTACAGACGTTCTGCTCACAGATGTCTTTCGTGCAGAGTTGCTTGTCATTGCACTGCACGTTCGTCAGGCAGCATCCGTCGATCGGGTTGACCGTGCACGTTGCCGTCGTGATGTCGCACGCACCCGCAATGCAGATGTTCCCGGTCGCGCAGTCGGCGTCGTCGCCGCAACAGCCGAACTCCTCGGGGTTCGGTGTCTGAGTACAGGTCCCGTCTTCGCAAAGGTCGAGGGTGCACTTCAGCCCGTCGTCGCAGTCTTTGTCCTGATTACAGCAGTTCGGCGTGTAGAGGATCTCACAGTTGAACTGCTCGTTACAGATCCCTGTGGCGCACGGGAGATTCGTCGAGCAGTCGATGTTGGCAGTGCAGCACCCCGGGATGGTCTTTTCGATGGCGTATTCACACGTTCCATCTTCGCACTCGTCCTTCGTGCAGACGTTCAAGTCGTCGCAATCGGAGGATGACTCACAACAGCTCTCGGCAGGCGGATAGAAGCACTTGCCATTGACGCACCGGTTCTCGGTGCAGGGGTCCTTGTCGTTGCACTGTTCGTCGCTCGCGCAGCAGCCCGCGAGGAACTTGTAGGAGCACGAGTTTGAGATGCAGGTGTCGATGGTGCATGCGTTGTCGTCGTCGCAGTCGGTGTTGACGCTGCAGCCTGACGACGCACTGCAGGGAACCACGCCAGGTCCGGTGGCGCAGTCGGCGATCGGCGCAAAGAGCCCGCTGCTCGCGTTGTCCCCGAACGGTCGGGCAAAGCCGCCTGCGGCCAGGCTGCCCGCGCACGGTTTGACGACTTCGTAAGCGCTTGGGACGTCCTTGACGTCGACGAAGAACTGCATGATGGCGATGTCGCAGAGCATGATAGGCGCTCCGAGCCAGCGCAGCGGGAGCGGGTAGCTCCCGGACTCCAGGACCTCTGGCGTCGAGTTCTCGCGCGGGTCGTAGCGCCACAGTGCCCAAGCGTAGTCGCCCTGAAGCTCGGGATCGCCGTTCCAAGCGATCTCGCCCGCGTACAGCTGCTCGTCGCCGCCGAAGACCAGGGACACGACCGTGCCGAACTGGGAAGCGGGTCCGCTGATGGTGGAACCGGTCGATGGGTTCCAGACCCTCGTCCAGCCAGTCCCGCCTGCGGCGATGAGCCATTGACCATCCACGAGTGCACTGACCGGGTACGACCACATGGGCCCTGGAGTCTCCAAGTCGAAGGGGAGCTCCACGAAGTTGGCTCCGTAGGTGAAGAGCCGAATGCGACTACCGAGCGAGTCGGCCGCATCTTCAGGGCGTCGCGTCACGACGGCCATCGCGGAGTATCCAGAGCGGATGATGACGGTTGGACGCTCGGGCGCTGTGTCCGCAGAGCCGGTCAGGAAGAGCCCGGTTCCGCCCTGAGTCGCTACGCCAACGGCCGCGATGCCGCCTACGAGCCCGATCGCGTATCGACCATCACCTACGAACGAGGCTGAGGTCGTGGGGGAGCCCGGCAGTGTGATCTGAGTTGCCACCTGTCCGTCGCGCAAGTCGACAAGGCGCACGACGCCCGTGGCGCCGGTGGTGATGGGGAGGAGCGCGTACGATCCGACGATGGTCGGTTTCTGGCACTCGCCGGTGACGGAGAGCGTCCAGGCGGTGATCCCCGTCGTCGTCACCGCCGACAGCACGCAGCCGACGGGCGAGTTGACGCTGACCACGAAGCCCGCCCTCCCCGCCGGTGTCCCGAGTGGGTTCAGGTCACAATCGCCGAAGCTCGCCTTGCCGTTGCCGTCGAGGTCCTCGAGGGCCTCGTCGAAGGTGTTGTTCGCGTTGACGTCCCAGCAAAGGAGCCCATCGGCGATGGCCACCGGCGAGCTCGGGACCTCGTCGTCAGCGAACGTCAGACCCTCGATCGCAGAGCCACCGACGAGCTGAATCTTCAGACTCTCGCTGTCGACGGTGGCGAGCACGTTATTCGGCGTGATGGCTGGAATGTAGCGGCGAAGCGGCGTCTCAAAAGGTACCGGGCCCTTCGGCACATCGGGTTTGACGTCCTGGCCATCCGCGGTCGCGACGTCTTCACCTTCCGTAGCATCGTTGCCATTCGTCGAGCCATCGGTGGTCGCATCGGCGATGACATCGGGAGCGACGTCCGTCCCGTCATCATTGTTGCCGTCGTCCGTGCCATCGCCGACCCCTGAATCGGAGCCGTCGGTGGTCCCGTCGGCCGTGGATCCATCCGTGTTTGTAGTGCCCTCGCCCTCGGACGAGCACCCGAACACGAGGAAGGAGGTGACGATGAGCGAGTGGAGTCGGCGCATAGGCCTTGACGATAGCGGAATTCCAGAAAGCTCGGTGCTGTTTTCGGGCGGCGTCGCAGGCGGGCCGAGGTCTCCTTGCCTCTGCTCGTAGTCGGGCTATTCTCCGTGGGTCGGACAAAACTCCGATTGGCGCTACCGGCAATCTTCTAGCGTCGAGTTGCTCCCGCTCATCAACGGGCGATGTAGCCCGCCTTCGTCGCTCGAGTACGCGCCTATCGGCGCCAAGCCGCTGAGTCGAAAATTGCGCGGTGTACGCTCAGTCTCCATTTCGTCCGACCCACTGCGTGCCCCCGTCGATCCCGCCTGTACTCCCGCCTGTACTCCCGCCTGTACTCCCGCCTGTACTCCGAGGAACCCATGAACGACTCGAAAGACGTGGCTCTGTCAGACCTGCTCACCGAAGACCGTCGCTTCGCGCCGCCGGCGGGCTTCGCTGCTCAGGCTCGTGTGAACGACGTCGCCCTTTACGAAAGCGCGAGCGCCGATCCAGCGGCCTTCTGGGCTCGTGAAGCAGCGCGGGTCCCCTGGATGAAGCCCTGGGAGTCCGTCATGCGAGGGCAATTCCCCGATGTGACGTGGTTTCAGGGCGGCACACTCAACCTCGCTGACGCTTGTCTCGATGCGCAGGTCGCCAGGGGGCGAGGCAACAAAGCCGCTATCATTTGGGAGGGTGAAGACGGCGACGTTCGAACGGTGACCTATCGCCAGCTGCTGCGCGAGGTTTGTCGCCTCGCAAACGGGCTCAAGTCGCTGGGCGTCGAACGTGGGGATCGGGTTGCCATCTACATGCCGATGACGATCGAAGCGGCGGCGACCATGCTCGCGTGCGCTCGCCTCGGCGCCATCCACAGCGTCGTCTTTGGTGGCTTCTCCGCTGAGAGTCTCTCCGGCCGTATCGTCGACGCGTCGGCAAAGGTGCTCGTCACCGCCGATGGTGGATGGCGGCGCGGGCACGTCGTCGCTCTGAAGGACGAAGCGGATCGCGCGCTAGTTCATGCGCCGTCCATCGAGAAGGTGGTCGTGCTACAGCGGGCGCGCGAGCCCTTCCCATGCCACATGACGCCGGGTCGTGACGTCTGGTACCACGACTTGGTCTCGGTCCAGTCAGACGCGTGCCCCCCCGAGGAGATGGGCGCCGAGGACGTGTTATTCATCCTCTACACGTCAGGCACCACCGGGAAGCCGAAGGGCATCGTGCATACGACCGGCGGCTATGCGGTCGGCACGGCGGCCACGACCGCGATGGTCTTCGACTTGAACGACGACGACATCTTCTGGTGCACCGCGGACATCGGATGGGTCACCGGCCACAGCTACGTC
>CANMLD010000220.1 GCA_947498315.1 Pseudomonadota bacterium | reverse complement strand
CTTGCCGGCGGGGGGCACCCCCGCGCCCCTCGAGGGAGAAGCGCCCGGAGCGTACCCAAAGGTACGTGAGGACGTATCGCAGGCATCTGACGCCGCTCCCATGCGGCAGCGCGAAGGCCGGCGACGGGAGAAAAACAGCGGCCTCCTAGGTCTGCTCGTCATCGGGGCGCTGAGCACACTGCTATCCGGCTGCGGCGACAGCCCAGACGACGAGATGCGCAGGCTCGTACGTGATCGGCAGTTCGACCCCGTCGCCGCGTACTTGGCGTCGCCGGACGACGCGGTCGCGTGCCGAGCCGCCAAGCACCTCGCGTGGGCGCGCGGCTCGGATCTGGTGGCTCTTCATCTGCAGATTGTCGTAAGCCCACGGTGTGGCTGGGAGATCCCGGTCGACGCAGGCTGGAGGCTGGCCGAGGAGCTCGCGGACGACGACCGATCGCCCGCCGTTACCGCGATCCTTCCGCTGCTCGCGAGCGCGGATGAGAAAGTGCGCTGGAACATGGCCCGGGTCCTCGGGATGCTCGCTCATCCGGCCGCAAGACCTGCGCTCACGGCGTGCTCGACCGACGCCAACGAGTTTGTCGCGGCGTGGTGTAAGTGGTCGAACTGCCGCATCGACGAAGGCGACTGCAACAAGCCGAACATGGACGTCGGGAGCGGCGACCCAGCTCCGTGAGCTGGCCCTGGAAACGACGAGGGGAGCGCCTCCTAGCAACCTCACCAACCGGAAGGACCACGCGTGTTCATACTCCCGATCGGTAACGACGATCTGAGGCGCGAAGGCATCCCTCTGATGACGCTGGCGCTGGCGATCGTGGCCATCACGCTCCACGTCACCACCTTCGGCCGAATCGCACGCGACGAGCTGACGGCGTCTGACGCGACGGCTCGGGCCGCCGAGACCTACTTCAGCAGCCCCTGGGCAACCCTCCCGGACACGCTCCTCCCCACACTCCCTGCCGAGTTCCAACGTCGATACGAGAAGAACCGAGCCACGACAATCGCGTTCGACGCGACCGCCGGCAAGGCTCGCGCTCTTCCGACGGACGCCGCGTCTGAGGTTGTGCGTCAGATGGAGGCCAACGTCGCCTTGGCGAAAGCCAGTGCGGCCGCCGGCCTCGACGCGGCGAGCGAGAGCGAGGTCCTCAGGGCGTTGCTGCGGGCAACCCCCCCTGCCCTTCGAGGCGCCGGCCAACGCGCGGTCGATGCGGCTGCCGCTGCGCTCGACGAGGCACGCGCCGGGAGCCTCATCAGAGCGGTCGGGCTGACGAGCGAGAACCGAGTGCCCATCGCTCTGCTCGGCCATCCGTGGCTTCACGATGGCTGGTTTCACCTCGGCTTGAACGTGCTCTTTCTCATCGTCGCGGGCTCGTCGCTCGAGAACGTCTGGCGTCGCTCTACCCTCGCGATGTGCCTCGTGATGTCAGCCAGCGCCGCCGGACTCGCGCACACCGCCTTCAGCGCGAGCGCGGTCCCGCTCATCGGCCTCAGCGGCGGGGTCGCTGGCCTCATGGGCGCAGTCCTGGCGCGTCTCACGAAGACCCCCATCACGATCTTATGGGGCTATTGGGGCGGGACGTTGCGCTGGGGCACCTTCGAGCTACCCGCCTACCTCGTGTTGCCTTTCTGGTTTGCCGGTGAGCTCTTCTACGCGCTAGCCGCGCAAGATGGGGCCGGAAGCACAGGCCACACCGCCCACGTTGCCGGCTTCCTATTCGGGTTCCTGTTCGCCGTCGTCTTTGCCCGAACACGTCTGGAACGCCGTCCGCGGGCGCCTTACTCCGGCAGCACCAGCGCAGCTCCCGTAGCGCCACCACGTCTCGGTTACGGCGGCCTCAGCGTTGCCAGTGGTGAACACAAGGACGCCCACGACTCTGTCCCGAGTGCTCGCGACCAGGGCCGAACGGGCGATAGGCCACTCACGATGTACGAGCAAGAGCGAGCGCTCAAGCGCGAGCGCTGGGGGATCGCAGCACCCGGTGGACGTGGGCTCGCCAAAGCAGAGCCCAACCCCGCTGCATTGCACCTCATCGAGACAGGGACTCAGTTGCTCGGTGGGGCCCCCTCGCGGCCCATGCCTCAACCCGAAACGGACGCTTATCCTGACGGACTCGGCATCGATCCTTCTCAGCAGGCTGACGGTGGCCCGTCAACATCGGGTGCCGCCATCCTCGGCTCGCTCCCGACCCGGCCGCCGCTCTACTTCAACCGAGGGAGTCGGTCCGATGCCGGCGTCTCGGAAGGGCTCTCAACCGCTGACGGGACAGCGAAGCCGCACGCGCCACCTCATGAAACCGGACGACTCAACTCGCTTCAGGCGCTCCCGATAAGATATCTACCGGCTATTGCGCTTGTCTTCCGCCGCCCCGACGACGGCGCTCCAGAGGCGATCCCGACGGACGGTACCGCGTTGCTTCCGTCCTTTGCCTCGGCCCTCCGTCTCGACGACTCGACCATCGTCTCTCGCTACTGCGACCAGGTCGAACAAGGGGCTCTGGACGCACTCGATCTGAGTCCACCGGAATGGCTACGCCTCGCGCGCGCCCTCAATGACCGCAGCCTTGTTGGCCACGCGGTTGCGATGGCACGTCGCGCCCATGCGGCGGACACACACGGCCCCTACGCCGCACGCTCGAGGCTCCTCGAAGCACAGCTCCTGTGGGAGAGTGGCGACGGACCCGGCGCGCTGGGTTGTATTTCCAGCATGGCATCGCACCACCCGAACGACCCTGCGCTCGAACCGGCTCGCCGGCTCGGAGAGGCCATTGTAGGTGCATCCCTCCGCGGCGAGGGCGACTCCTAGCGCGGAGCGTTCGGGACGTCAGTCGTCGCAAGAATAGAAATAGAAGGAAGAGGGCGGGGTTCGAGCGAGGCCCACCCCAGCCGCTCGGTGACAGCGACCGGGGCCTCTGGCCTTAGCGACCGGGGCCTCTGGCCTTAGCGACCGGGGCGGGCCTCTGGCCTTAGCGACCGGGGGCCTCTGGCCTTAGCGACCGGGGCCTCTGGCCGTAGCGACCGGGGCCTCTGGCCTTAGCGACCGCGGGCCGGAGCACCGCGGCTAGGACGACCGGCCGGCTGCCTAGGCTGGCGGCTGCTCGGCTGGATGGACGGCACGTAGGGTTTGCGCGGCGCAACAGTCGGCGCCGCGGGACGTGCGGGCATCGACTGCCGATTCGGCGCCGCAGGACGCGCCGCCGGTGCAGCCGCCCGGACGGGCGCTGACGTGGGTGCACGAGCGGCAGGAGCGCGCGGTGACGGGGCAGGCGCCCGGAACTGACTGCTGCCCTGAGCCGGAGGTGGTGTCGCCGGCTTGACGCGCATCGGCGTGGCCCGTGGCGGCTGTGCTTCACGACGCTCGGGCTGAGCCGGAACCGGAGGACGCGCCGTCGGAGCCGTCTGAACAGGAGCCGGGTCGCGGGTAGGAGCGCGACGTTCCACGTTTGGCGTCGGGTTCCGGTCGACGGGGACCCGACTGGGCTGGGCAGCTACCGGCGCACGCTCCACCCGACGTGGCTCAGTCAATCGCTCGACCGGCCGAGCATTGTTGGGCCGTACGGCCTCCGGGCGGCCGGTCTCCGGGCGAACGGCCTCTGGGCGGCCGGTCTCCGGGCGAGCGGTCTCTGGGCGAACTGCAGGCGAACGTGCGCCGTCGCGAGCCGGGGCCACGCGAACAGGCCGTGCTTCGGTCGGCCGTGCTTCGGTCGGCCGTGCTTCGGTCGGCCGTGCAGCAGAGCCCTCACGGCCCGGGATGGCCTGGGATGGGCGAGCCGATGGAGCGCGCTCGGGTACCCCAGAAGCCGCCGCGGGGCGGCCCTCTTGACGCGCCTCTGGACGGCCGTCTGGGCGGCCCGGTTGTGCTGAGTCACGACCCCGCTCGAAGCCAGGACGCGAACCCGAATTGCGCGAGGGCGCCGTGTCCGTCGAGCCGGGCGGGCGAACGCCCTTCACCTCGGGACGACCTTCGCGAACCGGCCGGCCGCTTCGGGCGGTCGGTGCGGTCGGCGTAGCCCGTGAGAAGCCGGGGTTGCGCTCGGGACGGCCCCCTTCCCGAGCCGAACGCGTCGGGCGGTCGGCATCGTAGCGAACCGGACGGGTGCCACTGCCCGGACGAGCGCTGGCGACGGGGGCCCGAGGCGCGGCTGGACCCGCCGCGCGCGGTCCACCTTGGCGATACGGCGCCCGAGCGCTCATCGGACGTTGCGCGCTCGGCGGACGGACCACCGGCTGGTAGACCGCCGGGCGTGACCACACCTGGCTACGACCCATGCGATAGAACGGACCCGGGTGCGGACGGTGATGAGCCACGTGGTGATAGTGGTAATGCGACCGGTGGATGTAGCGGTTGTAGCGATAGTAGTAGGGGTCGCTCATCAGCACGGGGGCACGTCCATAGGTCCAGACCCCCGCGACGTACATGCCGCGGTTGTAGTAGCCGGGAAGCCAGTAGTGACCCGTACGAACATCGGACCGCCAATAGCCGTCTACCCAGACGCCGCCGCTCGCGTAACCCACCTCCCAGACATGGCCACGACGCAGAATAGACGGGCCCCAGAAGCCCCACACCCAGGTGTCAGCCACGTAGTAGCCATCGTTCCAGGCGAAGCCAGCACGAGACGCCGGACGGTAGAACCCGTCCACGTAGTGGCCGTCAGGGCCGCCGTAGCCTGCGACGTAGATAGCATCCGAACGGACGGACGAGGGGTACCAGTGGCCGGAAACGTACACAAGGCCGTCCCAGTAGCCGGGCACCCAGTTGTAGCCACTACGCACGTTGGGCCGAGAGAAGCCATCCACCCAGTAGCCCGTTGGGGCGCGATAGCCCGGCTCCACGACGCTCTCCTCGGGGAGCTCCTCGGGCTGCCAGTCCGGCGCGACGTATTCGCCCGACTCGTAGTAGCCATCGTTCCAGCGGTGGCCCTCGCGCTCCTCCTTGCGCCAAAAGCCGAGCTGCCACGTGCCGTCATTGGCGCGATACCCCGGCTGCCACATGTAACCCGGCGGTGCCGACTCTTCCGGCAGGTAGTCGTAGTCGATCCAATTGCCTTGCTCATCGAAGCCGGCATCTTGCCAGATGAAGCCGAGCTCCTCGGCGCGGCGCCAGAAGCCGTCGACCACCTCGCCATCCGGACGGGTGCAGCCGGCTTCCCAGACGTAGCCCGGGCCGGGCTGCGTAGGATAATCGCTTTGAGCAGAGGCGCGTGAGGGCGCGAACGTCAAGGCCGCGAGCGCGAGCCCGAAGGCGACCACCGTCGCGCGAAGACGGCCGGTGCGAGACGTCAGGGCGATTGATGCTGAGATTGGAGTCAGAACCCGCGCTCGGGACCTGAGCCGCGAGGCGGAGGGAACAGGAACGAGAGGGGTCCACATGACATCACTCCTGAAAGCAGCGGCGACCAGCGTTTGACTGATTCGCCAGGGACATTCGACACCAGGTTCCCTCGGGAGCGACTTCGCACCGTGGGAGACCTGCGTGACGCGGGGTAGCCCCCGCCCAAGCCGGCCTAAGCAAATCACGTACCAGCCGAATCGCAAGTCTCTGATCGCCCGCCAGTAGTCTCAGATCGCCCGCCAGTCGAGTCGCAGCCGCCAATCGATGCAACACGATCCCGGTTGCCCTCGTGGAGAGACCCTCATGGGACGCGAGCCCGGGCCATCACGGGACAGGCCTGTGGCGGAGTTGGCACACCCGGTCGATGCGTGCGGCTGGCATCGACGCGTTGGGGGAAAGGGATGCGCCGCAGTTATCGAATCCGAGCATTGACTCGACCAGGCGTACGGGCGTACAAGGAAGTGGCAGTCCGCTCAAGCACCGTCATCGCCGTCTCCTTAGGATGGCCGCACGCGTGTCCTTACTGACGCCGCTAGCGCTTCGCTCCGGTTTCGTTTTGGTACCGTTGTGAACGACGGCCCATCGGAGAGCAAAAGGCTCTCCAGGACCCGCCCCGGGAGGCGTCCATGAACGTTGCCGTCCGCCGCTCGACTTTACCGACCCGCTCCTTCGCGGTCATCCTGACGATGTCTCTTGCCGGGATGGCCTGCGGCGAGGAAAGTGGCGGAGGCCTCATCCTCACGGCGACTGACGTCCTCACGGACACCGCCGGCAACGGCGGCGACACGAACGGCGGCGGAGGCGAGGTCATCAGCCCCGACGTCGGCGACGCCGGAGGCGGCGACATCGCGGTTTCGCCAGACACCATCGGTGAGGACGCGGGCGACGTCCCCGTCGACTGCGAGACCGATCCGGGCGCGGCGGGCTGCCCCTGTGACGCCGGGGCGACCTGCGACACGGGCTGGTGCGTCCTGACCCGCGACGGCGAGCGCTGTGCGGAGTTCTGCTCCGAGAGTTGCCCTGACGGCTTCGAATGCAAGACGGTCTCGGCTCCGGGCGCCGGCGCGGACGTCTCCACCATCTGCGTCGACCGGCTGACCTACCTCTGCATGCCGTGCGACGACAACGGCGACTGCGCCGCGCTCGGCTTCGAAGGAAAAGACAAGTGCGTCAGCTACGGCGACACGGGCAGCTTCTGCGGCGTCGAGTGCACGGATTCGCTCGACTGCCCGAGCGGTTACGAGTGCAACGCTGACGGTCAGTGTGCGCGCACCGATGGCCAGTGCTCATGCGCACCACTCCACATCGACCTCGAGGCCGCGACGGCTTGCTCTACAACCAACGACGCAGGGACGTGCCAGGGTGCGCGTACGTGCGGCGCCGAGGGGCTTACCGCCTGTGATGCCAAGGTCCCGGCCATCGAGGTCTGCGACGGGCAAGACAACGACTGCAGCGGTGGAAATGACGACATCACGGTGACGGCCTGCACCATCGACAACGCCTACGGGAGCTGCAAGGGCACGCTCCTTTGCCAAGGCGGGACCGGCGTCTGCCAGGGCACGGCCGCCTCGACCGAGGTGTGCGACGGCGTCGATAACGACTGCGACAACACGGTCGACGACGGCTACCCGAACAACGACAGCGACGACCTGTCCGACTGCATCGATCCCGACGACGACAACGACTCGGTGCTCGACGACGCGGACAATTGCGCCATCACGCCGAACTCGGACCAAGGCGACAACGAAGGCGATGGCATCGGCGATGTGTGCGACCCGAACGACGACAATGACCCGAGCCCGGACGCACAGGACTGTAACCCGCTCATCCCCGTCATCTACCCCTTCGCGATCGAAGAGTGCGACGGCGTCGACAACGATTGCGACGGCGCGACCGACGAGAAGAGCTGCGACGACTCGAACCCGTGCACGGACGACGTGTGCAACCCGACCTCGGGCTGCGAGCACCCGTTCAACGTGCAGCCCTGCAACGACGGCAGCCCCTGCACCACCGGGGACGCTTGTACGCTCGGCGAATGCAGCGGCACCTTCATCAAGTGCGATGACCTGAACCCGTGCACCGCAGACACCTGCACCGCCGGCGCTGGCTGCGTCAACAGCGCGAACAGCGGCCCGTGTACAGACGGTAACGCCTGCACCCAGAACGACGCGTGCGCGAACCTCACGTGCGTCCCTGGCCCGCTCCTCAACTGCGAGGACAACAACCCGTGCACGGTGAACAACTGCGATTCTTCGACGGGCTGCAAAGCGGATCCCATCGCCAATCCGTGCAACGACGGCAGCGCCTGCACCGACTTCGACTCGTGCGTCGGCACCGGCTGCACGGGCTCGCAGAAGAGCTGCGACGACGGCGACCCCTGCACGTCCGATGGCTGCAACGCCGCCACCGGGTGCGTCCACGTCCCGACCAGCGGTTCGCCCTGCAACGACGGTATCCTCTGCACGACGGGCGACACCTGCTCGAACGGCGTATGCCAGGGCAATGACTCTGGTTGCACCTGCTTCAACGAGGCCGAGTGTGACGACGACGAAGACGGCGACTTCTGCAACGGCACGCTCTACTGCGACA
>CANMLD010000219.1 GCA_947498315.1 Pseudomonadota bacterium | reverse complement strand
GGCGTGCTGGGTCGCCTTCGTCGGGACCGCCGATGTCGAGGCCGGCTCCAAGCAGTGGCTCGCGTCTGCGTTCCCGGGGACCGCCGGCGCGATACGGGACAGCCTGCTCTCCCTCGCTGGGGCCGGGCCGTACCCGGAGTACCTGGGGGCGCTTGGGATCTTGCCGGTCCCTACATGGGTCGCGCCGCTCGGGGCCTTGGGCGCCGCGGGGCTCTTCCTCTCGGCGGTCATCCGCAGCCGGGATGGCGGCGCGGCAGGCCACTCTGCAGCGACCGGACCGAGCGCACTCGGACGCAGCGCGCTCCTCTTCGGCTGGCTCGGGCCGCTCCTCATCGCGCTTCTGTTCTCTGTGCTCATCAAACCCGTATTCCTTGCGGGGCGTTACGAGCTCGTCGGGCTCCCGGCGCTCATCGTGCTCCTCTCCCTGGGCTTCAGCGAGCCGGGCTCCCGGTTTCGAGATTGGCTGGGCGGGCTGTCATTCGCCGCGTGGACTGTCGCTCAACTCGTCGTCACCGTCGTCTGGCTTCGTGCCGACTTCGCTCGGCCCACCGAGGCCGTCCATGGGCTCCTCGAACGTGTACAAAACGTGTCAGCGCCACCGGTCGCCGCCGTCTATGCTGTCGGCTTCAGCTACGCGCCCCTCGCGGCGCTCGAGCGGCGTACAGCGACAGGGACACCGGTCGTGGCGGTGCCGCTTGGTCTTCACGATCACCCGGGTTGGTGGGCCACTCCAGCGTCTGGGCCGCCTATGGACCCGGCAGAGCTGCCAGCGCCGCCGCCACCCGAGGACGGGCGAGAGGTGTGGCTGGTGCGACAACGAGGCGACGGGCTCTCTCGGTACGCCGATGCGGCAGGTCAGGGCCTCGTCGCCGCCGGCTACCGCCCGGGGGTCGCGGTCGACATCGATGGAGTGGTGCTCGTGCGCTTCTCCAAGGTCCGGTAGCACAGCCCCCTACTGCCTACGCCTCTCGCGGGTTGTCTCTAACGCCGACTTTCGGCACAGTCCGACCGAAGAGCGGTCGGGGGCTCGACCCCGCATCTCGACGCACGGAGCCTACGCCATCATTCACCATCCCGAGAAAGCGGCGTTCATTCTCGCGGCGTCCCCCTGGGCGGAAGTGCCCGCCGAAGGACCGGACTCTGCCAACTCCAGCGGCGCCGTCATCCCCGTCTACCGTGAGGTCGTGACCGATCTCCTGACGCCGCTCTCGGCTTTCCTGCGCGTCGATCGAGACCCCGCGGAGCCGGCTTACCTGCTCGAGTCCGTCGAAGGGGGCGAGAAGTGGGGACGTTACTCCTTCATCGGGATCGCGCCTCGTGAGCTCGTCCGCACCCGCGGGCACGAGGTCTCCATCACCACGAAGGGCCGCGAGCAGCGCTTCCGGGCCGATGACCCGCTGCACGTCGTGACCAAGCGGTCGGCGCGCTTCACGCCCGTTCTGGCCGAGTCGCACCCGCGCTTCTTCGGCGGCCTCGTCGGCTATCTCGGCTACGACATGGTCCGATTCATCGAGGACCTACCCGAACGCGCCACCCGCGATCTCCCGATCTGGGACAGCGCCCTCATCGACGCCGGCATCGTCATCGCGCTCGACAGCCTTCGTCAGCGCGCCCGCGTCATCTGCCCCGTGCAGGTCACGGCGGGCGATGACCCCGCGGCCCTCTGGGAACAAGCCCGCGCTGCCATCGACACGGTCGTCGCGCGGCTTCGCACCCCCGAAGCCGTGCCGTCGCCGGGCATCGAGCTCGATCCGCTCGAAGTCGATCCTCCGGTGAACGTCGAGGGCCCCGAGTTTCAGAAGATGGTCGAGCGCGCCCGCGAGTACATCGCCGCCGGCGACTGCATTCAGGTCGTGCTGTCGCGCCGCTTCGAGATCCCGACCGGACGCACCAAACCCTTCGATCTCTATCGCGCGTTGCGGCTCACGAACCCGTCGCCCTACATGTTCTTCATGCGTTTCCCGGAGTACGCGCTCGTTGGCGCCAGCCCGGAGCTCCTCGTGCGCCGGCAAGGCGACGTCGCCGAGGTGCGCCCCATCGCCGGAACGCGTCGACGCGGCGCCGATCCCGCCCAGGACCTCGCCATCGAAGCCGAGCTGCGGGCCGACCCCAAAGAGATCGCCGAACACGTCATGCTCGTCGACCTCGGCAGGAACGACCTCGGCCGCATCGCCGTCCCTGGCACGGTCAAGGTCCGCGAGCAGATGGTGGTCGAGCGCTACAGCCACGTCATGCACCTCGTCAGCCAGGTCGAGGCCCGCCTCCGGCCTGGCACCAGCACCGAAGACGTCATCCGCGCGACCTTTCCAGCGGGCACGCTCAGCGGCGCACCCAAGGTGCGGGCGATGGAGATCATCGAAGAGCTCGAGCCGAACGGGCGCGGTGTCTACGGCGGTGCCGCCGGCTATCTCGGCTACGGCGGGAACATCGATCTCGCGATCGCCATAAGGTCCGTGCTCGCAATGCCCGACCGGCTCTACGTGCAGACCGGCGCCGGCGTCGTCTACGACTCGGACCCGGCTCGAGAGCTCGAAGAGACGCGCGAGAAGGCACGCGGCGTCCTCACGGCGATCCGGCTCGCACGGGAGGCGCTCGGGCCATGATCCTGATGATCGACAACTACGATTCATTTACGTACAATATTGTACAGTATTTCGGCGAGCTCGGTCACGAGGTCGACGTCCGCCGCAACGACGCCTTGACCGTCGACGACGTCGTCGCGCTCCGTCCGCGTTCCATCGTCATCAGCCCCGGCCCGTGCTCGCCAGCCGAGGCCGGCATCTCGGTGCCTGTCATCGAGCGGCTCAGCGGACAGGTGCCCATCCTCGGCGTGTGCCTGGGCCATCAGAGCATCACCCACGCCATGGGCGGCCGCGTCGTCCGTGCGGGGCGCGTCATGCACGGCAAGACGTCACCCATCCTCCACGAGGGCGATAGCGTCTTCGCCGGCCTCCCGTCGCCGTTCCGAGCGACGCGCTACCACTCGCTGGTCGCCGAACGCGGCTCCTTCCCCGAGTCGCTCGTCATCACGGCCACCGCCGCAGACGACGGCGAGATCATGGGGCTGCGGCACCGCGTTCACCCGACCCACGGCGTGCAGTTCCACCCGGAGTCCATCCTCACCGAACACGGCCACCGCATGCTCGGCACCTTCCTCGCGCTCGCTGACCGTTGGTGGGCGGGGCAGGGTGCCACGTGAGCACGTCCGTCCTGTCAGTGCTCATCGGTCGCCTCATCTCGGGCGAGCGCCTCGGCGCCGACGCGATGGAAGCGGCGATGGGAGCCATCGTCCGCGGTGAAGCGACCCCCGCGCAGATTGGCGGGCTGCTCATTGGGATGCGTGTGCGTGGCGAGACGGCCGACGAGCTGCTCGGCATCGCGCGCGCGCTCCGGGCCGTGGGCACTCGCGTCGAGACCGGTCTGCCGAAGCTGCTCGACACCTGCGGCACCGGCGGCGACGGGGCCCACACCTTCAACCTCTCCACCACCGTCGCCTTCGTGTGCGCCGGCGCCGGTGTTCCGGTCGCCAAGCACGGAAACCGCGCTGTTTCGAGCCGCTCGGGCAGCGCCGACGTCCTCGAAGCGCTCGGGGTCCCCTTGCTCGACGTGGCCGCCGACTGCGCCGACCAGGTCATCCGGCACGGCTTCGCCTTCCTGTTCGCGCCGCACCTCCACCCCGCGATGCGGCACGTCGCCGCGATTCGCAAGGAGCTGGGCGTCCGCACGATCATGAACCTCGTCGGGCCGCTCGTGAACCCAGCGAGCGCGACTCACCAGCTCGTTGGCGTCTTTGACGAAGGCAAGCTCGGCGCGATGGCCGAAGCCTTCGGTCGCCTCGGCTCCGAGCGCGCCATCGTGGTGCGCGGCGTCGATGGCCTCGACGAGATTAGCCCCGCGGGCGTGACGCGGTGGGCCGAATGGCGGCGCGAGGCCGGCGAGGTTCTGTTCGGCGAGACCCATCCTGGCGAGCTCGGGCTGGACGTGGTCCCCATCTCCGCCATCGCCGGCGGGGACGCTCACGACAACGCCGCCATCACACTCGCCGTCTTGAATGGCGAGCCGGGACCCTATCGCACGGCCACGCTCCTCAACGCGGCCTGGGCGCTGTACGCTGCTGACGCTGCCGAGACCCCGCTTACGGGGCTCACGCTCGCGACCACCTCCATCGACTCCGGCGCTGCTCGCGGCGTCCTGCAGCGTGTCCAGAGGGCCTCATGACCGCCACTTACCTCGACGAGATCCTCGAACGGAAGCGCAAGGAGGTCCGCGCCCGCGCCGCGACGCTCGACGTCGCCGCCCTCCGAGTGGCCGACCTGCGCTGTCAGCGGGACGCCCTCGCCGCCTTATGCGCCGCCGAGGGCCTCGCGGTCATCGCCGAACACAAACGCGCGTCTCCGAGCCGCGGCCCCATCCGTCCCGGCTCTGACGCGGCCGAGATCGCGCGGGGCTACGAACGTGCTGGCGCGAACGCCATCTCCGTCCTCACCGACGAGGCCGGCTTCGATGGCCGCCCAGAGGACCTCGTCGCCGTGCGGGCTGCGGTGCAACTCCCCGTTCTCTGTAAGGACTTCATGGTCTCACCCTCCCAGATATGGGAGGCGCGGATCTGGGGCGCCGACCTCGTCCTCCTCATCGTGGCGGCGCTGAACAACAAAGAGCTCTCGGCCCTTCACAAGCTGGCCACGGGGCTCGGCATGGCCGTCCTCGTCGAGGTCCATGACGCGCAAGAGCTCGCCATGGCCGTCGACGTGGGAGCGACCCTCATCGGGGTCAACAACCGCAACCTCCACACCTTCGAGGTCGACCTCGAGGTCTCGGAGAAGCTCGCGCCGCGTTTTCCCGAAGGTGTTTTCCGAGTCAGTGAGAGCGGGATACGGACGGTAGCTGACCTCACTCGCCTCCGAGACGCCGGCTACCACGGCGTCCTCATCGGCGAACGCTTCATGCAGGAGGCCGATCCGGGCGCGGCGCTCGCCGGCCTCTTGAAGAGCACCGGCGTCCCACGGAGCCCCACGTGATCGGACGCCGTATCGTGAAGGTTTGCGGGATCACGGCGCTTTCGGGTGACACTGACGCGTGGTCGAACGTCGACTGGATCGGGCTCAACTTCTGGCCGCGGAGCCCGCGCCATCTCACGCTCGACGCGGCCGTCGCCCTCGTGCCCGCACTGCCCCCTCACCTACGTCGCGTCGGGGTCTTCGTCGATCCGGACGAGGCGCTCGTGCGCGAAGCCATCGCGGCCGCAAGTCTCGGCCTCCTTCAATTTCACGGCGACGAATCGCCCGCGTTCTGCCGACGCTTCGGCGTGCCCTTCCTCAAGGCCTTCGCGGCTCGTGGGCCTGAGGTCGCGGCGCGAGTGCCTGACTACCTCGATGGCCCCGATAGTTGGTACTTGCTCGACGCCGCTGCGGGCGGGGGGTCCGGGACACCGGTGGACCTGACGCTCGCCCGGTCGCTACGCGAACAGCTCCCGGGCCGGATGCTCCTCGCGGGCGGCCTCCGCCCGGAATCGGTCGCTGCCGCCATCGCAGCCATCGACCCCGCCGGCGTCGACGTGGCGAGCGGCGTTGAGAGCTCGCCGGGCGTCAAAGACCCTACTCGCGTCCGCGCCTTCACGGACGCGATCGGGAGGGCCTCTTGAGCCCGCTCTGGCTCGCGCTCACCCTCGCGGTGACGCCGCTCCCAGCGTCGGACGCCGTTGAACGCGCCATCGTCGACCTGCGCCTGTGTACCACCGTCGAAGACGCTGTGTGCCAGTCCGCTCCGGGGCGGCTGGCCGCGTGGGGCGCAGACGCGATCCCGCGCCTGATGGCCGCGTTCCCCGAGCTCCCACTCGCCGGTCAGATCCTCGCCGTGGCGGCGCTCGCGCGCATCGAAGGTCGCGAAGCGAGCCAAGCGCTCGGGTCCCTGGCCAAGACCACCTCGCCGACGCTCCGCGCCGTCGTCTTGAACGGGCTCGGCGGGAGGGGTGGCAAAGAGAGCGACAGCACCTTGACGTCCGCCCTCACGGCAAAAGAGCCCAATGTTCGGGCCGCCGCCGCGGAAGCCCTCGGCCGCACCGCCAGCGAACGCGACCTCAAGAAGGTCTTGCCGGCGCTCGCCCGCGTCTGCGGAGACCGTAGCGAACAGGTCGCGGTGTCGGCGGTCGAGAGCCTTGGGCTCCTCGGCGACGCACGGGCAGTGCCGCCGCTCCTCGGCGCCATGGCGTCACCTCGTGCGTCTGTGCGCCGTGCCGCCGTCTTCGCCGCTCGCTCCATCCGCGATCCACGCGTCATCGGCCCGCTCATCGAGCTCGTCCGGGATGACGATCCCGTGGTCGCCGACGACGCCGTCCGGGCGCTCACGGCGCTGACGGGCAAGTTCTTCGGCTCGGACTATGTGGTCTGGCGCGACTATTGGCGCGACGCGAAGGGCAAGCTAGAGGCACTGGCGCCCTGATTCACTTCCCGAGATAGGCCCGAATCCACTCCGGCCGAGCCGGCGCCTTCCCCGGCGCACTCAGCATCGCCTCCCACTGCGGGTCGGTCAGCCGGTCCGAGGCGGGGTGGGTGAACTCGTAGTAGCTAAACGTCGGGCCTCCGAGAGGGGCAAAGGATTGTGACTATTGATGAAAGCGTCCGCGCCCAATGCTGAGGCGGCAGCGTGGGGGCTTGAGACGCGCCATGCGCCTGTTCGATCCACACCCCATCGAAATCGACAGAAAAAACAGTCCTACTTGAAGCTCTGGGGGGCGGAGGTGCACACTCCCGCTTCCGGCCCTCATGGCCGGCCTGGAGGTCCATTGAGACGCGACCGAGTGCAACGCACGTCGACCCTACGCTCCACCCTCGCTAGCGCCTTGAACGTCGGCGTCCTGACGGCCGGGCTCGTTGGCTGCGAGAAGAACAACGACACCGTGAGCCTGATCCGCGACGCGACGGATCAGGCCGACTCGCGGGCCAGTGACACGAGCGGCGAGACGCCGGGCGATGATGTCGCAGAGGCAGAGGTCACCCCGGACGAGCCCGACACGGTGGTGGCCGATACCGACAGTCCTGCTGACACGACTGGCGTCGGCGACGTCGAGCTGGCCGACGCAGCGATCACGGAGGACGCGACGCTCACAGAAGACGCCCTCGACCCGGACGCCGTCGACCCGGACGCTCTGGAACTGACCGACCTCGGCAGCTCGGATCTCGTAGGGGACGAGGACACGGTCAGCCCCGTTGACGATGTATCCTCGGCCCATGACGCCTCAACTGACGACGTCTCTGTCGCCGATGCCGACGGCGCATGCACCGGCCCGACGTGCGTCGGTGCGGACTGGCCAGCCTGGACTCTGACGGACTTGAACCCGTCGAGCGCCACCTACAACCAACCCTACACCCAGCCCGGATTCATCGGGAAAGCGACCATGCTCGCCATCTTGAGGAGTGGGTGAGGCTTCTGCGTTTCCCAGGCTGGGAAACTCCAAGAGATGAAGACCGAGCTCGTGGCTGAGGGTCTCGCTGTCGAGGTCGCTGTGGTCAACGAGATCGGCTTCCTCGACTCGATCGCGAACCTGACTGAGAAGGGCACATTCCCAGTGTTTCAGGACACCGCCGAAGCTGGCGTCTGGCTCCTTCACGGCGCTGGAAAGGACGACATGATCGTCTACACGCCCGAGGGTAAGGTCAGCGCCTTCCTCGACTACGGCGGGCCGGTGCCCACCAACCTCTCGTCCCCCGAGGGGTGGGCTGCTGTGAAGGCGGCCTGGACTGCCGCACTCTCGCCCTGACCCGCGTCTCCGTGAGTTGAGAGGGTCGGTCAAAACTCCGATTGGCGTTCGCCGGCAATTTCCTAGCATTCACTTGCTCTCGCTCCTAGAAGGGCTATGAGCCCGTCGTCGTCGCTCGAGTACGCGCCTATCGGCGCCAAGTGACTGCGTCGAAAATTGCGCGGCG